>CAVJTU010000030.1:0-33381 GCA_963652495.1 uncultured Oscillospiraceae bacterium
AGTAGTTCATCATGGAGAACATACCCTTCTTCATCTCGCCGCCGTACCATGTATTGATGATAACCTGCTCATGGCTTGTGATGTTGAATACAACAGCTGTCTCAGAGTTCAGACCCAGCTCTTTGTAGTTCTCAACCTTAGCCTTAGATGCGTTGTAAACAACGAAATCCGGCTTAAAGTCCTTAAGCTCTTCCTCTGTAGGACGGATGAACATGTTGGTTACGAAATGAGCCTGCCAAGCAACCTCTACGATGAAACGAACTGCCATTCTGGTATCCTTGTTTGCACCGCAGAATGCATCTACGACATACAGCTTCTTATTGGAAAGCTCTTCCTGAGCGATCTTCTTAACAGCTGCCCATGCCTCTTCGCTAGCCGGATGGTTGTCGTTCTTATACTCATCAGAGGTCCACCATACAGTATCCTTGGAGTTCTCATCCATAACGATGAACTTATCCTTAGGAGAACGTCCGGTGTAAATACCAGTCATGACATTAACAGCACCCAGTTCGGTAACCTGTCCCTTCTCATAGCCCTCTAACTCTGGCTTTGTCTCCTCTGTAAACAGATCTTCATAAGAAGGATTGTATACAACTTCTGTAGTTCCAGTAATACCATACTGGCTTAAATCCACTTTTGCCATTTTACATTAACCTCTCTTTTCTTAATATCTGTACATCTGTACAATTGGCGTCTTTTGGGTATCTCCAAAAATCACCCCAATCTATCTATATTATTCCAGAATTTATGCAAAAAGTCAATTGCTTTTTTAACCAATTGAACAAGACTTTTTGCGTATTTTTGGTCTTTTTGTTAAAAAATTAACACGTTAGTTGGGCTGATTTTTGCAATTGAAGCATGGGACTTACTTGATTCGGTTAAAATCCGTAAACCATCTGTCCGAGCCATATGATTGCCGGTATTGTCACGATAAAAAGAATGGTTGACAAAATTGTTGCTTTTGCGCACAATGCCGGCTCCATATCACTTTGAATAGCATATACGCTCGTCAAATTTGCGACAGGGCATGCTACATAGATCAGCACTGCCATTCTAAGATTCTGGTCAAGCGGAAGCACTGCCATAATAGCGAGCATGACAAGTGGGCAAATGATATTTCTAACCAGTGATATCACATAGGATCGCTTCTCTGTTATAATCTCTGACAGATTTCCGTCTGCCAGCATAACGCCTACAATGATAAGTGCCAGCGGTGTGGTGATGCCTCCTATATTGGAGCATACAGTCTGAAGCGGTGTTGGAAACTGCACATGGAATATAAGCATCAATATCATTATCAACGTACTGATATTTAATGGTGTCAGAAAAACTTTTGGATGGAATTTCTGTCTGGTGAACAGCGATATCTGAAGTGTAAAGAACAGCATATTAAATGAAATGATTCCTGCTGCGCCGTAAAGCGTTCCCCACTCACCCATAAGTGCGATGCAAAGCGGCATTCCGATGAATGTGCAGTTTGGATATGTGCACAACCCCGTATATGCTGCTTTCTTTTCATCCGGCAGTTTTTTGATCTTTGCATATGCCAGCACACCTGCCGATGTGAGTGCCAGACATCCAAACAGCAGTGCTACTGCCTCTGCTATGTTAATAAGATCACGCCCATTTACCTGCATGCTGCTGGCTGACAGCACTGTAAATGGAAGTATGAGCGACGAAATCAGCTTTGAAAGATAACGCTGCTGCTCCTTGTTGATGATTTTCAGCTTTCCTGCCGCATATCCGACGATTATATAGCCGAAAATAACAAGAATCTGCTCAAACACGATTTGCATTGACATGTTTTTCTCCTCCTTTACGTAAACAGTACTATTATAGCGGAACCATTTCCATAAAGCAACAAAAAAAGCTCTCATCAATCTGTTTGAATGATGAGAGTTTTTTCTGTCAATTTTTATTGAAAGCATCACGCGGCATGGAAGCCGTTCGATGTACTCCCGGAGGTCTTCGCATACTCGGTTTCAAATTCACGCAGCTTCCGTGCAGCCTGCGGCGTAAGCGTTGTCGGTACCTGAATTTCGATAATCGCATATTGATCTCCGAATACGTTGGAATCCTTCATGGAAACAATACCTTTTCCTTTCAGACGGATCTTACTGCCTGACTGAGTGCCCGGCTTGATCTTACAAATGACATCACCATGAATTGTCCGAATACGTGCCTCGCCGCCAAACACAGCTGTGGTAAATGGAATCTGCACAGTCGTATAAACATCCATTCCCTCACGGCGAAAGCCCGGCTTATCCTGCACAGTTACTTTCAGCAAAAGATCACCGGCGCGACCACTTCGACCAATGCTGCCTTTTCCTTTCAGACGAATGGTCTTGCCAGAGTCGATACCTGCCGGAATCTTGATTTCAAGTGTCTGCGTCTTGCCGTCGGATCCCTGTAAGCGAATTCTCTTATTTGCGCCAAAGGCTGCCTCATCAAAGCTGACCGTAACCTCTGCGTTGACATCAAGAGAATCGGATCCTGCGCCTGCCCCGGTGCCAAAGCCGGAGGAAGAACCAGCGCCTGTTCCGTAGTCTGATCCAAAATCGGAATAGCTGCTATAGCCATTTGCACCCTGACCAAAGCCAGATCCGAAGCCACTCGAGTTAAAGCCGTTTGACGAATAGCTTCTTCTGCCTGAACTGCCCGAAGCAGAACCAGAACCAAAGCCGCCGCTAAAGTGGCCGCCTCCGAACAAGTTCTTTAACAGATCGTCCATGTCGGCATCGTTTCCATTAAAATGGAACTCCTGATAGCCGCCATTGGAATCGGCATTTCGAAAACCAGAAAAACCGCCGAAGCCACCGTTTTGGCCAAAGCCACTTGCTCCACCGGAATAGCCACCAGAATAACCATTTGCGCCCTGACCAAAGCCTTCCTCAAAGGCCGCATGACCATATTGATCGTAAAGTTTACGCTTCTTCTCGTCACCGAGAACATCGTAAGCCTCATTTACTTCCTTAAAATGCTCCGCTGCCGATGCATCACCGACATTGCTGTCTGGATGATACTTCTTTGCGAGCTTTCGATATGCTTTCTTTATTGCAGATGCGTCTGCACTTTGGCTGACGCCTAATACTTCATAGTAATCTTTCTTCACAGCGCTCACTCCTTTTTTATACAATGCTCCTGTCGCTCTCTATGTAGCAAGCGAAGGAAGCTTCGTGCGCAAGTGCTCCGCACTGGCATGTTAACTGTTGCTTGTTTCTATTTCTATTAAATGGCAGAATACGATCTTCATTTTCTCCTGCTCTATTTGTACTATAACACTTATTATTTTATCTGTCAATAAGAAATGCAAATTGTTTTGTGAAAGTTTTGTGATGATGTTACTGCAACCTGATAATTTTATGAAAGAACTTCGACCCTTGTTTTGCTTTTCTTAAAACAGATAAGCATACTTTCTCATCTGTCGGTACAATAATTCTTTTGTACGCATCAATGCTTCATTCTCATAGATTCCTTCAAATTGATTGATTTCATTTTTCCATTTTCACACCATTTGTTCTGATTTCCTTTGGAGGATGTAATCCTTGCACTACTTGTCATTCTTGCCCCTCCTTCCACAAATCAATGAACTCCAATAACGCTTTTGCCTGTTCTTCTTTTGTTTTTCCATGTGTTTTTGCCAGAATACTGTCAACCTGATCAATTCCTTTTTGATCCATTCGCGCTAACCATTGCCCATCACCATATACACGCCCCTTTGTTATCTCCACAATCTGAAACGGATCGTAGCTATCTAGCCCCATACGCTCCAGTTCTTTTTTTATTCCATATCGTGTTCTCGGCATACAGCGATCCTCCAAAAACTGCTCATATTCTTGCCACGAGGGATTTTTGCGATTGCCAAATGCCCGACTAATCAAATCATCTGTGAAATTCCAGATTTCCAGTCTATTTATTGCTGGATAAATATCTAACAACGTTACCGGTTTTTCGCGGTCCATATAGACATAGACAATTCGTGAAGACTTTTTTGCCTCATCAATAATATTGCTTACTGTACCAAGCGACACTCCTGCCTTTTGCGCAGTCTGGCGCATAGAGTTTCCCTGCTGATAAAGTGTGCAGATTTGTGCTTTCTTCTCTGTACTTAGTCCTGGTCTACCTTTTTTCCCTTTTGCTGAAGCGGCAATTGTTGCCCTTAGTTCATCTCTTTCTTTTGCACACTTCGCATACTCATCCATTACACGCTTTAACTTGCGATTAAGGCGTTCAATTTCCTGCTCACTTTGTATTTTCCATTCATTCTGATTTTTCTGTTCACTTTTCATCTCCATTTTCAGCCTCCTTTCCCTTAAAAATAGTATATCCGTATATGTTCAAAAAAATCAATTATTTTATGAACATATACGGATTTTCAAATAAATTTATGAATGAATTTATCAATCTAAAAATAACTATAAATAGATTTCTTCTGAACAATATAGAGTCTAATTTTCTGCCTTAGCTTCAAACTTCCACTCGCCGCTTCCAACCTCAAACTGTACACCGCCGTATTCCTTTGGCATGCACACAGTAGCAGTAATTCCCGGCGGTATGGATGCTGCAAGAGAAAAGCTTTCATTCTCCTTTTTCCATGACACTTTTACAATGCCCCACGCAGTCATGACACTGCCCTTCGCATACATCAAATCAGCTGCCGCATACGGTGTCACGAGCATTTTTGTCCACCCCGGAGCCTGCGGGCGAAGACCAAGCACGAAGCTTGTCATCCACTCGCGCACATGACCCATCATCGCATGATTGCGGGAGCGCACCATACTGCCCAGCCAAAGTTCCTCGTAATTCCAATACTCTGGCAATGTGGTGAGTCCAGTATCGGCAAAGACACGATAACTTGGCGCGGTCGGATTCATGACCATCTGATACACGACATCGCTATATCCAGCCTCTGCCAATGAGGAAAATACCTGCTTTAAGCCTACCTCTCCCGAAGTCAAATGATAGCCATTTTTCTTTACAGCTTCTACAAGTGCTTTCACAGCCTGCTCTTCGTGACCCTTTGCCATCCCGCTGAACAGCGCAATCGCATAGCTTGCCTGACTGCCTGTTCCAAACTGTCCTGTTGTCTCATCGTAGCACTCCGGATGATGATAGAATGCTTCTCTTACTGCTTGTGCCTTTGCTCCGTACAGTTTTACTTTCTGATCTTCACTCTTATCTTCGCATTTACCTTTCTGTCTATCTTTTTCATTTTTCGTGTCTATCTTATTTTCTTTCTGCCCTTTTAAAATTTCACAAATCTGCTTTGCGATCACAAGCATCCTGTAATACGCGCAGGTGGCAACCAGCACATTCGGCGTATGTTCTCCATACTCACCCCATTCCCCCATCTGTGCATAATTTTCTAACACGCCATTTGTCGTCTGGCGATCCAGATAAGCCAGATAGCGTTCTATCACCGGAAATGCCTGACGCAGCACAGCCTCGTCACCATAATACTGATAATATGCCCACGGTGTGAAGACACACGCGCCATTCCAGTTTGGATCCTTATAGAGTCCTCCGATGCGATAAAATTCCGGAATGATACCCGGTACGAAACCTTCTTCATCATTTCCTTCAAGTGCAGCCTGAGCCTTATCGAGCTGTGAATCGCAAATATCATGAATGATTTTCTTCATCCATGCGCGAATGTCATACACTGCCGCAACAGACGCAAACATCAGATGTGAGGTCTCAATCCAGCCTAGCTTTTCGATCTGCGGGCAATCCGTAAAACTCCAGTACATGTTGCTTGAAATCGAGCGGTCTGTAATTTCGCAGATGCGGTTTAAAGTCTCATTTGAAGTTTCAAAAGTGCCATGCTTTTCATTGGCTGCGGCAAGACGACAGCAAATGATCTGGTCTGGTGTAAGCTCACCTGGAAAGCCAACTACTTCTACATACTGAAAGCCGTGATAGCAAAAAGACGGATGCCAACGCTCCTCACCACTTCCTGTCATCCGATAGGAATCGCGAATCACACAGTCAAACTTCTCGCTCCAGCTCTGCGTGCACGACCGCTGGTCTACGCCATCGCCAGTCTCATTTGTCATTTCCGCCGGGTACAGATAAATCCAATTTCCGCGATTTTCCTTTGTCGTTCCATGCAGCACAAGCTCCACAAATCCAGCGCCATTTTTACCCACATCTACCAGAAAATGACCTTCACCCAGCTTTTTTACGCTCTTTGCTATGAATCGCTCCTCAATCTGAATTGGCGGGCACTCGCGTGCCATCAGTATTCCCTTTGGCGGCTGCATTTTTTTTGCTCGGCTCCAACCGTTTTCCTCGGATGGCTCTTTTTTTATTTCAGCCAGCTTTTCTGCCAAACATGCATCATAATCCTCGCCGCCGTACCAGTTCTGGAAAATGGTAGGCCCATTGATCCACAGCCAGTTTTCATCGGATGCGCAGACAATCTTTCTTGTTCCATCCTTCAAGGTCAACTCTACCTGCGCGATCAGCTTCTTTCTGCCACAGATTCCCGGCTTAACAAAGCAGCTGTCATTTTTCTGATAACGTCCGAATTTTGTTCTTGTTCCGTCCGGATGCACCATGACCGGATCGATTGTATATCCGGTATACTGACCATTTCCAAGCGTCACCGTAAGAAAATTTGTACCAGATGCCAATCGTTTTGTGATGTCATATGTCACATAGTAAACCGTCTTTGTCGCATCCGACTCACCCGGCTCAAAAAAGGCATCGGATAACTTCTGTCCATTCACATCAGCCAGAAACACACCAAGCCCGCTAATATAGGCCCGTGCGCATACTACTTGCTCAGGATCTGTCACTTCAAATTTACCTGCAAAAATAGGCGCTGCCTCCTGATTTTCATAATCCTCTCCCTGTCCAATCCAAGTACCTTTCCAATCCTCGCGCTCAAGTAAGCCTGTCTCAAAGGATGCTGCTTCACTCCACGCAGATGCCTGATCTTTTCCATTCCACACCATCACTTTCCAATACGCTTTCTGTGCGGAATGCAGCTTTTTGCCCTGATACAAAATTCCAAAGCAACGGCTCCCCTTTACAACACCGCTGTCCCAGAGCATCCCTGTCTCATTTTCATTTGCAAGAGATGCCTCACTCTCTGACACCAGAATCCGATATGCAGTCTGTCTTTCATTTTTTTCGTCTTTTTTATCTGATACCAGTTGCCAGGAAAACACCGGACTTTCATTGATTCCCAGCGGATTTTTCAGTGCCTGTATTCTCAGATCTTCAGCTCTCATTCCAATCAAGTCTCCTTCATCGTTCGTCTTTGTCATTTCATCTTTCTTTATCCCTTTACAGAACCTACCGTCATACCCTTTACGAAGTATTTCTGCGCGAATGGATAAATCAAAATGATCGGTATGATTCCAACAAAGATCTGCGCACACCGCACGGTACGGTCCGAAATCATCGACATGGACTGCCAGTCCTCTAAGCTAAGCAATGTCATATCACGCTGTACAACAACGGTCTGTAAAAATGATGCCAATGGATAGCTTGACGGGAAATTGGAAAAAATTAATCCATCAAACCAACTGTTCCAGTGACTGATAAAAGAAAACAACGTCAACGTCGCAATGGACGGCTTCGCACATGGTACAAAGATCTGGAAACAGATACGCCACTGTCCTGCTCCGTCGATCTCGGCTGCCTCCTCTAATTCGTGTGGAATTCCTCTGAAGAAATTTAACATCAAAATTACATTGTAAACAGGAACTGCTGCCGGGAGCACCAGCGCCCAGATCGTATCCATCATTTTCAGATTCTGAATCAGCAAATAACCAGGAATCAGACCACCGGAAAACAGCATTGTAAAGAAGAAAATCCATACATACACAGTTCTCATGCGAAATGAAGTCGATTCCTTTGACAGCGGGTACGCAAGCATAATTGTTAAAACCATATTTAACGGAAGTCCGATTGCGACACGCTCCACCGAGCGAAGCAATGCTTTCCAGAAATCAGCCTTCCCTACTACATAATCATACGCATACAAATTAAAGTCAACAGGAAAAATAGAAACTTTTCCAGCTGCGACTGCTGTACTGCTTGAAAAAGACATTGCCAGAATATTTAACAGCGGAAACAGGCAGGCAAATGACAGCAATGACAGCACAATTACATTAATTACCTCAAAAACAATACGCCCTTTTGATTTCTTCATGACGGTTCCTCCTAAAAGATACGATAATCGGCCAGCTTATACGCCAGGAAATACGATACTGAAATAAAAAGTGTTGAGATAACAGATTTAAACAAGCCCACAGCCGTTGCTGGTCCATACTGCGCATCCAAAAGGCCAAGACGGTATACAAACGTATCAATGATATCTCCTGTCTGGTATACAGAAGTGCTGTACATATTGAAAATCTGGTCAAAGCCTGCATTTAATACATTTCCAAGACTGAGTACCATCATCAGCACGATGATCATCTTCATGCCCGGAAGTGTAACATGCCAAGTCTGCTGCCAACGATTTGCGCCGTCAATCTGTGCAGCCTCATACAACTGCGTGTCAATGCCCAAAATAGCAGCCAGATACACAATCGCCCCGTATCCAAAATTTTTCCAGATATCGGTCACAATCATCGTACCTCTAAAATATCGATTGTCGCCCAAAAAGAAAATGGATTTTCCGCCAAATGCGGTTATGATCTGATTAATGATTCCTTCTCCCGGGGAAAGCATATCACGGAAAATTCCACCGAGAATAACCCAAGACATAAAGTAAGGCAGATACACAATTGTCTGCACGACTTTCTTAAAACGACGACCTTTCACTTCATTTAATAGAAGTGCAAACACGATCGGAACAACTAATCCCAGCACGATCTTCCATGCTGCTATAATAATTGTATTCATCATCGCCCGCGTGAAACCCGGAAGGGAAAATACATAGGAAAAATTGTCAAATCCGATCCACTTCTGATTTCCAAACATTCCCTTGCTCGGGATAAACTTCTGAAATGCAATGATCAATCCGCCCATCGGAACATAAGAAAAAATAAGAACAAGAATCAGCCCCGGAAGAATCATCAGATGAAGTGGCAACTCTTTTTTAAACTTTGCTTTCGTATATTTCGTTTTTACTTTTTTTGCTGTATTTGTATTTGGCATTTCAAACCCCTCATTTCCATCGCTGTTTTCCAACTGTACTCCAATAATCCAATAAAAAAGCTGCCGTGCAGTGCCGCACCAGACGCTGCATGACAGCCTTTTTTATCTCTGACCAGTTACTGCTGTGCCTGATACCACTCGTTTACTTCATCCGTCATATCCTGACCACCTGCAGAATACCAGGATTCCACAACGGTATCAAACTCATCGGCCGTTGTCTGTCCGGTGATGATTTTAATGAACGCTTCGTCGAGCATAGTATCCAATGTTGTCTTTCTCATGCTCATTGTCTCGGTTGCAACTCCATAGAATTGATCTCTTACTAACTTCACATTTTCATCGTTCTCATAATCGATCAGAAGCATCTGGGAACCGCCTTCGCCGAATACACGATTCCAGCCCCAAAGTGTTGTATCACCATCCTGTGCTGCCTTGCTGTACTCATACATGCTAAGCTGCTCTCCGTAAAGATCTCCCGGATCACCAGTCTTTAATGGCTCTGCGATTGCCTTTGCTGTCTGCTGATTCTTATCCGGGCTGTTTAGGGACACCGGTGAAAGTCTCCATACACCCTCTAATCCGTCACCTGGGTTTGCGTAGTAACTATACTCATTTAATTCTGGATCGAATACCTTCTCACAATAGAGATTTAACAACTCAACTAATGCCTCTGGATGCTCGCACTCAGAGCTTACTGCATACCAGCTGCTTGTCATCATATTGATACCCGGTGTCACCTCTGCACCTTCCTCGCTGGTTACGATCTGATATGGTCTCCAGTCAGCCTCTGGATTCTGGTTCAAATTATCCTGCAGCGGCCACAAAGCAGTTGCATGCCATCCATATAATACACCGCACTTATCGTTTACCAGATCCTCTGCTGCCTTTGTTCCATCATTTACATGGAACTCCTCATCCAGATAACCATTCTGATACAGATCAGCCAGTGCTTCCAGTGTCTGCTTCATCTCTGGCGTTGTGCTGCCGTATACGAGTGTTCCATCATCCTGCTGTACCCAGTAACGCGGATATGCACCATATGCATTTGCAAAGCCCTTAATATCCATCAGGTTTCCATACAGATCATTGCAAAGAGCCATACCCACTGCACCATCTCCTGCCTTTTCCATAAAGGCATCCATGATTCCCTTTAAGTCATCGACTGTCTTTGGGGCTTCCAGCCCCAACTCGTCCATCCAGTCCTGACGAAGCCACAGCATCTGTGCGGTCTCAATATCACAATCAACATATGGGATTCCGTACTGTACACCGTCAAAGGTACATGCCTGCACGCATTGCTCTCCTGCAGATGCGATCATGGACTTGAGCAGATCACTCGCATACTCCTCAAAATATGGTCCCATATCAACAACCAGATCTGCTTCTACCAGATTTTTCAGTGTCAATTTATCGACACACACGATATCTGGTATCGTTCCAGCTGCAACAGCTGCATTGAATTTCTGTGTCTGCTGCTCTGCATTCGGCGCAATCCACAGATACTTCACATCAATTCCAAGACGATCAGCAATCAGTCTGGTCCAACGGTTATCCTCATAGGACTCGTCCTTTAAGATTGAGAAGATATCACTCTCCATTGTGGAGTCTTGTGTTCTGCAGAATGTCACGGTATATTCCTCTGTGTTTTCTGCCGCCTGTGCCATCGTTGGTGCTACACTTGAAAGTGCTGTCAATGTGCCGAGAAGTGCTGCTAATGTTCTTTTTTTCATGTTCTTCCTCCTAGTAAAAGTGTGCTTTTAGACAACAAATCATTGATTCTCGTTCTTTGTTTTGTCGTTTTTTGTTGTACTCATCATATCTTTTTTACTAGTGTTTTTCAACATGCCTAAAATTTGCTTTTTATGACCTTTTTTCTGAATTTTTCTAACTTTTCTATAACCGTTTCCTGTCTTGATTACATTTTTCTTTTTCTTCTTATTCTTTTTATCCTTATTTTTCTTTCCGCTTCTCTTTTTGTTTTCCTATCCTCGCTGGGTTCGGTATGCCTGCGGTGTCACACCATATCGTCTCTTAAATTTTCGGTAAAATGCAGCAGAATCACCACATCCAATCTCCTCCATAATCTCTTCCACGCTTTTCTTTGTCCCGCACAAAAGATCTGCCGCTGTCTGAAGGCGAATATCACTAAGAAGGCGTGAAAAAGAATATCCGGTTTCCATCTTCAGTTCATGTCGCAGCTCATCCTCTCTTCGATTCCACCTTAATGCCAACTCTTTTAATGTAATATCCCGCAGATGCAGCTTCATATCCTGCAAAATTTCTGGTATCTGCCACACGCTTCCATCAAAACCTTCCAGAATCTTCATATCCTGACTGTGTCTGCGAATTCCCTCACCGAGCAGAATACAGACATAGCTTTCCTGTACCAGATTGCTCTTTTTTGTCTCTAACTGTGCCTGCTCATACAATCGAAGCACCGTCTGTTTCATCCGATCATCTGGTGCCGCCGAAAAAAATAATACACGATTGCAATAATTGGTATATGCCATTTTCCAGAAAAAATCGCCTAAAATTCCCTGCTCAGACAAAAGTGTAGAAAAGTTTCTGGTAAAAGTCGATGAGCGCATCAAAACATTCACGGCAATTCCGTTTGGATCTGCTGTAAAAAGGGCCTGCTCGACTCCCGGTGCCACAATGCAGAAATTCCCCTCCGACATGTCATACCGCTTATCGTTCAGATAAAAAACGGCAGTTCCTTCCATTATGTAAACAATCTTGATAAATTCCAGCTTATGCAAAAAAGGCGGGCAGAATCTTACATTTTTAAAGCAATATACCTGCACATCCTCATTTGGGAAAATTTCCTTTTCCGATAAAAAGCCCTTTACCGGTGTCGGTGCTTCCTTTGCTATTTCAGTTGAAAAACGACTGCGAAATTCCTCCCAGCTGCGAATCGGGCTGTCATACGCTGCCGGATTTTCCTGATACAACTTTCGGTATGCCTTCTGACCATATTCTTCTTGTCTTAATATTTCTTCTAATTGTTTTGATATGGACATAATTCTCCCCTTCCTTTGCGGTATTTCACCGGTGACACACCATACATTGCCTTGAAGTTTCGATAAAAACGGCTCTTATCGGTATATCCTACTGTTTCCACAATCTTCTCGATTGAAAAATCGGTATGAAGAAGCATTTTCTCTGCACGCTTCATGCGAAATTCACATAAAAGCTGTGCGAATGTCTTTCCTGTCTCTTTGCGAAAATACCGACTCAGATATCCTTCACTCAAATCAAATATACGCGCTAGTTCCGGCAAATTGCAAGTAAGATGATTTTCCATATAAAGCAGCATATCTGCCAGGCGATAATCACCTGCACTTCCCTCTCTTCCCAGTACAATCAATTCTTTTTCGTGAAGGCGCAGGACATTCCCATAAAAAATCATCAGCATACTTTTTCGGATCAGGCTGCTGGGATTTTGCGTTTCAAAAAGGATCTCCACACACAGATCCTTTACATTTTCAGTCATGATTTTTTCTTCTTTTCCATCATACATCAGACAGCCATTGTCCGTTCTGCTGTATAGCATTCTCCAGAGAAATTCTGACATAATCCCCTGCTCACGCATCAGTCCCAAAAACGATTCCGCAAAGGAAGAAAAACGCATAATTAAATTCACGACAATATCCTCATCATTGCAGCTATACACAGCCTGCTCCACATTGGGTCCAACGAGACAAAAGGCTCCTCTTTTCATTAAAATCTTTTCGCCACCGATAAAGAAAAGGCAGCTTCCTCTGAGTACATACACGATCTTAATAAATGCCAGACGATGCAAAAATGGCGGGCAATATACACAATTGACGATCAGTGCAACCTCGTCTTTGGGATTTGGAAAAAAATACGCACTCTCTTCCAAAAATGGATTCATATAGGTAGGGGCTTCTTTGGGCATATGAGCGGCAAATTCAGCGCGAAAACGACTGCGAAATTCCTCCCAGCTGCGAATCGGGCTGTCATATGCCGCCGGATTTTCAAAATAATAGGTGCGATATGGATTTTTCTCCATATCTCCCGATAGATTTTCCAATCGTTCCCACTCGCTGATTTCCTGTCCGTTCAGTTCCTTATCGCCCATTTCAAATCTGTCCATTTCCGGCTCACTCATCCCTTGCTCATGCATCCCGAACTCATTCATCCCCACAGAGTACCTCCAGCCCATTTTTTGTTATGTATCCCCCCGATGGCTCACTCTTATAACTCACTCTTATTCTGCATCGACTGACGAACCCATACTCTTTATAATGGAGTCTGCAATCTGTTCTGCGGATTCCTTTTTTTTGCCCTGCTCCCACTTTAAGAAAACATTTAATAACGCTCCTCCGTAAAAATAAAGCTCGTACTCCGGAATCTTGTACTTTGGCATAATGCGCTTGCTCATGTAATCGTTCATCGCATTCCACAGAATGTAGTGCAGCTTTGCCTGCACAAGCTTTTCAATAAAGGCCTCGTACTGGTCAAAATATGTCAGTGCATGGACAATGCTGCTGCGGTCATGAAAGCGACCGATTTTCTCAGTTCTGCATTCACGTATATATCCTGCAACAATCTCATGAAAATAATCGGAAAGTGCGTCCTCTTTCGTCTCATAATAATGGTAGAATGTCATTCTGGATACGCCTGCCTTCTTTACAATATCCGAGATTTTGATTTTTTCATATTCTTTTTTATCCATTAAAACGAACACGGCTTCCCCAATGCACATTCTGGTAAACCGTGTTCGTTTGTTATGCTCTCTTGAAAATAAATTGATCAACCTGCTGCACCTCCACGCAAAAATATTGTATTTTTATCTTACAATGATTCGATTTGTGAACTGAATCTATTTTGCTTTCAGTATAGCATATTTTCTGTTCTATGGAAGTAAAGATTTTATTACATTTTCTACATGCTCAAGATGATCACACCGCCACGCATCTGCACCGCAAAAGACAAGACCATTTTCTGCATCACCTGTAACCGATGCAATCAGCGCATCTGTAATACAATAAGGAATTGTGTCCGGTTTACAATTTTTCAGGCACCCCCGGCAGCCTGACGGCGCAATTCGCTTACCGGACATAATTGTATCTGAAAATGTATTTTTTACAGCGCGCCCCGGAAGACCAACCGGACTTTTGACCAGAATAATATCCTCCTTTGAGGCATTAAGATAGGCTTCCTTAAATGCATCGGATGCATCACACTCGTAGGTCGTGACAAATCGGGTTGCCGCCTGAATGGCATCTGCACCTAACGAAAATGCATGATCTGCTGCTTCTTTTGTGCTGATCCCGCCTGCAAGTACAACAGGAATCTCTTTTTCAAAGCGTGATGCATACTCACGGCAAATGGTAATGATGCACCGCACCTCCTCGTCGTAGGCATCTGGTTCATATATATCCATTTGCTCTTTCGTAAATCCAAGATGACCACCCGCAAGCGGCCCTTCGATGATTACAAAGTCCGGTGCGCATTGATGTTTTTTCTCCCAATAACGAAAAATAACATGTGCCGATTTTTCAGTAGAAACAACCGGGGCAAGAGCCGGTTGATACTCAGGCCAATCCAACTCCATTAAGGTATTCTTTACAATTTTAGGAAGATCGACCGGAAGACCGGCACCGCATACAAGAAAATCTGCCCCTGCCTGCACAGCTGCCCTTACATACTCTTCATAGTGACGCATGGCTACCATGATATTAAATCCAATGATGCCGTCTGGACTGATTACTCTTGCCTTTTGAAATTCACGCCTGATTGCACGAAGATTTGCCTGAAATGGATCTGCATCAAACTCAGGATCCCCAAATCCGATCTGTGCCGCCGAGATCGTCCCTGCCCCTCCTGCCTTTGCGACTGCTCCGGCAAGCTTTGACAGGCTGACACCGACACCCATGCCGCCCTGAAAGACTGGTTTTTTCAGCTCTTTGTTGTTTATCTTTATCATGTCCTGCATTTCCTTTCGTAGCTGCCTTTTTGATCTCTTCGCAGTTATCTTTTCACAGCTGCTTTTGTATTTATTCTTGCCGCCATTTTTTGACTGCTCACACAGTTAAGACCGTGGACTCTTCTGCCCGGTTTTTGCGATGTCAAAATTTACGAAACCGCTGATAACGCAGTTCGCACAAAGCATCGGTATCCATACCTCCATACTTCAACAAAAACTGATGAATTTGATTACTCATGGTCTCTGCCACCATTTCCAGCTGATCGGTCGTAAACGATTCCGGCTCGACAAATACCTGCTCGACAATTCCTGCCTTTTGTAAATCGGCTGCAGTCAGCTTCATACAGTCTGCTGCCTCCTTTGCACGCTTGCTGTCCTTCCAGAGAATGCTGGCAAAACCTTCAGGCGAAAGGATGGAATACACAGCATTTTCCATCATCCATACCTCATCTGCCACAGCAAGTGCAAGTGCTCCGCCGCTGCCGCCTTCTCCAATTAATATGGAAAGAATCGGTGTTTTTCGTGCGGACATTTCATAGAGATTTCTTGCAATGGCTTCTCCCTGTCCATGCTCCTCTGCCTCGATTCCACAGGCTGCACCCGGTGTATCGACAAAGCAGATGATTGGGCGATGAAATTTCTCAGCCTGTGCCATCAGTCGAAGTGCTTTTCGATACCCCTGCGGAGAACACATACCGAAGTTTTGCTTCTTTTCCTGCGCAATCACGGTAACAGGCTGACCACGAAAAAGACCAATTCCTGCTGTAATAGCCTTATCATCGCTCATCATACGATCACCATGAAGCTCATAAAAGGAATCAAACAATATATGAATATAGTCAGAACCGACCGGACGCTTCTTATCTCTGGCGAGGCAAACACGATCCCAGGCAGAACGGACGGATGAGATATCTTGTCCTTTCATTTTGGAAATTTCGTTTTCCTGCATGACTGTCGTCGGCTGATTTGAAAATGCGATTGCCTTTTGATTTTCACCCTGATTCTCATCTCTATCTGCTCCTGCCGCATGAAGATTTGTTGTCGGCTGTGTATGATGGAGCCGTAACAGGTCACTGAGCACCTGCTTTTGTTCGTGACGTTCTACAATACGGTCAACAAAGCCATGCTCCAGTAAAAACTCGGCACGCTGAAAGCCTTCCGGAAGACGCTGCCCTGTCGTCTGCTCAATGACGCGCGGACCGGCAAATCCGATGAGTGCCTTTGGCTCTGCGAGAATAATATCGCCTTCCATCGCAAAGCTTGCCGTCACACCGCCTGTCGTCGGATCCGTCAGCACACTGATATAGAGAAGACCTGCATCGCTGTGACGCTTGAGCGCAGCCGATGTCTTTGCCATTTGCATCAAGGAAACAATGCCCTCCTGCATTCGGGCTCCACCGGAGCAGGTAAAAATGATGATCGGAAGTTTTTCTTTTGTTGCGCGCTCCGTCGCTCTTGTAATCTTTTCACCGACAGCCTCACCCATACTTGCCATCAAAAACCGTCCATCCATAACACAAAGCACGCACGGCTCACCGCCAATCGTACACAAGCCGGTTACAACCGCCTCTTTTAATCGTGTCTTTAACCTTACTGCGGCAAGCTTTTCCTCATATCCTTCAAATCCCATCGGATTGCCGCCCTCTAGCTCCTTATCCCACTCGTTAAAGCTGCCCGTATCGGCAATTCTTGCAATACGTTCCTGCGCACGGACACGAAAATAGCCATTGCATTTGGAGCAGACATAGAAGTTCTTTCGGACATCCTCTGCCACAACCGCTTTTTTGCACATGCTGCACTTGCACAGAAGTCCTTCCGGTACTTCCGGCTTCTTACGGATTCCGGCAAACGGCCGCACCAGTGTCTTTTTAAATACATGATCCAAATTCATAACGGCATTTCCTCACTTTGTTTCCTTACTGTCATTTTTTCCCTGTTCACCTGCCTGGCTTTCCTACTTTGCATCATCCGATTCCATTTCCTGTTTTTGAATGCGGTCAATAAACTCAATATCAACCTTTCCTGCAAGAAAGTCAGGATGATTCAAAAGCGCATATTGATAATTCACATTTGTATCCACGCCCTCGATAATGACTTCCCCAAGCGCACTTTGCATTTTTCGGATGGCTTCCTTTCGATTCTTTGCCCACACACTGATCTTTGCAATCATTGAATCATAGTATGGCGGAATCGTATAACCACTGTAAATTGCAGAATCGATTCGCACACCCTTTCCTCCCGGCAGATGAAGTCCGGTAATGGTTCCCGGACATGGCAAAAAATTTTCCTTGGGACGCTCGGCATTGATTCGCACCTCAATCGCGTGACCCGCAATCGTTACCTGTTCCTGCGTATAGGAAAGCTTCTTTCCATCTGCGATGCGAATCTGCTCTTTGATCAGATCAATTCCGGTAACCCATTCGGTGATCGGATGCTCGACTTGTATTCTCGTATTCATTTCCATAAAATAAAAGCGACCGTCATTTTCCAGCAAAAATTCAATTGTTCCGGCATTGACATACCCGGCTGCCTTTGCCGCACGCACCGCCATTTCGCCCATTTTGGCACGAAGCTCATGTGAAAGTGCGATACTTGGTGCCTCCTCGATCATCTTTTGATGATTTCGCTGAATAGAGCAATCGCGCTCGCCAAGATGAATCACATTGCCAAAGCGGTCTGCTAAAATCTGAAACTCGATATGGCGCGGTCTTTTTATAAAACGCTCGATATACATTGCTCCATCGCCAAAGGATTTTTTTGCCTCAGTCTGCGCAATTACAAAGTTTTTTGCCAACTCATCTGCATCCTTTGCCATACGCATGCCCTTGCCTCCACCGCCCAAAACAGCCTTAATCATAACAGGATAACCTGTCCTTTCGGCAGTCTTTAATGCATCCGCTTCGTCATATATGGCATGATCGCCTCCGGGAATAACAGGGATACCGGCCTGAATCATTGTCTCGCGTGCTGCCTGCTTATCACCCAGCCTGCTAATTACATCGGAAGCAGGACCGATAAAGATGATATTGCACTCTTCGCACAGCTTTGCAAAACGGCTGTTTTCTGAGAGCAGTCCAAAGCCGGGGTGAATCGCTTCTGCCCCGGAAATGATGGTTGCGCTGATGATCCGTTCCATTGACAGATAGCTCTCGCTAAGCGCAGCCGGTCCGATGCAAATCGCCTCATCTGCAAGTTTCGCATGAAGTGCATCTTTGTCTGCCTCTGAATAAATGGCTACCGTCTCAATCCCTATCTCACGGCAGGCACGAATGATGCGCACTGCAATCTCTCCCCGGTTTGCTACAAGAATCTTCCTGATCATGAATCTTCGGCTCCTTTTCTCTCTCCTGTGGCAGCTGCCATTTTTCACAGCAAGCTGCCACTATCATCCTATCATAAATGTCAGTTCCGCGCGGACAACTTCCTTGCCCTCCACACTCGCTACTGCTTCTCCAACCCCGACTGGTCCTTTTGTCTTTATAATTTTTGTTTCGAGACGTACCTTGTCACCCGGCACGATTTTTCCACGGAAGCGGCACTTGTCAATTCCGCCAAAATAAGCGGTCTTTCCCTTATTTTCCGGAAGAGAAAGAATGGCGATTGCGCCCGTCTGTGCGAGTGCCTCGATGGTCAGCACACCCGGCATGACCGGTTCTTTTGGAAAATGACCGGCAAAAAAGTCTTCACGGTAGGACACACATTTATAACCAACCGCATACTCACCCGGCACATAGTCCTCTATGTAGTCAATCAGAAGAAATGGGTGGCGGTGCGGAATAATCTCTTTAATCTGGTTAATATTCAAATGATTCATTTCTATTTTCTCCTGTTGTTCTCTCTTCTTTTTTTGCTGTGTTTCTCTTACCGGATTAGTCCTGCGCAATTACAAACAGCTTCTGACCATACTCGACAGCGGCACCATTTTCTGCACAGATTTCTTTGATTATACCGCTTTTTTCGCTGGTAATCTCGTGCATCAGCTTCATTGCCTCTACAATGCCAATCGTTTGTCCCTTCTTTATGCGGTCACCAACACACACAAATGGCTCCTCGCCCTCACCAGGTGCTGTATAAAAAGTACCGACAAGTGGAGAATCAATGTATTTGTCAGATGATCCTTCCTCTGATTTTCTGGATGATTCTGCACTTGCATCATCAGCACATTTTCCGGCAATTGCTCGTTCCGGCAGCATATTTTGTACGGCTTCCTGCGAGACAAAGACTTCCTTTGCTGCATTTTTCTTCAACCGCAGCTTCATATTGCCCGCCTCATAGCAAAAATCATCCAGCTTTGATGATGATACATGATCAATCAGTTCTAAAAGATCATCCAGTTCCATGTGATTCCTCCATTTATGTTCTTTTGTTTGCACTATTTTGTCTGTACTGTTTTATTTATACTCTTCTAGTTATGCATCTTTGTATTGTTTTATTAAAATCGATGCATTATGTCCGCCAAATCCAAGTGAATTACTCATCGCGTAGATAACTTCCTTCTCTTTTGGCATACCGATTGTATAGTCAAGATCGCACTCTTCATCCGTCTCTCTCGTACCTGTAGTCTGATGAATATAGCCCTCTTCGATGGATTTTGCACATACAATAAACTCAACTCCGCCGGCTGCGCCGAGCAAATGACCAATCATGGATTTTGTCGAATTGATACTTATCTTCTTTGCGGCCTCGCCAAATGCAAGCTTGATCGCACGCGTCTCAAAGAGATCATTGTGATGCGTTCCTGTTCCGTGCGCATTGATATAGGTAATGTCTTTTGGTGCTGCCTTTGCCTCTGCCATAGCAAGCTCCATCGCCTTAGCGGCTCCGCTTCCATCCTCGCAAGGAGACGTGATGTGATACGCATCCGCAGTCGCACCGTAGCCGACAACCTCTGCATAGATATGAGCCCCTCGTGCCTTTGCGTGTTCAAGCTCTTCAAGGACAACTACTCCGGCACCTTCTCCCAAGACAAAACCTTTTCTATTTTTATCAAATGGAATGGAGGCATACAGCGGATCGACAGCTGTGGAAAGTGCCGTCAATGACTGGAAGCCTGCCACTCCGGTTGGACAGATACAACTCTCAGCACCGCCTGCGAACATGATATCAGCGTCTTCGTACTGGATTGCACGAAACGCATCTCCGATGCAATGCGTGCCGGATGCACAAGCTGTCACCACATTCGTACACTTACCGCGAAGCCCCAGCTGAATGGAAACATTACCTGCTGCCATATTGGAAATCATGCGCGGAACCATAAGCGGATTGACACGGTTTACCTGATTCTTCAGGATCTTTTCATACTCCGATTCAATCATCTCAAGTGATCCGATTCCGGAGCCGATCACAACACCTGCTCGAAAGGCATTTTCCTTTGACAGATCAAGGCACGAATCCATCAATGCTTCTTTTGCTGCAGCTACCGCAT
Source organism: uncultured Oscillospiraceae bacterium (assembly GCA_963652495.1). Taxonomy (GTDB): domain Bacteria; phylum Bacillota; class Clostridia; order Lachnospirales; family Lachnospiraceae; genus Anthropogastromicrobium. The sequence continues at coordinate 20,496 of CAVJTU010000030.1, forward strand.
ACTGTGAAAAGCGATCCATTCTCTTTGCTGCCTTAAAATCCATGCGGTCGGCTGCTTTAAAATTCTTTACCTCTGCCGCCAACGTAACCTTATATCCGGTGGTGTCAAAACGAGTGATCGGAGCGATTCCAACTTTTTTTTCGCGGATTCCCTGCCAAAACTCATTTACCGTATTTCCAATAGGGGTCACGGCGCCCAGGCCGGTCACAACTACTCTTCTTTTCATTCGATTCTTTATGCCTTTCTGTTCTGCTATGTTCTGTTGTTGTTCACGGGCGCTAGTTCTACGAAAGCCCACTCGGTGAAGTGACTTTGTCGACGGGCCCAACTCCGCGGGTCCCCACTACACATTTTCAACGTAAGTGTATTTTGACAACGGGCCCGCTACAACGTCTCGTCTCGTAAAGCACATTCACCTTAGGGCTTTGCCAAGTGTAATGGCCGTGAACTATATATTACATTCCACCATCGACCCGGATGACCTGCCCGGTGATATAAGATGCTTCGTCCGATGTCAAAAAAGCTACCGTTTTTGCGACATCCTCCGGCTGTCCGAATTTGCCGGCCGGGATCTGACTGAGGATCTGATTTCTCACTAATTCATTTAATTTTTTCGTCATATCCGTCTCGATAAAGCCCGGCGCTACCGCGTTTACGGTAATGCCGCGCGAAGCAAGCTCCTTTGCTGCTGATTTTGTCAAACCAATGATGCCTGCTTTTGAAGCTGCATAATTTGCCTGTCCTGCATTTCCCAAAATGCCCACTACGGAAGAAATATTGATGATTCGTCCGTTTCTCTGGCGCAGCATCGGGCGCGCTGCATAATGCATTGTCAGAAATGTTCCCTTTAAATTTGTGTCAATTACTGCGTCAAAATCCGCCTCTGAGATGCGCATTAAAAGATTGTCGCGCACGATTCCGGCATTGTTGACTAAGATATCGATCCGGCCATATTCACAGATGACCGTATTGATAAAGGCTTCACATGCTGCTGCGTCTGCCACATTGCACGAAATACTCACGGCATTGCCGCCTGCCTGCGTAATTTCAGACACGGTTTCATATGCTGCCTGCTTGGAACCATTGTAATTGACAATTACAAATGCGCCCTGCATCGCAAGTTCCTTTGCAATGGCTCTGCCGATTCCACGGGATGCCCCTGTTACAATTGCAATTTTTTTCTTTAACTTGTCACTCATATTTTACCTCGTAGCGTGAACGTAAACATTTGCTGCTGTTCACAAAACCGCATGTTCCGTGTGCGCTGCAAACATTTCTCTCTGACAGCTTTCTCTCAAGTGCAGCAGCATCCTCCCACGAGGAGACATTGTATACGGCTGCCTGTGGTGCAATTCTTCTCATAAAACCTGCAAGTGTATTGCCCGGTCCAATCTCAATAAATGTATCGACACCATTTTCAAGCATTGTTTCGATACTCTGCTGCCAGCGCACTGAAGAAGAAATTCCCTTCGCGAAAAGTGGTCTGATCTGTGTGCTGTCTGTCACAAGCTCTGCGGTGGCATTTGCCACGTAGGGAACAGTCAATGGAGAGAATGGAATCGATTCCATTTCTTTAAATAATGCTTCTCCTGCCGGTTTTAACAGCGGCGAGTGGAATGATCCGCTGACCTTCAGCATCACAATACGCTTTGCACCGGCTTCTTTTAACACTTGACTTGCCTTTTGCACTTCTTCAATCAATCCGGTGATGACTATCTGCCCCGGACAATTATAATTTGCGATCCAAACATGTGAAAAGTCTTCCAGAATTTCTTCTATTTTTTTCGTATCTAATCCAAGAACAGCTGCCATCGCTCCCATGCCTTTGGGAACAGTGCTTTGCATCAATATGCCTCTGCGGCGCACCAGCTTTACGGCATCCATCATCTTCATACCGCCTGCCGCAGCCACGGCTGCATACTCGCCCAGACTTAATCCGGCTGTCATATCCGGATAAATGCCGCGCTTTTCGAGTTCCTGCACCATTGCAAGGCAGACGCTCACCATACATGGCTGCGTGTACTCGGTCAGATTCAGTGCATCCATTTTATCAAAGCACATTTTCTTTAAATCAAAGTCAAGAACGCTTTGCATCTGATCAAAAAACTCTCGTGCAATTTCACTATTTTCATAGAAGTCTTTTCCCATTCCAGCCTTCTGCGCACCCTGCCCCGGAAAGAAAAATGCGATTTTTCCTATATCTGTGCGCTCCATTCCTATATGCTCTACACCCATACTGTTTCCTTTCCTCGCTTCACTTTTCTCATTTCACCGTTTTCGCTGCCCGCATTTTATTTTTTTCCGCTTAACAGCTGTTCGGCCTTGCTTATGGTGCGTTCAATGACCTCGCGGCATGTCAGTTCATCCTGAATCATTCCTGCAATCTGTCCGGACATGACGCTTCCTGTCCTGACATCGCCATCGACAACTGCTCTTCTAAGACCGCCCAATGTCAGATTTTCCAGCTTCTCGAAGTCTGCGCCCTGCTTTTCCAATTCCAGATACTGCTTTGTCATCTCATTTCGCAGCGCGCGAACCGGATGACCGGTGCTTCGCCCTGTGACTTTGGTGTCGATGTCTCTTGCCTTTACGATTTTGTCCTTATAATTTTGATGAACCTGACATTCCTTTGTTGCAACAAAACGAGTACCCATCTGAATACCGCTTGCGCCCAGCATAAAGGCTGCTGCCATGCCTCTGCCATCCGCAATACCGCCTGCCGCAATGACAGGAATCGTTACGGCATCTGCCACCTGCGGAACAAGTGTCATCGTGGTACTCTCGCCAATGTGACCTCCTGATTCACAGCCTTCTGCAACAATGGCATCTGCACCTGCGCGCTCCATTCGCTTTGCCAGCGCCACAGACGCAATTACCGGAATTACCTTAATTTTCTTTGATTTCCAAAGTTCCATGAAGCGTTCCGGATTCCCGGCACCCGTCGTCACTACACTGACGCCTTCCTGTGCAATCACCTGTGCTACTTCTGCCGCATATGGGCTCATCAGCATTACATTCACGCCAAACGGCTTATCTGTCAGCTGCTTTGTCAGGCGAATCTGATCTCTGACCCACTCAGCCGGTGCATTTGCGGCGCCGATAATTCCCAGTCCGCCAGCCTTTGATACGGCTGCTGCAAGCTTATGTTCTGCGACCCATGCCATTCCACCCTGAATGATCGGAGCCTCTATTCCCAGCAATCTGGTTACTTCTGTCTGCATCCTTTTTTCCTGCCTTCTCTTTCCGATTCCTTACAGTATGCTTCTGCACTCTTTCGTCAAGCAGATATTCGCAATCTGCTTCGCTGCTTGCTTGATTCGGTTGAATATTCATTGCATATCCAAGCAAACATTTTCACTAAGCATTATTCTTTGTGACTTTCAATGTAAGAAATCACGTCGGCAACAGTTTCAAGCTGCCCCAGATCATCAGTTGGAATCTCAATCCCGTATGCTTCCTCAAGTGCCATTACCATCTCAAACAGGTCAAGGGAATCGGCCTTTAAATCATCCTTGAAGGATGATTCCATTGTGATGCTGTCTTCCTCTACTCCTAAGTTTTCTGCTACGATTTTCTTGATTTCTTCAAACATGTTTTCTCTCTCCTTTATTTCTGCTTTCTTGTCCAGGTAATCACATCTGCACCCCATGTCAGACCTCCGCCAAAGCCTGCTATGATAATTTTTTCACCTGCATGAAGGCAATTTTTCTTATTCATCTCATCAAGAAGAATCGGTATGGATGCCGATGAAGTATTTCCATATTCATCTAAATTAATCGGAAATTTTTCAATCGGTTCCTCCATACGTTTTGCGACTGCCTCTATGATCCGGCTGTTTGCCTGATGAAGAACATAAAATGTGATATCTTCTTTCTTTAAACTATTTTTTTCGAGAAGTTCACCAATCACTTCCGGCACTTTACGAATTGCAAATTGGAAAACAGTTCTTCCATCCATCCCGATAAAATAGCCGCGGCTGCTCCAATCCGGATACCTCTTTTCAAACAAACCATTTGCATCATGACGACTCTTTAATGTAAGTGCCTGTGACAGACTTCCATCTGCATGGAGAACCGGAGTCCATGAACTGCACGAACAATCTGTCAGACTTTTGCCGTCACTATTTTCGGGCGTTCCTAACACGACAGCCCCTGCACCATCGCCAAATAAGATGCAGCTGCTTCTGTCACTCCAATCCACCACATTGGACAGCACTTCACTTCCAATGATAAGTGCATAGCGAACGAATCCGCTTGAAATATAAGCACGTGCCGTGGCAAATGCACCCACAAAGCCGCTGCATGCTGCGTTCAAATCAAAACAGATCGCATTCGTGGCATGTATTGCCTCCTGCACAAGGCATGCTGTGCATGGCATAATGCTATCCGGCGTCATCGTAGACACAATGATCAGTCCGATGTTCTCAGCTAAAATGCCTGCATCCAAAAGTGCCGCCTTCGCCGCTTCGATTGCCATGGAGGAGACAGTCTCGTCTTCTGCGATATGTCTTCGCTTAATGCCTGTGCGCTCTGTAATCCATGCATCACTTGTATCTGCAAGCTGTGCCAGATCGTCATTTTCCATCACATGCGATGCACTGCAGGCACCTGTTCCTATGATTGTTCCTGTCATATCCGTCCTCTGTTCTTTCTTACCATTGCAGTCATGATTTTTGTCGAGATGCATTTTCATACCCCAAAATCATGAACTGTGATTATTTGTAACGATTCAGAGCCATGCAAAATGGGCGCATTGAAAATGCGGTTGCCTCGCAGAAGCAATTTTGCGAATGGGGTTCTGAATGGTTACGATTATTTTAACAGAACCTCACCCAAATACAATTTACAAAAAAGCACGAAATGTAAAGAAAAAAAGAACTGCCGGTATCGGCAGCTCTCAATATGATTTTCTTTTCCCCTACTCAACCATGCTTTGCATCTGTTCCTCACATACCTTTACAAAATGTCTCAAAAGCTTGCGGCTGTTTTCATCGACATGATGCATGGATTCCGGATGCCACTGAACAGCCTGCACAAAATATTTTTCCGGTGCGTAGACGGACTCAACAATTCCATCCTCAGACACGCCCATCACGCATAAGCCTTTTCCAAGTGTTTTCACCGCCTGATGGTGACAGCTGTTTACCATCAGCGTATCAGAACCGATCACCTTGCGAAGCGGTGTATCTGCGATAAGCGTTACTGAGTGCGTCGGATTTTCAGGCGGTATCGTCTGGCGATGCACCGTATCGGACGGATGCTCACTTGGAAGATCCTGATACAGTGTTCCGCCAAGTGCCGTATTGATCAGCTGAATGCCGCGGCAGATGCCAAGTATCGGCTTATCCTTTTCGTATACAGCATGAAACAATGGAATCTCCATCGCATCGCGCAGATCACAACATACATCGCATGATGGACGTTTTTCCTCCCCGTACAGCGACGGCTCAATGTCTGGTCCTCCTGAAAAAAGATAGCCATCCATCTCTTCTGATAATTGACAAATTTCATTCGGATCGGATGTTAATGGAAGCATTACCGGAAGACCGCCTGCCTCCTCGATTCCTTTCATATACCCTGGAAGCATCCAGTAGCTTTTCTTTTCGAGATCATATAATGGCAAAATGCCGATTAACGGTTTTTTCTTCATCGTTTGTATCTCCCTTCTTGAGCCATTCCACAGCTAATACTTTTTTTACCTCCAAACGCAATCATTTTATCACTTCCTGCTTTCTCACGTCAACTGCAAAAAAGAAACCGAACATCGGGCAAATGTCCGTAGTTCGGTTTCTTCTAAAAATATGAGGTGTTATGGTTTTCTTTTATTCCTCTGTCGTTTCTGCCTCGATCTCATCTGTCTCGATAATGAACTTTACAGAACCTTCCATACCATCGCTTCTTCCGCTGTAGGTATCATATGCAACTTCGTCGGAGGTCAGCGCCTTTAAGCGGTCAAGGAGAACGGTTAAGTCATCGTCTGCCAGATTCTTGATCTTGCTGATTCCTTCATCATAGAACTCCTGCATACCGTCCTTGAGTTCCTCAGAACCATCCTTCAGTTCACTGATTCCGTCTACTACATCATCACTTGCATCCGATAAGGTATCTGCACCATCCTTCAGATCGTCAACGCCGTCTGCTAAGGTCTTGGTGCCGCTCTTTAAGTCGAGTGTTCCCTTTCTTAAATCGTCAGTTCCACTCTTTAAGGTATCTGCACCGCTGCTCAGTGCACTTGTGCCGGACTTCAGCGAATCCGCACCGCTTCTTAATGTACCTGCACCGGTCTTTAAAGTATCGGTTCCTGTCTTTAAGCTGTCGGTTCCGCTCTTTAAGGTATCAATACCACTCTTTGCACTATCAATACCGTTCTTTAAGCTGTCGGCTCCGCTCTTTAAGCTGTCAGTTCCGCTCTTTAAGCTGTCGGTTCCGCTCTTTAAGCTATCGGTTCCACCCTTCACTGTGTCAATACCACTCTTTAAGCTAGCGGCACCATCACGTAAGGTCTGGCTGTTTGCTGCAAGCTGTCCTGCTCCTGCTGTCAGCTGTGTGCTTAACTGATTCAGTCCTTCGATTAACTGATCTGCTCCGGACTGAAGTGCTGCTGCACCACTTGTAAGAGCTGCGCTGTTTTCCTTTAATTTCGCTGCACCGCCTGTAAGTGCATCATTGTTTGCGTCAAGCTGTGCAAAACCATTTAACAGAGACTGGATACCTGCGGAAGACTTTGTATTCAATTCACTTACACTTGCAGACAGTGTTCCCATTGCGGTGTTGAATGCCTGCATACTGGTATCAAGTGTTTCCACACCCGCACCAAGAGCTGCAATTGCATCTGCCGGAATCTGATCCTTCATGGCTGTGATGGTACCGATCTTTGTCTGTACATCGCTAAGGGATGTCATCAGACCAGTTACGGTTGTCTGAATCGAAGTAATCTGATCGGAAAGTCCGGTAAGTGCAGTGTTCATTGCCTCCAGATCCTCCTGGCTCAGTGTCGGAACGGTAATGTCAATTGCGCTTGCGCTTGCACTTGCACCTGAAATCTCGGATGAATCCACACCGGTGATATTGGCTGCGGCTGCCTCAAGTGATGCTGCCAATTCTTCATTTCCGTTCTCTCTTGCAGCTGCTGCCTGACTAGTAAGAGACTGCTTTGTCGCATCCAACTGTGCATTTGCCTGAGATGCTCTTGCAGCGATCTGTTCGTTTGCCGCTGCAATCTGTGCATTTGCGGCTGCGATCTGTTCGTTTGCCGCCGCAACTTCCTGATTGATTCCTGCGGCTGCCTGTGCAACACCTGCGCCATACTGTGCAAGTGTTGTAAGCTGGGTCTTCAAAGTTTCTGCCTGTGCCATCATACTCTGAACCGGTGCTACGATCTGCTCCTGCATAACTGTGGATAATCCCTCTGCCTCTGTGATCAGCTCGTTTCCTGTTGTAAGCATGTTGTCTAACAGTGTCATTAACTGCTGTGTACTCTCAGTTCCTAAGGAAGCCTTTAAGGTTGCGGTTCCCTGTGCCAGTGCATTTGCTGCTGCGACCAGATCCTCTGTGGTTTCACCCTGTCCATCCAGTGCTGCTGCAAGGGTACTTACTGCACTCTGAATCTGAGTCAATGCCTGTGCACCTGCGGAAAGCTTCTGCTCACCTGCCACATATGCGCTAACACCATCTGCTAAGGTATCGGTTCCTGCTGTGTAGTCGTTGACACCTGCTGCCAGTGTATCGATTCCATCTGCAAACTGTGCAACCTTTGTATTTAACTCACTGTCACTTGACAGATTCTGCTGAATACCTGCATTTAACAGATCTACACCAGCGGTATAGTCATTGATTCCACTCTGCAGTGTGCCCGCTCCGCTCTGTAACTGATCGGCTCCACTCTGCAACTGACCTGCTCCACTCTGCAATGCGGCAGCTCCGCTCTGTAACTGACCTGCTCCACTCTGAAGTGAGCCTGCTCCGCTTTGAAGTGAGCCTGCTCCGTCTGCAAGCTGACCTGCTCCGCTCTGAAGTGCAGCTGCTCCGCTCTGTAACTGTCCTGCTCCGCTTGCAAGTGCAGTAGCTCCGCTTGCGAGCTGGCTGACACCACTTACCAGATCCTTTGCGCCGCTTGCAAGCTGACCTGCTCCATTGTCCAGTGTCTTTGCGCCACTCGCCAGATCCTTTGCTCCGCTCTGTAACTGCTTTGCGCCATCTGCAAGGGAATCAACGCCATCTGACAGATCACTGACACCATCTGACAGATCATGAGTGCCGTCCTTTAATTCTTTCACACCGTCATCAAACTCGCCATACTTCTCATCCAGCTCGTCAACGCCATCATACAGATCAGAAGTTCCATCAACCAGCTTTGTAGCTGCCTCGTCGAGATCATCAAGGGCATCTTTAATATCATCAAGTGCACTGTCATCGTCAAAATCAACATCCTTTAACAGATCCGATAAAGCAACTGTAAAGGAAGAACTCATTGAGAAATTGGTTACATCCGCTTCGATCTGTACGCTGTCCGGAATGTCAATATCCAGTGTCTTATCTTCACTATCGGTATCGTCCTTGCTGCTTTTGCTGTCTTTGCTGTCCTTATCATCGTCATCATCGACAGAAAGATGGATGGTATCCAGCTTTAAGCTGTCCTTCAGACCCGGCATACCATATCCCACTACGATATTTCTGCTTCCATCAGAGAGTACTTTTCCGTTGTCGATCGTGACATTCGAGAATGTATCCTCCGGCATAATCAGAGCGGTCAGCATAACGAACGGGCTATAGACTGTTTCTTCCTTTCCGTCTACTTTTGCACTCTTCTTCTCGTTATTGGTATACTGAATCTTGATCTGAAGATGACCACTCTTGCCGGCAAGATCCTGCGGCTGCATCTCCTGTCCATCCAATATATAAGTAAACTTTACCGATACCGGAAGCTCCTTGTCGCTCTGACCCTGATAATAAATATCACTGCCATCGGTGCTCCATGTCAGGCTGTTTCCATCCTCACTGAATGTCTCATCACCTTTTACGTTCTTGATATTTGTCAGATCGGACTGATCTTCAACGCTGCTCTGTAAGCCGGCATTCTTTAACCAGCTGGAAACGGTGATCTGCTCTGGATTTCCGGAAGCATCTGCGTTTACATAAACAGTCTCTTCCTTCGATACGCTGCTCGATGAATCTTTTGTATCTGTTGTGTTGGCAGCCAGCGCAACCGGAACACTTCCTACTGCTACTGCCATGCCGACTGCCAGTCCGGCTGTCAATTTTCTTTTCAGCATATGATTTCTATTCATAATAATAACACCCTCATTTCTTAATGGTTTCCCTGTTTTCGTCTTTATTTCTTTCCAAGGAAGTTGATCGATGTTTTACAAATTACCTTATCAAAAATCAGGAACATTGCCGGCAAAACAAGTGCTACGACAACAACACTGATTAATGCGCCTCTTGAAAGCAGTGTACAGATGGAACCAATCATATCAACCTTTGAGTAAGCAGATACACCGAAGGTTGCAGCGAAGAAGCTAAGACCACTCGTAATAATGGACTCGAGGCTGGCCTTGTGCGCTGCGCTGATTGCCTCTTTCTTACTGTTACCCTTGCTTCGCTCTCTCTGATAACGGCTCGTCATCAGAATTGCATAATCTACTGTCGCTCCTAACTGAATGGTTCCGACAACGATTGAAGCAACGAACGGAAGGCTGATGTTCTGATAGAACGGGACTGCCATGTTTACTGCTATTGCAAACTCAATTACGGCTACCAGAATAATCGGCAGGGAAATTGACTTGAAGATGATCATAATGATCACGAAGATCGCGATCATGGATACGGTGTTAACACTCTGAAGGTCGATATTGGTTACATCTTCAAGGTCCTTCATCATAGGTGCCTCACCGATGACCATAGCATTTTCATCATAGCCCTTTACAATCTCATTGATCTGGGCAATCTGATTATTGACCTCCTCGGTCGCTGACTCGTACTTCGAGCATACAAATGCCAGTTCCCAGTTATCACTCTGCAGCATGCTCTTGATGTCCTTTGGAATCATGGAATCCGGAACACTCGCACCAACCAGAGAATTTAAACTGATGGTCCACTTAACACCATCTACTTCGTCGATGGCATTTAGCATATCACGCTTATCCTTTGCGTCCATGTTCTTATCCATCATAACCAGATGGAGAACACTCATGTCAAAATCCTCTTCCAGCTTCTCATTTGCCACATTGCTGTCCAGTGTGGACGGAAGAGACTTTGAAATATTGTAATAAATCTTTGTATTGTTGTTTCCATAAACAGCCGGAACCAGAAGGATAAGGAAGATTGCCAGCCAGACCTTGTAATGCTTTGTAATAAATGTGGACAATCTGTCCATACTCTTGATGAGCGGCTTGTGCTTTGTCTTTTCAATCGGCTTATCGAAAATAAGGATCATAGCCGGAAGAACGGTAACACAGCAGATAACGCCGATAACAACACCCTTTGCGCTGACGATACCAAGGTCACGGCCAAGTGCGAATGTCATGAAGCAAAGTGCGGCGAAGCCTGCGATTGTCGTAACGGAGCTTCCCACGATCGACTTGAAGGTGTTTGCGATCGCATGACCCATGGCACGTTCTTTTTCTCCCGGAAATCGCTCTTTATTTTCCTCATAGCTGCTAAGAAGGAAAATGGAATAATCCATTGTAACACCAAGCTGAAGGACTGCTGTCAGTGCCTGCGTAATATAAGAAATCTCACCGAGGAAGATATTCGTTCCCATGTTGTAGAGAATGGAAATTCCGATACTTAACAGGAAGAAGAGCGGAACAAGAAATGAATCCGTGAACAGCTCTAAGACGATGAAGCAAAGCAGCGCGGCGATTACAACGTATGCCGGCATTTCCTCAAGTGCCAGATTCTTAATATCGGTAACAATACCTGTCATACCACTTAAGAAGCACTGTTCGTTGCTGATCTTTCGCATCTCGGTCAACGCTTCCATCGCCTCATCGGATGATGTCGTGTTGTCAAACAGCACAAGCATCATAGTTGCGTCACCCTTGAAGAACGCCTCTCGTAAATCCTTCGGGATCATCTCAACCGGAAGACTTAAATCAGCGACATCGTCATACCAGAGAACGTCTTTTACATGTTCGATTTCACTGTACGCATCTTCGAGTTTTTGCACATCCTTTAGTTCCATATTTTCCACGACAACCATGGAAAACGCGCCCATTCCGTATTCATCGACCATAATATCCTGACCCTTGATCGTCTCAAGTGTATCCGGCAGGTAACTTAGGATATCATAATTAACTCTTGTCTTTGCCATACCGATTACGGAAGGGATTATTAACAAAAAACTGATCAGTAAGATCAAATATTTGTGTTTTGCAATCCATTTTCCTACTTTAACCATAGCAACCATCTCCTATCTTTTTTTCACACTACGCATTATATGCAAAAACTGACTTTTGGTCAATATTCAAAATGGATGAAAAAGAGATTGCAATAAAATGAATTTTGGTCAGTTTTAATAATTGACTTTTAGTCAGTTTCGTATAATAATAATTTTGAACTTTAAAAAGATTTTTACAGGAGGTTTTCGGATGGGAAAAGTAGATATTAATAAGAAACAAAAGAAAAATGCTTTGCTTCAGACAGCCTTTGACCTGTTCCGCGATAAAGGCTTTGCCAAGACGACGATCTCCGATATTGTTTCCGATGCCGGTCTTGCAAAAGGTACTTTCTATTTATATTTTAAGGATAAATATGATTTGAGAGATAAACTGATTGCTCACAAGGCGGGACAACTGTTTGCGGATGCACATCAGGCACTGATCAATCGGAACTTTAACAGCTTTGAGGAGCAGATTCTGGCAATTGCCGATTATATTATTGGTCGTCTGAATGCCGATCACGGTCTTTTAACTTTTATTTCCAAAAATTTATCATGGGGAATTTTTAAAACGGCCTTTGAGAACACGCTGCCGGATGAGTCACAGCAGTTTTATGAATATATTTTTGAACAGATGAAAACAAACTCTTATGTCTGTCCGGAGCCGGAACTGATGCTCTTTACAATTATTGAACTGGTAGGTTCAACCTGCTACAGCTGCATCTTGTACGGTCAGCCGGTTTCGATGGAGGAATATCTTCCTTATCTTCATACAGCAATTCGTCAGATCTTGTCGGGATTTACAATCCAGCAGCCTGCGCTGATTGAGACAAATGATGCTTGATTGCGAATATCCGCTTGACGCAAAAGAACGGTCGCTTTTGGGCGGCCGTTCTTTGTATTTGGGATATAAAATGAGCTGCCACATGTTCGTGTGACAGCCCCTTCTTATAAATTTTTCGTTGAATCTTTCATTGAATCTTCAACTATCCGCTTAGAATTATTCGTCCTTCTTTGACTCCCCGTCAGCTTCTGCTGTCTCAGGTTCAGGTACCGCTGCATTGTGTGCTGCATTTAAGGATGCAACAACAGCTTCCGGATCTGCGGCAATCGTGATCTTTGTATCTGCAAAAATTGCCAGATCCTTTACACGAATTACATCACCGATCTTCATACCGCCAACATCAACTCTGACTTCATCAACCAGATCTGCCGGCAATGCCTTGTATGCAATCTCTTCCATACTTTCCTGAAGTACACCCTCCGCAATCATGTCGCGGTTCTCGAAGATAACTTCTGCAACAGAATGAACTTTCTCTGTGCTTACCAGTGCCTGAAAATCAATCTCATCGATTCTTCCTGCTACCGGGTTGTAAAAAACATCCTTGATCAATGCATCGTACTGAGTTCCCTCAACATCCAGCATGATCTGACTTCCTTTGTGTGATTTCTGTGAACGTACCCCCGCTTATAGAAGCGGGAGCTTCCTGATTCTACGAAAACAGCA
>CAVJTU010000031.1:0-32701 GCA_963652495.1 uncultured Oscillospiraceae bacterium
GATTTTTACCAACTTGCCGGTCAGTAATAATCTAATTTTACTTGAGGTATTTTTTGTGTCAATCTCTTGACCTATTTAAAGTATACAGGAAGCTTTCTTTCCTTTTCTTTCTTCCTGTTCTTCCTAGATTCCCTTATTTTGTGGTACAAAATTTTGTAACCAGTTTAAAAATGAACATAAACTAGCTGTTTTAACTGTATTTTGTAACAAAAAAGTTACTGAAAATTAGCAAAATGGGTGACGTGGTTAGAACAAGTGCGAGTAAAATTTAAAACCATTTACAAACAGATCTTGATGAGCTAGTCTGGACTTAGCAAAGATGCACAGCGAGAAGAGCTGGCATGAGAAATGATAAAGAAAAGAAGGAGGAGACAACAATGGGAAAGAACAAGAAGACAAAAGTTCCCAGGAAAAAAATAAACTACGCAGTTTATTTTAAGAACAACTGGCAGTTATACGTATTGATCCTGCCAGCGATCATCTACTTTGTCGTATTCAACTACATGCCTCTGTATGGAATCCAGATCGCATTCAAGGATTTCAAGGCAGTGTTTGGAATCGCAGGAAGCAAGTGGGTTGGTCTAAAGCATTTTGAAAATTTTTTCCATGCTTATTATTTTAAGAGACTGCTCGCAAATACATTGCTGCTGAATGTATATTATCTGCTGTGGAGTTTTCCGGTACCGATCATCTTGGCAATTTTATTAAATCAGATTAAGGGGCCGAGGATTAAGCGATTCATCCAGACGAGTATTTACGTACCATATTTTATTTCAACTGTTGTTCTGGCAGGTATGCTTTATATCTTCCTGTCACCGACAAGCGGTATCTTAAATGTTTTACGTCAGGCACTTGGCATGAAGGCAGTTGACTTTATGTCCGATGCAAAAGCATTCAGAAGCATTTACATTATATCTGGTATCTGGCAGTCTGCCGGATGGGGAACGATCCTCTATATCGCATCGCTGGCTGGTGTGGATCCGTCTCTTTACGAGGCTGCTGAAATCGACGGCGCAAGCATCTGGCAGAAGATTCGCTACATTGATATTCCGAGTATCGTGCCGGTTATCGTAATGGTATTTATTCTCGACTGTGGAAAGCTGCTCAGCAGTGATACAAACAAGGCACTTGTAATGCAGACAGCGGGAAATATTCCGACATCGGATATCATCGGTGTGTATGTGTATAATGTCGGACTTGGAAGCGGACAGTTCTCCTACACGACCGCAATCGGATTATTTATCAATGTCATTAACTTTATCATTATCATCACAGCAAACCAGATATCAAAGAAGATATCCGATGTGGGCTTATTCTAAGGAAGGAGGAGCAGAAAGATGAGTGCAAAAAAGAAATTCGGACAGTACAGCAAGAGCAATCAGGTATTCTACATTTTTAATGCGATTTTCTGGATAGTTGTAATGTTCCTGATCATCTATCCGCTGTATCTGGTTATCATCGCATCGGTATCCGATCCGAACGCAATCGTAGCAGGAAAGGTTATCTGGCATCCGGTAGACTTTTCGCTTGTTGGCTATCAGTCTATCTTAAAATACAGTGAGATGCTTCATTCGTATGGAAATTCGATTCTTTATACCGCAATTAGCGTAACGATCAGCATCATCATCACACTGGCAGCAGCCTATACGTTGTCTCGTCCGAAGTTCATTGGAAAAGGAGTAATCAATTTATTCTTCGTCTTTACGATGTTTTTTAATGGCGGACTGATCCCAACCTTCCTTGTTATGAAGGACATCGGACTTTACAATACGCCGGCGATCATGATTTTAATGGGATGCGTCAGTGTATGGAACTTGATGGTGGCAAGAACCTACATTCAGACAAACATTCCGCATGAGCTGTACGAGGCAGCGATGCTTGATGGAACGACGCACTTTCAATATTTCTTTAAGATTGTACTTCCGCTTTCCAAGACGATTATTGCCGTGCTTGCTGTTTACTATGGTGTTGCAAAGTGGAATGATTACTTTACCGGACTTGTATATATAAAAGATCGAAACCTGTTGCCGCTTCAGACCGTACTTCGTGAAATCTTGGCGACACTTCAGGTCGATAAATCCGGCGATTACATGCAGACAATGTCTGACAATGCGGCTGATATGGCAGAGGCGATGCGTATTGCAAATGTTGCGAAATATTGTATCATTGTGGTGGCAACCGGACCGGTTGTAATCTTGTATGGATTTATGCAGAAATATTTTGAAAAGGGCGTTATGATCGGTTCCTTAAAGGGCTGACACAAAATAAGGAGGATTTTATCATGAAAAGAAGATTTTTAGCAGGAGCAATGAGTGCAGCGATGATGCTTTCGGGAGCAATGGGACAGGCTGTTTTCGCAGAATCAGAGGCAAAGACAGTAGATTACAGCGATCAGCAGACCTATCCAATCGTAGATGAGCCGATTACTTTAAAGATTATGTTTGGCATTCGTGACACAGATTCATTGACGGATCCTAGTGAAATGCCGGGCGTACAGGCACTTGAGGAGAAAACAGGCATTAACTTAGAGTGGGATGTCGTAAAGGCGTCTGACTGGAGCACCAAGTTAAACTTGATGTTTGTATCCGACGAGTATCCGGACATCATCATTGCACCGAACTGCACCGTAGACGATGAGGAGTATGGTGTTACACAGGGTCTTTTGATTCCGCTTGAGGACAAAATTGCAGAGGATATGCCAAACTACACAACAAGAATCGCAGGAGAGGTCTCCGATCCAACTTCTGGTCTGGTAGCAACCGACGGACATACCTATTCTGTTGGCTATATGGTAGGTCAGAATATCAACACCAATCAGCATTATTTCATCAATCAGACCTGGCTGGATGCGATTGGACTGGAGACACCGACTAACATTGACGAGCTGACCGAAGTACTTCGTGCATTTAAGACACAGGATCCGAACGGAAATGGAGAAGCCGATGAAGTTCCGCTTGAGATGGGACTTGATACTGGATTCTATGGTGTTCGCTATATCCTTCCGATGTTTGGTATACCGTGTGATAGCCAGAAGTGGATCTACATTGATGATGACAAGAAGGTTCAGTTTACGGCAACGCAGGACGGCTTCCGCAAGTGCATGGAGTGGCTGCATCAGATGTACGAGGAAGAGTTAATTGATGCAGAAGTAATCTCACAGGATCAGAATACAATTGAGACTAAGTTAAAGGAAGGCAATGTCGGATTCTTCACCGCATGGAGATTGATCGCTATGGGTTGGGATGACGGCGTAGCAAAGAGTGCAGTGCTGTGGACACCAGGCGAAGAGATGGGCGCAAAGCTTAGTAAGACGATTGAGAAGGCAAAGGGCGGTGCATGGCTGACGATTACAAACGAGCATGTAGATGAGTCCTTAAAGCTTCTGGATGCAATGATGGATACTGAGACTCAGTTCTCACTGTACTATGGCGAGCAGGATGCGACGGATGGCACAGGTTGGACTTACAATGAGAATGGAAAGATTGATTCTCTTAACAGTGGAAATACCGATGTAAAGAATTATCTGGACTGCAACACGCTGTTCTTTGGACCGGGTAAGTATATCTCAAGTGTATTTAACATGCCGGCACAGCGTATTGAGAAGACTGAATATTGCCAGACCTACGAAGAGGCCGGCATTATGCAGAAGTATTCCAATGATTATCTGGATCTTGCTCCGCTTACTTCTGAACAGTTACAGAGCAATGCACTTCTTGAGACCGATATCAACAATGCGGTTGTTGAGAACATGGCAACTTTCGTGACCGAGGGTGTTACCGATGAGAACTGGGAGAAGTTTGTAAGCATGTTTGATGGAATGGGTGTTGATGAGTACGTTCAGATGTATCAGGATGCAATCGACACCATGGAAATCGAGTAATTGGTTTCCTGTTCACGGGAGGTAGTTTTACGAAAGCGGTTCGACAGCAAAGGTATTGACAAAGTTTACGGACTCCCATTCACAAAACCGCACGTTCCGCCTCGTAAAAGCAACTCGTCTCACCGCTAATCTAAGTTACAGCAGCAACCCGTGAACAATAAAAAAATCGTCCGATGGACAGTAAACGAAAAAAATGATATAATGCAGTCAGATAAGAGAGCGTAAGGGGGAATAAATTTGTGAAACTGGAGCGTGGAAGGCTGCGCCGTCAAGGCGTGATGCTGTATCTGACTGCATTTAGTATGATTGTTGTGATGATCATTGTCGTTATGGGAGGCTATCTGTATCGATTCTATCATCGCACGATTTATGAAAATTTTGTTGAGGCAAATGAGAGCGATTTAAAAGCGATTGAATCACGTCACGAAAACGATATGGCGATCATTTCGGATGTGGTATCACAAATCAATCTCTCGACAGACTGCACGGAATTTTTGCTGGACAAGCAGCCGTTAAAGAGCACAAAGCTTGAAGAACAGCTGTACCGCTATACGGCGGTGAGCCAGTTTTTCGGGCAGGTGCTATACTTTTATCATGGTGATCAATATCTATATAACCATCAGACTTCCATTCGTCTTGACAATTTTGTACGAACAGGACTTGTATTAGGAGATACAGATGCAGAAACATTTCGGACATTTCTGTGCGGTGAGGACTATCGCTTGAAGGTACTGGCGGAGCAGACGGCATCGGGATATATAAAGATGCGCTATATGAATGATACCGATAAAGTGACAGTCTATTTAAAGACGGTTGTGCCGAAACGAAATGCTGTCATGGTATTTCTTGTTCCGGAGGAGTATTATGATGAACTGTTCGATACAGGTGATGCAGAGGATGGCCGCAGCCATTATATTCTGTACGATGGGCAGATCATTGTAAAGAGAGAATCAGATGAGACGGCAAAGCTTGACAGCAGCGTTGTCAGCAAAATACTTCTTGGTCTGACAGCAGGCGAAGAGCATGACGAGAGCAGCACAGATAATGAAAGCAGTAATAGCGAGACAGAGAAATTTAGTATATTCGATGAGCTTGCATCTGGTACAATAGTGTCTCAGAAGATTTCGGTAGATGGCACTTCTATGCTGGTTTCGATGAAGACTGGCGATAGCGGTCTGATCTATGTGAGTATGCAGCCGATGAATGTCTTTGGCGGACAAATCCGAAGCGGTATGTGGGGCATTGTCTTCTTACTCTTGCTATGCAGCATTCCGGCGGCATTTGGCATTATGCTTTTGTACCACAAACTTGCAGGGCGCATCCGTCGGATTAATGTAATGCTGAAAAAGGAAGACCGTCCATACGATTTGGAAACGATCGAGACAGGGATAGAGAGTCTTGTTAAAAATAATGAGACACTTGCGAAGAGCAATGAAACGCTTACGAAGAACAACGAGACGCTGGCGAAAAATAATGAAACGCTTACAAAGAACAATGAGACGCATATACCATTAAAGAAGAGTCGTTTTGTCGGAAATCTGGTGCGCGGTGTTTATCGAAATGAAGACGAAATCCGTAGGGATGCGGCAGAGGCTAAGATCATAATTCCAAAAGCAGCATCGGTTCTTGTTATCATGATTGGCGATCTTGGCGGTGATCGCGGTCAGAACAACGAAGGAAAAGCGGAGAAGGAAATGCTTGATCTGGTTCGCAGCTATTCGGCGATTGACGGCTATCGAATCAAGCTGATCAGCAAGACGAGAAATGTGTTTGTTATTTTTACATCGGATCGTGGACAGGCAGAGGAGATGCTGGTGCATTTCTTTCATATCGGTCGTTCGCTGTGTGAAGAGCTTGTCATGGCAGTCAGTGATTATCACGAAAACTTGATGGAGGTGCCGCAGGCGTATCTGGAAGCGGATACGGCATTTGACACGCGATTTCTTGTTGATAACAGCAATATGATTCGCTATCAGCAGGCATCAAAAGTTGAGCATATTGAAATTTTGCCGGAGAGCTTTCTTCGCAGACTCAAAAATGCGATTCGCGCCTGCAACAGCGAGGAGGCAGACGAGGTCATTGATGAGATTTGCGGCAAGTTAAAGAGCAGCAATCATTCACTTTTAAGTTTCCGTGTGCTGTATAATGATATTCTTCATATCCTGATCACGGAGTGGAATGATACGCATGTGGACTTCTCCGATATCTATAACGTATTCCTGTTGTCGCAATGTTTAAACGTACAGCAGTTTTCGGATATTCTGCATGAAGTATGCCATAGCCTGATTGATGCAAGACAGTCAAACAAGCCGGCAGATTCCAGGGAACCTGATATGGCGACAAAGGCAGTTGCATACATGAAGGAACATTATAGCAGTCCGGAGCTGACGATGGCAGCACTTGCCGATGAGCTGTCCATCAGTCCCGTCACGATGTCAGTTGAGTTTAAAAACCGTATGGGTGTGAATCCGTCCGACTATCTGGGCATTATCCGCATGGAGAAGGCAAAGGAACTGCTAAAGACGACAACGCTTAAGGTAAAGGATGTCAGCGCGGCGGTCGGCTACGAGGATGAGCATGTATTTATGCGTCGCTTTAAGAAGTACGTCGGCAAGACACCGGGACAGTACCGCGAGGAGCATACGCAGGAACGTTAAAATGAACTGCAGGGAGGGTGCGAAAGCAGCCTCCTTTTTTTGATTGCAGCCGTAGTTCACGCGGCAACTTATGAAAAGATTGAAAATCTCCATTGTCATAGCCAAATATCTGGTTTAAAATAGGGACCAGAAAAAATATAGAGAGGAAGTACAATGGAAAAACAGAAGAAATTTTCACTGAAGAACTACTTGTATGAGTATAAGTGGTGGTATATTTTTGGTATCTGCATCCTGCTTTTAGTTGATCTGGCAAGCATTTATGTTCCGCAATTTATCGGCGATATCATAGATGGATTGACAAATGGGACGATGAACAGAGACTGCGTTTCGATGATGCTTATTAAGATATTGACCGCCGGACTGGTCATGATGTTTGGCCGCTTTGGATGGCGTTATTGTATATTTGGGGCATCCAGAAAGATTGAGTATCGTCTGAGAAATGATATGTTTGGTCATATCGAAATGTTGTCTGCGCGCTATTTTAATGAGCACAAGACTGGTGATTTGATGGCGCATTTTACAAATGATCTGGAGGCAGTGCGTGTGGCAGTCGGTATGGCAGTCATTACGACTTTCGATGCAGTTATTATGTCACTCATGGTTATCATTAAAATGATCGTTTATGTTGATCTGCGCTTGACGGTGCTTGCATTTATCCCGATGATTCTTGTTGCGATTGGCTGCTATTTCTTCGGCATTCATATGAAAAAACGCCAGACCGCCCGTCAGGAGGCGTTCTCTTTTTTGTCTGATAAGGTGCAGGAGAGCATTTCCGGTATCCGTGTGATCAAGGCATTCGTTCAGGAGAAGAAGGATCTTGAAGAGTTTCAGAAAGCAAATGAGAACAACATGGAAAAAAATCTGGCAGTCGTGAAATTAAGAAGCACCTTTGGCCCGCTGCTCGATCTGATTACCGGAATCAGCCTTCTTTTAACGCTGGTTGTCGGTGGTAAGATGGTCTTGAATGGCAGTGTGTCTGTCGGACAATTTGTTGCTTTTAACTCCTACATTGGTATGCTCGTATGGCCGATGATTGCCTGCGGCGACTGTATCAATACGTTCAGTCAGGCAGCGGCAGGCTACAAGCGTATCAAGGATATTTTTGAGGAAAAGCCGGATATCGTAGACAAGGTTATGGAGAAGGACGGCGATCATCTAAATGGCGATATCAAGATGCACGATCTGACATTTCAGTACCCGGACGGTGAAACACCTGTCTTAAAGAATGTCAATCTTCATATTAAGCAGGGGGAGATGCTGGCGGTACTGGGACGTACCGGAAGCGGAAAGTCCACGCTTGCGGATTTGCTTCTTCGTGTGTACGATTGCAAGAAGGGAATGCTTCTTATGGATGACAGACCGATTGATGAAATTCCGCTTCATGTATTGCACCGCGATGTGGCATATGTGCCACAGGAAAACTTCCTGTTTTCTGATACACTTGAGGAGAATATTGCATTTGGACTGGAGGATCGCATTGACGAACATCCGCATCTGCGCGATGATATCAAGGAGGCGGCAGAGGCTGCCTGCATCCATGACAATATCATTGATTTTCCGGAAGGCTACCAGACGCTTGTAGGTGAGCGTGGTGTGACTCTTTCCGGCGGACAAAAACAGCGCAGTTCCATTGCGCGTGCGCTCCTTAAAAATGCGCCGGTTTTGATTATGGATGATTCGCTCTCTGCTGTTGATACGGATACCGAGGAGCAGATTTTAGAGAATCTGATCCGCATTCGCAAAGATAAAACAACGATTATTATCGCACATCGTGTCTCTACACTTCAGAAAGCCGATCATATCGCGGTGCTGACCGAGGGTGAGTTGACCGAATATGGCACACATGATGAGTTAGTAAGCAAGGGCGGCTTCTACGCAAAGATTTATGAGAAGCAGCAGCTTGAGCAGGAATTAAATGAGATGTAAGGGGGTGCAGCAAAATGAATTCAATGACAGATGATAAATTGGAAAGCAATTATAAGGGAAATGCGCTGCTGCATCTTCTCTCTTATATGAAGCCATATGCCGGCTGGGTAGTGCTGTGTCTGGTACTAGTGCTGGCACTTACAGGATTCGATTTGTATCGACCTATCTTAATCGCAGACGCGATCGATAATTTTGAGACACAGGGCGATTATAGCGTGATCGTTAGCACAGCATGGAAATATGGTATTGTGCTGGCTGTCAGTTTTGTTTTTAATATCAGTCAGACATGGATTTTGCAAAAGACAGGGCAAAAGATTATTCTGACTGTACGCAGAGAATTGTATGTGCATATTCAAAGCTTAAGCAGCCGCTTTTTTGATCTGACACCGGTGGGAAAGCTCGTCACCAGAGTAACAAATGATGTTGAGGCATTAAATGAGATGTATTCTGGTATTCTCGTGCGGCTTTTCCGAAATATTGTAAAAATTATCGGACTGGCAGCAGTTATGATCGTGCTCGATCGTGGTCTCGCACTCATTTCGTTTGTGCTGCTTCCGATTGTCGTGGCACTTACCGTGGCCTTTCGTATTATCTCCAGAAAAGTATACCGCGTGGTGCGCACGAAGCTGACCGATATCAATACCTTTTTGTCTGAGAATATTTCAGGAATGCGCGTCATTCAGATTTTCGGGCGCGAGGAGAGAAAATTTGAGGAATTTAAGGATAAAGATTACAAATTGTACCGCGCACATTACCGTGAGATGCTTGTTTTTGCAATTTTCCGTCCGCTAATCTACATCTTGAGCGTGCTGTCACTGATGATCGTACTTGGTGTCGGAAGCAGTGAAGTGTTAGGCGGTGCAATTTCCATCGGAACACTCTATATTTTTTCACAGTATATTCAGCAATTCTTTGATCCGATTCAGGAGCTTGCCGAGCAGTTTTCCACATTGCAGTCATCTATCGCATCTGCCGAGAAGATTTTCACGATCCTTGCCGAGGAGCCGCAGGTAAAGGAGGAGGAAAATCCGATTGTGCTGCCGAAGGTACTCGGACGCATTGAATTTGATCATGTGTGGTTTGCCTACGATGGAGAAAATTATGTGCTTCGCGATGTTTCTTTTGTCATCGAACCAGGTGAGAAGGTTGCCTTTGTCGGTGCGACCGGAGCCGGAAAGTCATCCATCTTAAATCTGATCGGACGCTACTATGATATCCAGAAGGGACATATTTACATCGACGGCGTGGACATCCGAAAGCTCTCCAAGAAGCAGTTAAGAAGTGCAATCGGACAGATGCAGCAGGATGTGTTTATTTTCGAGGGCGATATTGAATCAAATATTCGTCTGCATGATGATATCCCATTTGAGGACGTCAAGGCTGCGGCCGAGTATGTCAATGCATCGCATTTTATCGAAAAGCTGCCGCATCAGTATAAAGAGCCTGTCACCGAGCGAGGTGCGACCTTCTCCGCGGGAGAAAGACAGCTTTTATCATTTGCGCGAACGCTCGCGCATAAACCGGCGATCCTCGTTATGGATGAGGCCACCGCGAATATTGATACCGAGACGGAGCTTTTGATTCAGGAGGCCCTCGAAAAGCTGATGAAGGGACGCACCACCATCATGGTAGCGCACCGTCTCTCCACGATTCAGCATGCGGACTGCATCATGGTTATGCATAAGGGAAAGATTCGGGAGCGCGGAACGCACCAGGAGCTGCTGGCACAGAATGGAATCTACAAGAAGTTGTACGAGCTGCAGATTCATAAGGAAGCGGGCGGTTCGCAGGTGTAATGTCAATTGGAGGTTGCAATGAAGCGAGTGTTAGTGAAATCAGTGAATGAAGCATTTGATTTTGTGATGGATCATTATTATCCGGCAGGATGCGAAGAGGACGCAAAAAGAAAAGATACTTATGCAGTCATCTCAATTCAGGATACGCATACGGGTGGTTTTGGCATTACGTTTTCGGAAAATAAATTCTGCAAAGGTGTTCTTACGTTGTATTTTGATGATGTTGTGAAGGAAACAGAAGGGACTGTGCTGTTTGACGAGAAAATGACAGATTCCGTTATTACATTTATTCGCAATCATATGGACGCAGATACGCTGTTAATTCATTGCTATGCCGGACAGTCAAGATCGCGTGCAGTCGGAGCATTTGCAGAAAAAATGCTTGGAAAGAATAGTCAGAAATATTTTTCAAAGGAAGAGTTTTGGGCAGGAACGCCAAACGAGCATGTATACCGTATGCTGGAGAATGCCTGGTTTCGGGATATGTTAGGGTAGAAAAAGTGTGAGCTGACTGCAAAGAGATATGTAAAGGCAACTGGTACAGGACAAACGGTCAGAATGTGTAAGCAAAAGAATCTGCTTGAAATACAGGTTGGATTTCGTTATAATAAGGAATACCGTGTGGTGCTTTCAAAAAAAGATGATCGAGCTGGTCTTAAAGGGGTCAAAATGCCTTTTGCCCCCAACATCATTGTATGTGTTTCATCTTTTGGTGAAAGATAATAGGGAAAGCAGTGAGAATCTGCAGTTAGGAGTTTTTATGAGAAAATATCAGAAGTTACAGGCAATTATTATGTGTGCGGCACTTGCAGCATCTGGTACGTCCGTATGGGCAACTGAGGAGGAAAGCAGTGAGGCACAGACCGAGGCTGCTTCAGAGGAAGTATCGTCAGAGTCAGCAACTGAAGAAGTCGCTGGTGAGGTTAGCTATCCGCTTACATTAACAGGAACAGACGGCACTGAGATTACGATTGACGAGGAGCCGGAGAAGATTGTATCTATGGGACCGAATATGACAGAAATTCTGTATGCAATCGGTGCAGGGGATAAGTTAGTCGGTAGAACCGATTATTGCGATTACCCGGCGCAGGTTAGCGAGGTTGAGTCTGTAGGAAGTATCTCCGATGCGGATATCGAGAAGATTTTAAGTCTGGAGCCGGATCTGGTTCTTGCATCCACTCATTTTTCAGATGATGCAATCAAGCAGCTTGAGGATGCAGGTGTTCCGGTACTGTATCTGTACAGCGAAGAGGATATGAACGGTGTTTATGACATGATTGAGTTGGTCGGTGAAGCTGTAAATTGTGAAGAGGCAGCGTCTGAAACAGTTGATGAGATGAAGGCAAAGTTAGATTATGTATCCGATCGTCTTGCAAATGCGGATGAGAACCCGACTGTTTATTATGTTGTTGGCTATGGTGAGTACGGCGATTACACAGCCGGAGGAGATACGTTTGTAAATGGGATTCTGACAGCAGCAGGCGGTGACAATATCGCTTCTGATGTAGAAGGATGGTCTTATTCGACAGAGACACTTCTGGAGAAAGATCCGCAGTATGTGATCTTAAATGCATACAATGAAGAAGGTTTCAGCACAACAGAGCCATATACTGAGCTGAGTGCAGTAAAGAATGGATACGTAAAGACGATTGATACCAACATGCTGGATCGTCAGGGACCGAGAAATGCGGACGCTGTTGTAGAACTGGCGCAGATGCTTCATCCGGAGTGCTTCCCGACAGAGACGGAGTATCCGGTAGCTGTACAGATCGGTGATGTGGAGTATAACATCGAGGCTTGCCCGGAGAGCGTTTATGCGGCAAGCGAGGAAGTATTCGATTTGTTAAAGGAGATCGGCGTAGTTGATGAGGATGCTGAGTACGAGGAAAAGAGTGTAGAAGACGTTGTTTCGGAGGCACCGGCAGTGGTCGTAGCAGATGCAGAGTATTCCGATGAGGAAAAGGCACAGCTTGACGATGCCAATATCCCGGTTATCTATGTTGATGCAGAGGACGATGCTGCCGTAACAGCACTTGGCCAGATCTTCAATTGCAATGCAAAGGCAGACGAGGTTTCTTACGTAAAGGCTGCATTAGCTGAGTAAGTTTGTAATCATATTGATCTAGGTGTATCAGGGAGCTTTTATTGAAACGTATTTCGATTTTACAAAATCCATTTTTGGATAAAAAGAAAGAAACATATTTTCATATCTATGTTTGCATGGCAGCTCTGCTTTTTGTGGGGGCTGCCATTTCCCTAAGTGTGGGTTCAGCAGACATTGGTGTAATTGGGAGCATTAAGCTGGCACTGTCCGGCATTCCGGGCATTGGTTCGCTTGTGAATATTTCGGCATACAGCACGATGCAGCGTTATATTATTTTGCAGGTGCGTCTGCCGCGTGTACTTCTTGCGGCATTTGTCGGGGCAGGGCTGTCGGCGGCAGGAGGTGTGTTTCAGGGCCTTTTTCAGAATCCGCTTGCCGATCCGCATATTTTGGGCGTGTCTTCCGGTGCAGCACTCGGCGCGACGATAGCGATTCTGTTTGGTGTTCAGGTGAGTGTCTTTGGCATCGGAACGATTGGTGTGTGCGCGTTTATCGGAGCGATTTTTACGATTGTGCTTGTTTATCTGATCGGCGGCATGAAAAAAGGCGCGAAGACGATCGGCATTTTGCTGACCGGAACGGCGATCAGCACATTATTTTCTGCGGTAATGTCGCTTCTTATGTCCCTGCATCATGACAAGATCGAGCAGGTCTATCTGTGGACGATGGGAAGCTTTTCTGCTGCCGCGTGGGTAAAGGTCGGTTATGTGGCGATTTGTGAAGTGATTTGTTTATGTATCTGCATTGCACTGTCAAAGGATCTGAATCTGATGGCGATGGGTGAGGAGACAGCACAGAGCCTTGGCATCGAGACGGCGTGCATCCGTCGAATTTTGATTTTAGCGGTATCAGTTATGGTGGCTGCATGTGTTGCTGTCAGCGGTGTGATTGGCTTTGTCGGACTGGTGATTCCGCATATTATCCGCTTTTTGCTGGGTGATGATTACAGACGAATCCTGCCGGGGGCGATTCTCGGAGGCGGCTTCTTTTTGATGATTTGCGATACATTAGCACGCACTGTGACTGCGCCGGGAGAACTGCCGGTTGGTGTATTGACGGCAATTATCGGAGCACCATATCTGATTCTGCTGATCAAGAGGAAGCTGGCGTGAAAAATTTCTACCGTTCACGGCTCATAACTTAGATTAGCGGTGAGACGAGTTGCTTTTACGAAGGCACTAACGTCTGCTATGCAGCCGTCCGTGTGGGAACAAGTGACGCCGACAAAACAATCGGCGAGCCGCTTTCGTAGAATATCCCCATGAACAGCATAAAATCACAAAAAGGAGAAAATTAGCTTGAATCGACAAGGAGGTAAAAAAAAGTCTGCACCGGAGATGGATTCGCTTAAATCAGCAGATATTGTGAGTACTCATCTGACCTGGACCCCGGAAGGAACAGACCATCCCATTTTAAAGGATATCACGCTCACACTTGAGCCGGGTCATATCTATGGAATCATCGGCCCAAACGGAGCCGGAAAATCAAGCTTTCTGCGCCATGTACTTGCTTTTTTAAAAACAGAGGACAAAGAAAGTATAAAGATTGGCAGTGTGCCGGCTGGCGATTATCCGCGAAAAAAGCTGGCAAAGATTCTCTCCTTTGTACCGCAAAAGACCGATATTGAAACTGATTTTACGGCAGAGGAGATCGTCATGACGGGCCGCACGCCATATCAGGGACGTTTCGAGGGAACATCTTCTGCTGACAAAGAAGCAGTTTCCCGTGCATTTTCGCTTGCAAAAGCAGACAGGCTGAAAGATAAAAAATTTGCCGTACTAAGCGGCGGCGAAAAGCAAAAGATTATAATTGCACGCGCGGTGGCACAAACCACACCGTGGATGCTTCTTGATGAGCCCATCGCAAGTCTTGATATGAAAAACCAGATTGAAATCATGCAGACACTCTCGTTATTAAACCGACAGGAAGGTGTGTCGGTTTTGATAGTGCTTCATGATATCAATCTGGCTGGAAATTACTGCGACCGATTGATTATGCTAAAGGATGGACATGTGATCGCTGCGGGGGAGACGGATCCATGCCTCAACGAGGAAAATCTTCATGCGCTCTACGACATCCCCTTTTTTCGTATCACAGCGCCGGATGGGAGGACATATTTTTTGCCACATTGATGCCAGCAGCTGCTTCACAGCGAAGAAGGCAAGATTTATCTTTTATTTGTTTTGGGAATGCAAAGATGGTTCGTGTGGGCAGAATCATTTATGAAATAATTTGCCCATTATCCATACGCATAAAATAATAAGAAGTATTGTTATAAAAATGCCGCCCATCCCCTTCCACATAATGGAGAGTGCTGCGAGAATTGTCTGTGTATAAGTCATAGCAATGTGTCCTTTCTATATATAATGATGTTGGGGTCAAAAGGCATTTTGACTCATTTGTATCAGAGCATTCTGGATACGAGGCTGATGACAAGACCTCCGGCGATGACAGATGCGATCTGCCCGGATACGTTTGCGCCGGCTGCATGCATCAGGATGATATTTCCAGGTTCCTCTTCTGCGGCCATTTTCTGAACAACTCTGGCAGACATAGGAAATGCAGAGATTCCGGCAGCGCCTACCATAGGATTAATCTTCTTTTTAAGGAAGAGATTTAAAAATTTGGCAAAGAGTACACCGCCGATACTGTCCATCACGAAAGCAAATAAACCGATTGCGAGGATAAAGAGTGTATTTACAGTAACAAATTGATCGGCTCTCATGCTGAAAGAAATCGTAATACCAAGCAGCAGTGTGATAAGATTGGCGAGTGTGTTCTGTGCCGTGTCCGACATTGTATTTAAAACACCACATTCACGTATCAGATTTCCAAACATCAAAAAGCCGACAAGTGCGACGGATTGAGGAGCAGCAAAGCCAACGATTATGGTTACAAGAATCGGAAATGCGATTCGCGCACTTTTTGAAACAGAGAGAGGATTGTAATCCATATGGATTTTTCGCTCTCGCTTAGTGGTGACAAGACGGATCGCAAACGGCTGGACGATAGGAACAAGTGCCATATAGGAATAGGCAGCAACAGCAATCGCACCGATGTATTTGGAGTGAAATACCTGCGAGACAAGAAGAGCAGTCGGGCCGTCTGCCGCGCCGATGATTCCAATCGAAGCAGCATCCTGTATGTCAAAACCAAGTGCGGCGGCTAACAGGATAGCTGCAAATATTCCAAACTGAGCAGCAGCACCGAACAGGAACATAACAGGATTGGAGAGAAGTGGTCCAAAGTCAATCATTGCGCCGATTCCGATAAAAAGAAGGATCGGCATGACCTCGGAGGCTTCAATTCCAGTCTGAAACAGCCATTCAATGACACCGTTTGCTTCAATGCCGCCTTGAATGGTTTGATTCAGTACACCGGAAAAGGGGAGATTGACAAGAATTGCGCCGAATCCCATTGGAAGAAGAAGCGAAGGTTCGTATTCTTTTTTGATTGCAAGCATGATAAGTATAATGCCTACTGCGTACATGATGACCTGCTGCCAGGTCAGAGCCTGAAAGCTCTCCAGTAAAAATTCCATGATACTCTCCATTTCTGCGCACATTGCTGCACATATCGAGCTTGCGCCAAGTGCGCTCAGACGCAATGCTCGCGTGAGAAGAAAAGGATAATTTGTTCTCACTGCATTAAAAGGGAAGCTGACATTTTGCACGGCACCGAATGGTTATAAAAAAAGCAAGACTTTCACCACAGAAATGCAGAATCTGTGATGAAAGTCTTGCTATTTAAATCCTCTGCGGGCAAATGCCGTTCTGACGCATGAAAATCCATGAAACAGTTTTGTATGTTCATGGCAGCTACTCCCTTTCCTGCAATCATAATAATAGAAGAAAGAGGTGTTGTCAACAAAAAACGATTGGTTTGCTGTCTTTTTTGCCTGTTAATGTGATATTGCTTTTTTAAAACGAAATATAGTATAATGAGCGCGGCAATTCTAACAATCGAAGCCGATCAATCGGAAAGGACACAACACATGCGTTTTTACATAGCAGACTGCCATTTTTATCACGAAGCACTCAATACCAAGATGGACAAGCGGGGATTTTCCACGGCTGAGGAGATGAATCAGTATATGATACAGCACTGGAATGAAAAGGTGCGCACCTGCGACGAGACTGTGATACTGGGCGATTTTTCATTTGGCGATGCGATGCAGACAAATGCGCTGCTGCAGCAATTAAATGGAAAGAAATATTTGATCGAGGGCAATCACGACCGCTATTTGCAATACCGCAGATTTGACAAGAGCTTGTTTGAATGGATACGCCCCTACGAAGAATTAAATGACAATGGGCGAAAAGTTATATTGAGTCATTATCCCATTATGTGCTATAATGGGCAGTATCGGACAAATGAGAAAGGAGAAGCCAAAACTTACATGCTGTACGGACACGTACACAATACGAGGGATGAGCTTTTGCTGGATCGTTTTATCCGAATGACAAGGCAGACATCTTTTCTTGACTTTTCGGGAAATGAGAAAACAATTCCATGCAGCATGATTAATTGTTTCTGCGTTTTCTCAAATTACGAACCGCTTTCGCTTGATGAATGGATTGAGAATGATAAAATTCGTCGAGCAGAAGTGAAAAATGAGTAAGAGAGGAAAATAGATGATAATTTTGCACAAAAAAGTGAAAGAATAAGTAGAAACATGTGACAAAATATAGAAACAGACTGCTTTGCAGATTGACAATGAAAGAAAATAAGGTTATATTGAAAATACTTAAACGATTGAGAGAAAGCAGGTGAAGAGGTACTATGGTTTCATTAAAGGATATCGCAGCTGCCTGCGGCGTGTCGGCATCAACAGTCAGCAAGGCATTGAATGATCTGGACGACATCAGCGAAAAGAGAAAAGCGATGATTCGCCAGAAAGCAAATGAGATGGGTTATCTTCCGAACATGGCGGCGAGAGCACTTAAGACAAAGATGACTCACAATATAGGGGTTTTGTTTCTGGATGACTATCACAGCGGACTGACGCATCCGTATTTTGCACCGGTTTTGGAGAGTCTGAAGACAGAAGTGGAAAACCTGGGATACGATATCACATTCATTAACAAGAATGTCGGAGGTCGGGAAATGTCCTATTTGGAGCATTGCCGTTATCGTAATGTGGACGGAGTGGTAATTGCAAATGTTGATTTTACAAAGGAAGAGGTGGTTGAGTTAATCGAGAGCGATATTCCGGTTGTCACGATCGATCATGTCTTTAATAATTGTCCGGCAGTTGTATCTGATAATATTCGAGGCATGAGGGAGCTGACAGAGTATGTAATCAGCATGGGACATAAAAAAATTGCTTATATACATGGACAGCAAAATGGTGTCACGAAGGTCAGACTGGCAAGCTTTTATCGCACAATGGAAGCTCATGGACTGGCTGTGCCGGATGAGTATGTGCCGGAAGCACCATATTTGGAAGGCGAGGCGAGTGCAGAGGCGACAAAAAAGCTTCTGATGTTAAAAGAGCCTCCGACTTGTATTCTGTACCCGGATGATTTTACGGCAATCGGGGGGATCGGCGTCATTCGCGAGGCAGGACTGTCCATTCCAAAAGACATCTCAGTGGCAGGATACGATGGCATTGCGTTAATTCAGCAATTTTTGCCGAAGCTTACGACCTACGCACAGGATATGGATGGTATTGGAAAGGATGCGGCCAGAGCAATTGTTGACCAGATTGAGCGTCCGAAGAGTGCGCTTGTCGAGATGATTGTAAAGCCCGGAAAGGTTATGCCGGGGGCATCCGTGCGTCGCTTGGAAGAAGAAAACTAGTCCGTACAGGATCGAAAAGCAAAATGGTATCAAAGGGGTCAAAATGCCTTTTGTCCCCAACATCATAGCATAGAGACAGATGAGTTGGAACACGATTAAAAGGACAATTGCATCCGTTTCGTAAAAAAACGAAAAGAGTTCGGAAAGCGTTTGCTGAAAGAACTCTTTTTTTACACCCTAAAGCGACAATTTACACAATACCGACACAACTTATGACAAAGCAAAAACGAAAAGTTGAAAAAATATATATAAAAATATTTAAAAAGGTATTGCATTTTGGTTTAAAATGATGTATAGTTCAGTTATGAAAACGATTAAGTAATTTACAAACGGAAATTACACGGAGATTACGAAGAAGGAGTGTGGATGGGATGAAAAATTTTATTCAGAACACGTGGAAACACAGAGCTCACGTTGTAATGGCTTTGCCGGCATTTCTTGTATTGCTGTTCTTCGCCTATATTCCGATGGGCGGTTTGGTAATGGCATTCAAGTCGTATGATTACACGAAAGGAATCTGGGGCAGCCCGTGGAATGGTCTTGATAACTTCAAGTTCCTGATTGCATCGAAATCAACGTTTATCTCAATGACAAAGAATACGTTGTTCTACTATGTGATCTTTACGGGAGTTGGAACGGTACTGAATGTAGTACTTGCGATTGCAATTGACCAGTGCGTATTTAAAAAGTGCGCGAAGGCCATGCAGACCGTTATGATCATTCCGGTATTCATCTCTTACGCAGCTGTACAGTTTATCGTATATGCATTCATCAGTACCGATACCGGTATCTTGAACAACCTGTTCAATGCACATGTACGTTACTACACAACAGCTAGTCTGTGGCCGATGATCTTAACCATTGTTAAGATGTGGAACAGCGTAGGTTACGGCTCCGTACTTTACATGTCCGTGCTTGCCGGTATTGATTCGTCTCTTTATGAGGCAGCTGAAATCGACGGTGCAAACCGCTGGCAGCAGATCGTCAATATCACACTTCCGAGTCTGGTGCCGATGATTACCGTTATGCTTCTTCTTTCAGTAGGAAATATCATGAGATCCGATACCGGTCTTTTCTATCAGGTAACGAGAAACAGTGGACAGCTTTATTCCACCACACAGGTTATCGATTCCTACGTGCTGAATGCAATCTTTAAGAACTCGAACTTCGGATTCGTTGCAGCAACCACATTCTTCCAGTCTGTAATTGGTCTGGCGATGATGCTGATTGCAAACGGACTTGTTCGCAAGATTGCACCGGAAAATGCATTGTTCTAATGAAGGGAGGCACTCAGATGAGTAAAAAGAAAAATCTTGATCTCGCTCCTTCCAGAAGAGAGCGCAAGACCGTTGGTCAGTACATATTGTTATTTTTTCTGATTCTTTATACATTGTTCTGCGCACTGCCAATTGTGCTCGTATTTATCGCAGCATTTACGGATGAGAAGACAATTGTGCAGAATGGTTTCTCATTTGTACCAGAGAAATGGTCGCTTGATGGTGTAAATGCAGTACTTCGATATGGCAAGCAGCTGGCAACCTCATATGGAATTACCATCTTCATCACAGTCGTTGGAACATTAGCCGGACTTTTAATCATGGCAATGTTTGCTTATGCAATCAGCCGCAAGGGCTTCATGCTTGGCAAGTTCTTATCGGTTTATCTGCTGATTCCGATGCTGTTTTCCGGCGGACAGTTATCCTGCTATATTATCTATACGTCCATGTACGGATTAAAGGATAACATCGCATTGCTGATCTTACCGCTTTGCGTATCGACGATGAATGTTATCATTCTTAGAACATATATTGTAAACAGTATTCCGGGCGAGCTGATGGAGGCTGCCAAGATCGATGGCGCAGGCGAGTATCGAACCTTCTTCCAGATTACACTTCCGCTGTTAAAGCCTTCCATGGCAGCAGTCGGATTTATGATGGCAACTGTTTACTGGAACGACTGGCAGAATGCACTTCTTTATATCACAAGTGACCGCAAGAAGCCATTGCAGCTGCTTTTGATCAATATTCAGAAGAGCATTGAGTTTTTGTTGAACAATTCAAATGTGCCTGCTTCTGTTAAAGCAGCAATGGGAGGTACCATCCCGCAGTATTCCGCAACGATGGCAACGGTTATCGTCGTAATCGGGCCGATCATGGTAGCATACCCATTCTTCCAGAAGTATTTCGTAAAAGGTCTTACCGTTGGCTCTGTTAAGGGTTGATGGAACGAACCATTTTGTAATCATTATCTTGTAAGTTTAAGGGAGTGCATAGACTTCCTTAGCCCATAAAACAAACATCATTAAGGAGGACACTTATTTATGAAGAGAAAACTTTTTGCAGTATCAATGGCAGCAGCTATGGCAACCAGTTGTTTTGCAGGCACTGCTTTTGCAAGTGACAGCGATCCGGTAACGATTAAGATTACAAGAGCATGTTTTAACTTGGCAAATCCGGATTCCGATCAGGTAAAGAAGGTTCAGGATGCAATCAATGATTATATTAAGGACAAGATCAATGTTCAGATTGAGCTGACAGATATCGGTTCCGGTGAGTACACCGATAAGGCAAATCTGGCTCTGGCAAATAACGAGATTAACCTTCTTTGGACTGCATCATGGGAAGGCACCATCGGCACAAATGATTTAGTACCGAATAATGCAGTTTATGATATTACCGATCTGCTTCCTGGCACGGCTCTGTATGAGTCCATGGACGAAGGACAGTGGGAAGCAACCAAGTATAATGGAAAGAATTATTTCGTTCCTGTTTATAAGGATAATGCAGAAGGCTACGATATCATGTTCCGTAAGGATCTTGTTGAAAAGTACGGCTGGGATATCAGCAGTGTTAAGACATTAGCAGACATTGAGCCGATGTTACAGGATCTGGAGGAAGAGGGTCTGAAATATCCGTATCTGTCACAGAAGACGGCTATGTTCTACAGATATTATATCAATGATTTTGATTTCTTTACCGCTGATTCACAGTCCAACTGGGTAGCAGTTGACAGAGAGACAAATGAAGTTGTAGATACCGTTTTGACGGATCAGTATAAAGAATTCTGTACATTGATGGCAAAGTGGGCAGAGGCAGGCTACATTTCAGAGGATGAAGTAACAAAGACCACTACCGATACCACAACACAGACTCAGGATTGGGGTATTTCTTGGTGGACCGATATTCCGGTTAATGCAGAGGCAAACAGCCGTTACAATCAGGACGTTGAGATGGTTGCCGTTACGGACAGATGGGCTCACTCCACATCTTCACTTGGTTCCTGCTATGCAGTAACTGCAAACAGCACAGAGGAAGAAGCAAAGGCTTGTGTTGACTTCTTAGGACTTCTGTATACCGACAGCTATCTGGCAGATCTGTATACCTTCGGTATCGAGGGAGAGGATTTCAACTATGTTGACGGTAAGGTAGAGCAGACTGCTGCCGGCAAGTACAATCACTCCATGTGGGAGTCTGCATCTGCAACCATCGTAACGCCTCTGACAACAGAGCCGGATGACAAGGCAGAACTGTATAAGGACTTCAATGGTGGAGCAAACACCTCTTGTGCAGCAGGTTTCCGTTTCGATAAGAGTCCTGTCGCTGATAAGTATACTGCTTGCCAGAACGTATTCAACGAGTACGGATTCGCACTTGAGAATGGCGGATACAGTGTTGACGGTGTGGAAGATGCTATCGCCCAGTATCAGGCAGCTCTTGATGAGGCTGGTTATCAGGACGTTTTAGCAGAGTTCCAGGCACAGTATGATGCATGGAAGGAAGAGACCGGTTCCGGGACAACTGACGAAGCAGCTGAGTCTGTTGAAGAAGAGTCCTCTTCTGTAGCAGAATAATAATTGTTAATTCCTTTTTCTCATAACACTTTTTCCTTCGCAGAGGACGGAGCATACCTTAGGGTGTGCCCCGTCCTCATGCTGTCATGTCTCAGTTGGCTGAGATAGACGCATGAACTAGAACATGACAAAAAAAATCAACCATAATGATTAAAACCGTCACTAGCATTTGCGTTGCAAATGTGCTAAGATAAATTACGACAATCAAATTGATAAATATTTTTTTGGTAGAATAGAATATAGTAAGAAAGGTTGATGTGAATAATATGAATCCAAGTGAAAAGTATGAAAAGCAGTATTTTATGCCGCCGGTCGTGACCTACGACTGGGTCAAGAAGGATGATATCGATCATGCACCGATTTGGTGCTCTGTTGACTTAAGAGACGGAAACCAGGCACTCGTAGAGCCGATGAGTCTGGACGAGAAGATTGAATTTTTTAAAATGCTGGTACAGATTGGCTTTAAGGAAATCGAGATCGGATTCCCGGCAGCCTCTGAGACTGAGTATCAGTTTTGCCGTACCTTAATTGAGCAGAACCTGATCCCGAGCGATGTAACGATTCAGGTTTTAACACAGGCAAGAGAGCATATTATTAAGAAGACCTTCGCTGCCATCAAGGGTGCGCCGAGAGCCGTTGTTCATGTCTACAACTCCACCTCCGTTGCACAGCGTGAGCAGGTATTCAAGAAGGATAAGGAGCAGATCAAGAAGATCGCAGTCGACGGTGCCGCACTGTTAAAGGAGTTAGCGGATAAGACAGAGGGTAACTTCACCTTCGAGTACAGCCCGGAGAGCTTCACCGGAACTGAGATGGATTATGCGCTTGAGGTGTGCAATGCCGTTCTGGATGTATGGCAGCCGACACCGGACAATAAGGTCATCATTAACCTTCCGGCAACCGTTGAAAATGCAATGCCGCACGTATTTGCTACTCAGATCGAATATATGAATAAGAACATGAAGCACCGCGATGGAGTTGTTCTGTCACTTCATCCGCACAACGACCGCGGATGCGGTGTCGCGGCAGCAGAGCTTGGCTTGCTTGCCGGTGCAGACCGTATCGAAGGTACGCTGTTTGGAAACGGCGAGCGTACCGGAAATGTGGATGTCATCACGTTGGCGATGAACATGTTCTCTCACGGTATTGATCCAAAGCTTGATTTCTCTGATATGTCTCATCTGGTAGAGGTATACGAGAAAGTAACCGGTATGCGTGTACATGAGCGTCAGCCATACGCAGGAAAGCTTGTTTTCACTGCATTCTCCGGTTCCCATCAGGATGCAATCGCAAAGGGCATGGCTTGGAGAGAAGCAGGCAAGAGCGAGAAGTGGGATGTTCCGTATCTGCCGATCGACCCGAAGGATGTTGGCCGTACCTACGATTCCGACGTTATCCGTATCAACAGCCAGTCCGGTAAGGGCGGCGTATGCTACGTGCTTCGTACCAATTTTGGCTTAAGCATTCCGGAAAATATGCGTGAAGAGGTTGGCTATACAGTTAAGGATATCTCCGATAAGGCACATAAGGAACTGACTCCGGCGATCATTTATCAGATCTTTGAGGATCACTACATCACCAGCAAGTCTATCTTTCAGGTGAGCGAGTGCCATTTCCGTCAGGAGAATGGTATCGTGGCAAACGCAACGATCCAGCATGGACAGAATACACAGGTTGTCACCGGAACCGGAAATGGACGTCTGGATGCCGTCAGCAACGCAATCAAGAATTACTTCAACGTCAGCTACGAGTTAAGCTTCTATGAGGAGCATTCTCTGACAAAGGGCAGCTCATCCAAGGCGGTTGCGTATGTCGGGGTGGTATGCAATGGCAGACGTTACTGGGGCGTTGGTATCGACAATGATATCATCAAGGCTTCGATCGAGGCATTGAGTGTTGCCGTAAACAAGATTGAGGAGATCCAGAATGCGCAGTTTGCCAAAGACAAAAGAATGGTTGAGATTATGAACTACATTCAGTCCAACTACTTAAATGTCACGCTTGAGGGACTGTCTGATAAGTTCTACCTGTCAAAGCCGTATCTGTCCAAGTATATCAAGGAAAAGTCTGGTATGACATTCGGCGAGCTGGTAAAGAATGTTCGTCTGAAGAAGGCAAAGACATTGTTAAAGACCAGTTCGATGACCGTTGAGAGCATCGCGCTTTCCGTCGGCTATCAGAATGTAGAACATTTTAATCGACTGTTTAAGAAAGCATTTAACATGACTCCGGTGCAGTTTCGCAACAAGAAATAAAATGAACCCTCCGAAAAGATCTGGGTGCGAAAATAAGAATGTCAAAAATGGTGCGATATACGCGACTAAAAGTGTCGTTTACACTATTTACGACAAAAGTAGTACATGATACAATAGCTTTTGAAAAGCTCAGAAGAAAAAGGAGGGGTACTATGTTTCAGGTGGCAGATGGGATAAAGGGCGTACATATTTTAGGCGTGGTTCAAAGTAAGGATGAGTTGGATGGTCTGATTCGATCATGCCCAATGAATCCGCAAAGCAGATATGTGCTGATTGAGGTTGGAATGCGAAAAGAGACTGTTCAGGATGTTCTGACGGGTCTTGGTATTTTGGGAACCATGGCGGGTGCGCAGTATCTGCATGATGCGATAACGATTGCAATCAAAGATCATGAGATGATCGAACGTATCACAAAGCTGATGTATCCGCAGATTGCAAAGATCCACGATACGACGCCAAGCCGTGTTGAACGTGCGATACGCGTGGCGATTGAGCGCTCATGGCCGCTTGCAGATAGGGAATATAAAAAGTGTATATTCGGAGAAATGGCAGCAAATGACAGCACAAGACCAACCAATACACAGTACATTCAATGTATTGTAAATTATTTAAAGTAAGTTGTAAAATTTCTAAGGTAAAAGCCTGAGATGAAGCCTGCCATACAACCAATTTTGCTTGAATTATTAATGAAAAAGTTGTATCATATGGGTGTTACTGGAACCCTAAGGGCTTGCCTTTAGGTTAAGTCAGGGATCGGAATTTGCTGATTCAGTGAGTTTTTTTCTTTGATCCGAGCTAAAGGATAATCAATCGACAGCAGATGAGAAAGGAAGCAGACATTATGGAGAAGAAAAATTTGGATTGGAGCAGTCTTGGATTTGGTTATGTTCAGACCGATAAAAGATATGTTTCAAATTATAAAAACGGAAGGTGGGATGAGGGTACACTGACCTCTGATGCAACAGTTACGATCAGCGAGTGTGCAGGTGTTTTACAGTATGCACAGACCGTATTTGAAGGCATGAAGGCATATACCACAGAGAAGGGTCAGATCGTTGTATTTCGTCCGGATTTAAATGCAGAGCGTATGGTGAACTCTGCAAAGAGATTGGAGATGCCGCCGTTCCCACAGGAGCGTTTTGTTGATGCTGTAAGACAGGTTGTAAAGGCAAATGAGGGGTATGTTCCGCCGTATGGCTCCGGCGCTACCCTGTATATTCGTCCGTATATGTTTGGAAGTGATGCTGTTATCGGTGTAAAGCCGGCAAATGAGTATCAGTTCCGTGTTTTCTGTACACCGGTTGGTCCATACTTTAAGGGCGGCGCAAAGCCGATTACCATCCGTGTCAGTGACTATGACCGTGCAGCACCGAATGGTACAGGACACATCAAGGCCGGATTGAACTATGCAATGAGTCTTCATGCAATTGTTGAGGCACACGAGCAGGGTTATGCAGAGAACATGTATCTGGATTCCGCGACACGTACAAAGGTTGAGGAGACCGGTGGCGCGAACTTCCTGTTTGTAACAAAGGACGGAAAGGTTGTTACACCAAAGTCCAATACCATCTTGCCATCCATCACACGTCGTTCCTTGGTATACGTTGCAAAGGAGTACTTAGGACTCGAGGTTGAGGAACGTCCGGTATACTTTGATGAGGTAAAGGATTTCGCAGAGTGTGGTCTTTGCGGAACTGCAGCTGTTATCTCTCCTGTTGGAAAGATTGTTGATCATGGTAAGGAAATCTGTCTTCCAAGTGGTATGGAAGACATGGGACCGATCACCAAGAAGCTGTATGAGACTCTGACTGGTATCCAGATGGGACGTATCGAGGCTCCAAAGGGTTGGATTGAAGTAATTGATTAATGATACCAGGGTTAAAAGGTCAGAAAGCCTTTTGCCCCCAACATCATTGATTAATTAGGGCATTGCACTGAAATTTGCAACTATTCACGGTTATGTCAAAATGCTTGCTGTGGAATGGAGAACCAGTTTTGGCTGCCTTTCGGCAGCCAAAACTGGTTCTTTTTCTGATGCTTGTAGATAATCTGCTGACTGTCAATCCTCAAGTAAAGTTACACTATTGGGATGATAATGACTATTCAAAAACAGAAAAAAAATGGTATAATAACGACGTCCCCGCGTAAGCGGGGGTGAACCTACCATGATATCCATATTTTTTACAGGCTTTTTGTATTCCCCGCGCAAGCGGGGGTGATCCTCGAATCTAAGCTACTCGCTCCGGTTAAGCCGAACGAGGATGATGATTCTGCGGCTTTTGACAGTTTCGATGGCTCTGATGCTTCCGAAGAAAAACCAGAAACAAACGACACTTAAAGCATTTTGGGGAAAGCGTGGATAGGTGATATTCAGAAATGGATATCACTTATTCTTTTTTTGTTACAAATTTTCGTTGCCATTTTGCCAAATGACGTTTATAATATTCTTACAGCGCATTTTGCGTTAAAGAATGGAGGAGAATGAGCATGAGAAGAAGATATATCGCTGCACTGTGCGGCTGTATGGCTCTGCTATCTGGATGCGGAAAGACGGCAGACGTTAAGACCGTGACCGAAGAACAGTCAGAGCAAGGAACCGTAGCAACATCAGAAGAAGAAACCGAGATTGCATCGACAGAAGAAGATTCCCAAAGTTGGGAAATCACGTTTGATGGTATTCCATGGGGAACAACATTTGCAGAAGTCAAAGAGCGGTTTCCAGAATTGAAACTATTCGCAAGTCAAGGCAGCCTTGCTAGGGCATATTATGTCAGCACGTTTAAAGAGGGCAACCATGCTATTTCCAATGCTGAGGATGATTCAGCATTGGCATTTTTGACTTACTCTGATATTGTTACAGATAGCAAATTACATGCAGAAGATTGTAAGATTCTCAAAGCTGAGGATTGCGATATTTGTAGCATTACATTCTATTTTGCATATGCAACTACAGACGATGGCTACATTGACTACAATAAAGATAGTGCATTGCTATACGGTGTTAATTATAGGGTTGAGGGTGCGGCACAGACATTCGGAGATATTGCAGAACGTTTCCGCAAACTTTGTGGCGAGCCGACAGACAACTATTCTAAAGAGGAGTCCGAAGATTCCACATCAAAAATGCACTATCTTGTGTGGGAAAATGATGATTATATAGTTGCTATCCATGACGAGGAAGCTGATCTGCTATTCAATCTGTACACATGGCAGAACTCAGTGGAGGTAACATATGCATGGAAAAATGGTGACAAGCTGCTTGATGAGGGAGCGCAAGCATTGCATGAGGTTAAAATCATAAACGCTGAAGAATAGTTGAAAGATGAGGAATACCGAAGAACATATGCGGTATTCCTTTTTTGCGCTTATTCCACCTTTGCAATGCTCTGTGCCGATATCTCGTAGGCAGTTCTGACTTCTTCAATTCCATCTACCACTTTTAAGTATTCGCGGCTCTGGATTCGTCCAGACAGCTTTATCTTGTCTCCAACATTCAGATTGCACGCCTTGCGTGCCGTCTGTATTCCCCGCGCAAGCGGGGGTGATCCTTTATTTTTTTTGCTCGTGTACCTCTCTATATAGCGCAGCGTCCTCGGGTCCCTCCACATAGCGCAGAAGATCGCGCGGCTGCATCTCTAGCACGTAGCACAGACGATCAAGCGTAGCTGCATCTATGCTAGCGTCTCCGCGCTTAAAGCGCGTGAGCGTGGCCTGCGAAAAAAGGTGGCTTTTCCGGCAGCTGGCAAAAGTCACCCCAGCGGTCCTCAGTGCCGCCATGATATCTATCTTATACTGTAGCATATATGTAACTCCTTTCTTTGCCGCTCGGAGGGCGGCAACATATATAGTACTATATAGTATAAAAAGCCGCTTAAAAAGTCAAGCAAAAAAAGCACGGAAAAAAGTGCTTGATATACATGCTATAGCGTGCGATACTAGCATCGTATTCCCCGCGCAAGCGGGGGTGAACCTATATTTTTATCAGACAGGAGATGAGAAAAGAATAATGGAAAAGGAATTGG
This sequence comes from uncultured Oscillospiraceae bacterium, assembly GCA_963652495.1. Lineage (GTDB taxonomy): Bacteria > Bacillota > Clostridia > Lachnospirales > Lachnospiraceae > Anthropogastromicrobium. Next base: position 28,293 of record CAVJTU010000031.1, read on the forward strand.
AAACTTTTGCAGATGCAATATTGAAATGCGAGACCCAAAAAGAAGCTTGTGAAATCGTTTTTGAATGTGGAACAACTATGATCGAAAGATTATGGCAATATTACGACAAAGATAAAAAAGCAAAACAAGCTTGTGATCATGCTAACGATTTGATAGAGTTCGATGACCCAGACACAATCTATTAGGAGTGAATATGGCAAAAACAGCAGGAAATATTACAATCAAGCTAGACAACACCGATTCGGTACGACACGCTGTAAGGCAACAGATCATGGCAGCACTTGAAGAGTGCGGACTGACTGCGTAAGCGGGGGTGACTTGGTTTCATGAACATGGACATTTAATTGACAACGAGCTAAATACCATGTCAAATGATAATTATTTCAGACGGTTAATGGAAAACAACACAAGTTGAACGCTTTTGATAAAGTGGATTCTTCCATTGCTAGTGAATTGCAAGATATGAGAAAATATTCTGCTGTATCGGACTTGCTGGAAGGAATTACACAAGGGAATACCAGAGGCATTGCAGGACATGGAAAAATTGAGAATGGTAAGCTAGACTTGACGTATTGGGAGAATAGTAGTAATATCACCTCAGAAGCATTTGCACATATGTTTGAAGCGCAATTTGACGATTTGCGCTATAACAAGATGAAAGAATATTTTCCAAAATCGTTGAATTATTTTGAGAAAAATTAAAGGAGGCAGCAAAGGGATGATAAAGAAATTAGAAAAAGCACATACTAAATTCGTTTTACATTTTCACTATTGCCCAGAGTTCCCCACGAATATTGACTTTAACGAGAATGAATTTGCAGAACTGTTATTAAAATGTGTTACAGATGATTTTGACTACACAATAGAAAAGTATGGCACAGTGGTTCCGAAGAAAATGCCATTACCTGAAATAATCTATGATTGAGGTGATAGAATATGGCAAAATCAGCAGGAAGCATTGTAATCAAGCTAGACAATACTGACGTAATACGGCGCGCAACAAGGCAACAGATCATGGCAGCACTTGAAGAGTGCGGACTGACTGAGGAACGGTATGCAAAAAGGAATTGCCCCGTTGATACTGGAAATCTTCACAACAGTATTGCACACCAGGTGGACGAATAGGGTAATAATTATCTATGTGGAAATATCTGGTATTATAGAAGAAACAGACGGGAGAAAGAGTGAAAAATAAAGTGGATTTTTGGGCACACTTATATAAGGATTCATAAAAACCCACTTTTTACAAGTATAGAAAGCAGAAAAAATGTTAGTTATCGTTGCGTTTCACTAACTTAGAGCTATCGTAACCAAGGCTTTCAAGGTAAGCAAAAACATTGTTCTCATTCAGGACAACACGCTCTACATGATTCTGAGAGTCCATCAATTCCTCATAGTCAGTAGGAGTAAAGAGCTTCTTTTCTGAAACTATGTGGTAAATACAGACCATCATCATTCTTGCAATGGCAATGATTGCCTTTTTTGTGTCCGCGCCGCTTTTTGATTCGGCCATATTTGATTGCAAAATAAGGCTGTTTTTTACTCTTGATTGCAGCAAGGGCACATTGAACCATCATTGGTTTCAGGTAATCGCCTGCTTTGGCAATTCGGACAGACTTTTTCTTACCAGCGGATTCATTGTTGGAAGGAGAAAGTCCGCACCAGGAACACAGATGTTTTGCATCATCAAAAATATCCATATTAACGCCTGTTTCTGTAAGAACAATCGTGGAACTTAACTCTGTCATGCCTGGCATGGTACTGACAAACTCCACGAACTCGTAATAAGGCTTGATGCGGACATAGAGTTCCACTTCGGTCTGGGTAATCATATCATCGAGATATTCCAGATGCCCTCGGGCAAGCTCCAGTTTTTTAGCCTGGTCTGTTTCAATATTGTAGCCTTTGATGGCTTCGATGATTTCGTCAGACTTGGCTTTTGCCCCTTTCTTTATGAGTTTGCGGACAGCTTTTTCATCAATGGAATCAGCGGTATGCGCCAGCAGATAAGACATGATTTCGGCTGCTGTTTTGCCAAAAGGGTCAGAGAGCACACAGGCAATGCCGATATTGGAAACGGTCATACAATTCTGGATGCGATTCTTCTCGGAAGATTTCATGTAGACCAGCTTGAAGCGATATCTGGCAAGTTCCCGGAGCTGGCGGAAATCCTTAGGAGGGATAAAAGAGCATCTGACAAGGTCAAATTTGTAGAGGTCTGCAATCCATTTAGAATCCTTTTTGTCCGTTTTCCTGCCTTTGATGGCTTTGACATATTTGGGATGCGTGAGGCAGACATCGATGTCATTTTCGAGATAATTAAAAATAGGAATCCAATACTTTCCAGTGGATTCCATACAAACATGATAGCAATTATTCTCGATAAGCCAGTTGTGAAACCTTTGAATATCTGAGTTGATGGTTGAAAAAGACTTTTGCAGATATTCGGATAAGCCGTCATTATTGGTAGTTACGATGGTTGCAACGATAACATTTTTGTGGACATCAAGTCCACAGCAGATGGAGTATTTTAACTTCATCATAAGTATCACCACCTTAATAAAAAAGGAATAGCAACAGTGACTGTCATCCTGCGACTGAATAAACATGGTTTATTACCAATGATAAGAGTCCGGGTTCAACGTCCCACTTGTTTGTGCTTGTAAGGATGACGGCACATATAAATATACGGGGTCGAAATAAATTCGCCACTTCTCCTTCCGTGCTCTGTAGTGTATTGCTATTCCCTACAAGAATTATAAATCAAAGAGAGGAGGGGCACAACATTTTTCATAACTTGTTTGTGCCTGAGCGAAGCGAAAGGAATGATAAGAAATATGAAGGATATAGTTACACTTGGTACGACCGGAATTACCGTCAATAAAAATGGTTTTGGTGCATTGCCGGTGCAGCGAGTCACGATGGAGGAGGCTGTGCGTCTGGTACATAAGGCATATGATGGAGGTGTACGCTTTTTTGATACTGCGCGCGCCTATAGCGATAGTGAGGAGAAGCTTGGAGTTGCTTTTGAAGGTATGAGAGAAAAGGTTTATATAGCAACAAAGACAGCCGCTACTACGGTGGAAGGCTTTTGGAAGGACCTGGAAACCTCACTTGTAAAGTTGAAGACGGATTACATTGACATTTATCAATTCCACAATCCAGCATTCTGTCCTAAACCTGATGATGGAAGCGGACTGTATGAGGCGATGCTTATGGCAAAGACACAAGGAAAAATTCGTCATATTGGGATTACCAATCATCGTCTGTCTGTTGCGATGGAGGCAATTGAGAGTGGATTGTACGAGACACTTCAGTTTCCGTTCTGCTATCTGGCAACAGCAAAGGATATTGAGGTGGAGGAAGCCTGTTCAAAGGCAGGCATGGGATTCATTGCGATGAAGGCGTTGTCTGGTGGATTGATCACTGATTCAAAGGCTGCTTATGCATATCTGGCACAGTATCCGAATGTCCTGCCGATCTGGGGCGTGCAGAGAGAAAGTGAGATGGACGAGTTTCTTTCCTATGTGGATAATCCACCTGTCTATACCAAGGAGATTGAAGCGTTTATTGAAAAAGAGAAAACGCAGTTGTCGGGTGATTTTTGCAGGGGGTGCGGCTATTGTATGCCATGCCCGGCAGGAATCGAGATCAATAATTGTGCGCGCATGTCGCTGATGATTCGCCGTGCACCGTCAGCGGCTTGGTTAGATGAGGCCGGGCAAGCGCGTATGAATAAGATTGATGGATGTATCGGATGTAATAAGTGTAAGAAGAAATGTCCATATGGATTGGATACACCAAATTTGCTGAAAAAGAATTTAAAAGATTACCGTGAGGTGTTGGCGGGGATTGCACGTGTATAAAGCAGCTTGATCTGAAGAAAATGGCAGGGAGTCAACTACCCACCACCTAAAGCTAGTGGGATTGTAACTGGCTACTACGGAAAATCTGTATCCGATACCAGATGGAGAATTTGACATATGCCCACGGTTAAATCCGTGGGCTGTCTTGTTCAATTTTTGTAAAAGTGGTGGCAAAAAATGTAAAAAAAGAGAAAAAGTAGTTGACAAATCAATTGTATGGTGGTAACATAACCAATGTCGCTAAAAACAACACTGACACAACAGGTGTAATTCAAAAACAAAGGCAGAAATTGATTCTAAAATAGGAACAATTTAAAACCATGAAAAATATGAATTAAAAAAGTTGAAAAAAGTGCTTGACAAGTCTGATGCGATGTGGTAAATTAAACAAGCTGTCAGCGAGGAACACAGATGAGTGCTAAAGCTGAAAGCAAGACAAAGAACCTTGATAATTGAACAGTATAACCAACCCTGAAGATTTCTTAAACAGCCTGAACGCTGAGCGGACAGGCGAGTGAAATTTCAGAACGTAGTAAAAACTAC
>CAVJTU010000032.1:0-32459 GCA_963652495.1 uncultured Oscillospiraceae bacterium
CGAGAGTGCAAAGCACGTAGCAATCTGGTATCAAAGGGGTCAAAATGCCTTTTGCCCCCAACACCATATTAAAAAAATTCAAACACCTTGCGTTTAATTTTTGCAGCTATTCGGATTGTTGTGGCAAGCGTATTCCGTAGAGATGACCTGTAAACTCGCCTAAAAGCGTCTCCTCCTGTTTGCGAAGGAAAATGGTCACATCAGAGTCTCCAAATACCGCCTGAATGTGAATAGAGCCGACGCAGGTGTCAAGCAGATGGACACGAATGTACAGCATATTTTTATCCAGCCATGATGCGCTCGCCGCATAGCGCATCGAAACTTCTACAGGCTCATCGGTACGATTTCCCATGTGAGTGGTCATTGTGAGCAAGCCTTCCTTTAACATACCGATACCAAATTCAATAGAAACCGTTTTATCAGAAACCGTCTCATCAGAAGCCGTCAGGGACGGGGAAATATGACTTTTCAGAGTTATCTTCCCTGTACCAAGCGGCTTCTTTTTTGATGCTTGCTCCATCTCAAAAGAAACTTGCTCCCAGATCGCACTCGTGACGGCAGCAGCTTTATTTGTGCCATGCAGATTTCCGACAGCATCTTTACGGATGCCATATGTTCCCTCAAAACTTGACATAATTTGCTGGAAATTCGCAAAAAAAGTCCCATTTATGTCATTGACATTTTCGGTTTTGTTGTTCAATGACTGAGGCATAGAGCCATACTGCTGCGGTAACGGACGCATTGCAAGTCCACGCAGAAACTGTTCAAATTCACACTTTTCAGCATCATTCGGAGTCCACGGCGCAAGTTTTCTTTCCAATTCCGGCAGGATATGTCTCCAGATGGCATCGTAGATCACTTGATTGCCGCCCTGATAGCCTTGGGTGTCGGCAGTCGTTACGATTGCGGTATTGTATTTCGGCAAAAGAATCACAAGCTGACCGCCCATGCCATAGCAAACGATTGCGTCATGCTCGCCAATCCAAAATTGAAGACCATATCCCATAGATTCGGATGGTACAGGCCCCGTGACGCAGGTGGCTGTCTGAAAAGAGGTCGCTTTCTTAATATAATCAGCCGGTATATACTGCTTTCCATTTAAATTTCCCTGCTTTAAGATAAGAAGTGCAAACAGCATCAGATCACGCGAAGTCGCCATCAGTCCGGAGCCGCCCATGCTTATGCCAAAACCATCTTTTAAACAGTAGGCTTCCTTTGAAAAGCCAATTTCGTCCAGCACTTTTTTTCGCAGATAGTCCAGCATTGTCATGCCGGACAGCTTCTCCACAAGTGCGCAAAGTGTGTGAGTGGCAGAGGTGTCATAGTGAAACACCGTGCCCGGCTTGTGGGTCGGCAGGACAGTAAAAAAGCTCTTCACCCAGTCGGTTTTGGAGCTGAATTTGTCATATGTGGTTGATGCGTGACAGGAACGCATGGAGAGCATGTCACGTATTGTGGTGGCTGCAAGCCACGGATGAACCTGCGAAGGATCCGGCGCATATTCCGGGAAAAATTTTACAATCGAATCGTCAAGCAAAAGACGGTCTTCCTCCTGCAAAAGTCCGATGGCGATGCTCACAAAACTCTTTGTGACAGAAAACATCCGGTGAAGATCATCGCGCTTTACAGGGGCATAATACCCTTCTGCACACAGCTTTTCATCCTTCCACATCAAAAAACTATGCATACAGATTCCCTTTTGATCGATTTCTAGTAATGTATTTGCAATGCAAGAGGCAGACAGACCTGCTGCTTCTGGAAAATCGGTGGTTAGAATTGTATTCATAAAATAAAAAAATCCTCCTTGTTTTTGTTCAGTATAGGGCCTTGATAAAAAAATGTCAATCGGTAAACATATAGAAAACAAAGAAATTTTTCAAAAAGTGACGGAAACACATTTGAAAAGAAAACGTTTATTGGTTAAAATTAAAAAAATGCTTGTAATTTTAACGTTTAAGTAGTAAAATACACCCAAGGACGTTGTTATATACAACAATGACACAATTAAGGAGGATTTCTAAATGGAGAAGAGAAAACTGATGGCACTTGCATCAAGTGCTGCTATGGTGCTGACTTCTATGGGCATGGCACCAGCTGTTGCTATGGCTGATGAAGTAGAGAAGCCTGAGAAGATCACCATGATGGTTGATGGTACCGTTTTCACACAGGAGAACGGACAGGCAGAGTTTAAAGCAAAGTGGGAAGAACTTACCGGTATTGAGCTTGAGATCATCCAGCCAGACCATTCACAGTACTATGATGTATTGGGTCAGACAATTGCAGGCGGCGATTGGCCGGATGTCGTTCTGTTAGGTTCCACTTACTACGCAAGCTACGCAGCTGAGGGCGTTCTGTGGGATATGACAGAGGCATATGACAATTCTGAGCTAAAGGATCGCGTTAACGATCAGAGCGTTATCGACGGTTTAAAGATTGATGGTTCTCTGTATGGAATTTCTCCTGCAAGAGGAAACGGATGTATCACTTATGTAAAGAAGGCTTGGTTAGATAACTGCGGACTGGAAGTTCCGACCAATTACGAAGAGTATCTGGCAATGCTCGAAGCATTTACCACAGGCGATCCGGACGGAAATGGTGTTGATGGCGATACATATGGTGTATCTTCCGCAGGTCTGATCGGAACTGAGGCACCGTATACCAACTATCTGCCAGAGTTCTATCAGGATGCGTATCCGAGCTTCTACAAGAACGATGACGGCGAATGGGTAGATGGTTTCACAGAAGATTCCATGAAGGATGCTTTAGAGAGATTAAAGAGTGCATATGAGGCTGGCTACATTGATAAGGAGTCTCTGACGAATGCAACATCGGACTGCCGTACCAAGTTCTATGAGGACAAGTTCGGTGTATTCACATATTGGGCAGGAACATGGGCAACCAACCTTAAGACCAACCTTGAGGCAAACAACATCGACAGCGAGTTAGTAGCAATTCCTCCGATTGAGGAGCTTGGTGCTTATACTGAGCGTGTTGCTCCGGCTTGGTGTATCACGGAGGCTTGCTCAAATCCGGAAGGCGTATTTAAGTATTTCATCGAGACGATGTTAGATGGCGGCGATATGCAGTTCTTATGGACATATGGTGTTGAGGGTACTCACTGGTCCACAGCAGCTGAGGAAGTTTGCGGTGTTACCTACGAGGAAGGTCAGTTCCACATGTTAGAGAACATGGAGAAGGAAGGCACTGTTTATACAAAGAACCACATCGATCCGATGCTGGCGATTACTACTCTTGAGAACGATCCGAAGGCAGATGCAGTAGCAGAGGAAGCACAGACTTCAGCAAAGACCTTCCAGGAAAACAGCAAGATGGCTCAGTTGGTTATCTCTACTGATGAGATGGCAGAGTACAACGGTGACCTGACAACACTGAAGAACGAAGTAATCGCTAAGGTTGTTACTCAGGGCATGAGCGTTGAGGATGGTATGAAGTATTTTGATGAGCAGGGCGGAAACGACTGGTCTCAGAAGATTGTAGATTCTCTGAACAACTAATCGGTCCAAGACCAGACCTGTGTTGTTTTGAATTACGAAAAATGCAGGATAATCGATTTGTATGACAGACGGATAGCTGCAGAGAGGCATATCGTAAAAATTGACTCTCCGCGGCTTTTCCGTTGTTCAAACAGGTGCTGCGAGTGCGTCGGCATCGAAAATACCAATATCATAAAAAGGAGAATGCGATGGCAAAAAAGAACACACTGACACTCCCGGACGGGACTGTCGTATCACACAAGAAGCCGCTTAAGGATCAGATCTATAAGTATAGATGGTTTTATCTGATGTTCCTTCCGGTATTCCTCTTCGTAGTGGTATTCTATTATCTGCCAATGTTTGGTATTATTTACTCATTTACCGAATATAAGCTGATCAAGGATCCGGTATGGACGGGACTTAAGAACTTTGAGACACTGTTTTCAAAGCCAATGTTCTGGCGTGCATTTAAAAATACGCTGTTTTTAAGTATTACGAAGCTGCTTTTGAACACGTTTGCGGCTGTAGTAATATCACTATTATTGAATGAGATCATAAATGTCCATTTTAAGAAGGTTGCACAGACAATCATTTATCTGCCTCACTTCTTATCATGGGTAGTTACGGCATCTGTATTCGGTTTGATTCTCTCACCATCCAGCTCAGGTCTGGTAAACTCCTTCCTTGTAGCAATCGGTGTAGTTGAGAAGGGAAGCGAGATCTATTTCCTTGGAAGCGCAAAGTGGTGGACGCCTATGTTCTTCGTAATCAATGTATGGAAGGACACAGGATGGCAGACGATCATCATCATGGCAACACTTGTCGGTATCAGCCAGGAAATTTATGAGGCAGCTGCGATTGATGGTGCAGGACGCTGGAAGAAGATGTGGTATATCACCATGCCGGCACTGGCCAATACGATCATCACCGTTATCATCCTGAATCTGGCAAAGGTTCTGAATTTGTTCGAGTCTGTATTCGTATTGCAGAATGACGCTGTTATGGAAAAGGCAGAGGTTATCCAGACCTATGTTTACAACCAGACATTCAACAGCGGCGGTATTCCAAACTATGGTTATACCACAGCTGTAGGTTTGTTCAAGTCACTTGTCGGCTGCGTACTCGTGCTGATCTGCAACTATATCAGTAAGAAAGTCCGCAACGGACGTGGTATTGTATAAGGAGGTGGAGATAAGATGAAAGATCGTCCAAAGATTAGAGTTTTTAATGTGATTAATGGAATCCTCTTTATTGTGATCTCCATTATTATGCTGATCCCGATTTACAAGGTATTAGTCGATTCCTTCGATTTAAATTCAGCATATGGTATGAGACTGTGGCCAAAGCAGTTTGGTCTGGCAGGATATGCAAGTGTATTATCGAACCCGACTCTGTATCGTCCGCTTCTGATTTCAGTTGGAACGACACTTGTTGGAACGTTCCTTGGTCTGGCGCTCTCCACACTTGGTGCATATGTGCTGATTCAGTGGGATATGCCGGGAAGAACATTCTTTGCAAACTTTTTGCTGTTTACCATGATCTTCAACGGTGGTATGATTCCTACATACTTAGTTATGAAGAACTTAGGTCTGACAAACAACCTGCTCGGCGTTGTTTTGCTTCCGGCAATCAACATCTATAACCTCGTATTGATGCGTAACTTCTTCGAGGGCATTCCGCAGAGTTTGTTTGAGGCAGCCACACTTGACGGATGTACGCCAATGGCAACCTTCATCAAGGTCGTGCTTCCGCTTTCTAAGGCAGCACTTGCTTCCATCGGTCTGATGTTTGCAGTTTCTTACTGGAATGATTATACAAATTATAAGCTGTATATCACAGATTCCAATCTGTACAACTTCCAGATGAAGCTGAGAAGTATCATGATGGGAAGTGATCTTCCTCAGGCAAATGGCGGTGCAACCGAGAATACGGTAAAGAGTGCAGCAATCATTATCGCGATTCTGCCATTCATGATCCTGTATCCGTTCCTGCAGAAATACTTCGTAAAGGGTGTTAATGTAGGAGCCGTAAAGGGCTAAAAGTATAAGAAAAAGCGCTGTTGCCATTTGGCGACAGCGCTCTTTTGCGTTATAATGCTACTAAAAAGGCAAAGGAAGGGTAAGACGGATATGGCGAAAGCAAAAGTAACCGAAAAAAACATTCAATTGATTTTGCACGGCAGCATGGGGCGGGCGATATTGGCATTGGCAGTGCCGGTAGTAATCAATAGCTTTTTACAGACCATGTACAACCTGACAGATACGTACTGGCTCGGTCAGCTGGGAACAAATGAGTTGGCAGCTATCAATCTGGTGTCACCGCTGCAGCAGATCGTAGTGAATTTTGGTTCAGGATTGACAGTGGCAGGAGCCGTGCTGATTGCGCAGCTGATTGGTGCCGGAAAAAAAGCGGAAGCAGGTTCGATGGCGAGCCAGATTTTTGTATGCGCAATGATATTTTCAATCATTTGTGCAGGTGCGATTGCAATTTTCACTCCGGCTGTGGTAAAATGGCTAGGAGCAGATGGGCCGACAGAAGCAGTGGCAAATGTGTATCTTCGCATTGTTATATTGGATATGCCATTTCTATATATGGTAAATATCTTTGCCGCGATACGGCAGGCGCAGGGTGATACGGTCTCGCCGATGTTTTTAAATCTGACAGGTATTCTGCTCAATGTCGTACTTGACCCGCTTTTAATGCTTGTATTTCATATGGGTGCAGCAGGCGCGGCACTTGCAACTGTCGCAGCAAAGGCCGTTCCGGCGGTATTGTCACAGATTATCCTCTACAGAGATAAGGTTGGCGTGCGCATTCATTTAAAGGGCTTTCATTTTGAAAAAAATAAGCTGAAAAGCATTCTGGTAGTAGGCTTGCCGACAGCGATCGGCGGCAGTACCATGCAGCTTGGCTTTCTTTTGATGAGCCGGAATGTGTACGTATATGGTACGCAGGCGATGGCTGCATACGGCATCGGAAATAAAGTAAATGGTCTTATCACATTGCCGTCAAACGGCATCGGTTCCGCAGTAGCCACGATAGTCGGTCAGAATATCGGAGCGAATCAGCTTGACCGCGCCGATAAGGGATATCGTCTTGCGAGACGGGCAAGTGTAATCTTTTTGTTTGTCGGAGGAGTGATTTTGTCGCGCCCATTTTTGTCAGAGGCGATTGTCGGACTGTTTTCAAATGACGAGCAGGTGATTGCCATGGCAGCGGATTTTCTTAGCATCATGGCATTGTGGTGTTTTACAAATGGTGTGTACAATTCCACGAGCGGACTGTTTCAGGGAAGCGGTCATACCGAAGTCACGATGGCAGTCGATGCGACAAGGCTGTGGGTATTTCGTTTTGCGACACTTTTTGTGTGCGAGCATTGGCTGAATATGGGAGTACGCAGTATCTGGTACAGTGTCGTTGTCAGCAATGCGCTGTCAGCAGTAGTGCTGTATGTGGTATATCGCACCGGGCTGTGGAGAAAGAAGCGCGGGTGAGGGTGCAACCCGGCAGGTTACGTGGCAGAGGAAAATTTCGGGAAAGCGCTGTTGGGAGCACGTAGGTTATGATGTTGGGGTCAAAAGGCATTTTGACCCCTTTGATATCAGATTGCTACGTGCTTTGCACTCTCGCAATCTTGCATCGGCTTTCTGACCTTTTGACCCTGATATCATGTTATCATACTCTTGTGGAAAGGAAAAGAAAATGAGTTACAAACTTGCTATATTTGACTTAGATGGAACAATTCTTGATACATTAGAAGATTTAAAAGAGAGCACCAATGCGGCACTTGCGGCGAATGGATATCCGGCACGTACACTTGATGAGGTGCGCCGCTTTGTCGGAAACGGCATCGGAAAGCTGATTGAGCGTGCTGTGCCGCAGGGAATATCAAAGGAAGCGGCAGAAAAGACACTGGAGAGCTTTAAGGTGCACTATGGGATACACTGCGCAGACCATACAAAGCCATATGATGGGATTCCAAAGCTGCTAGAGGACTTGCGTGGATGTGGCATTCAGACGGCAGTTGTCTCGAATAAGGCTGACTTTGCCGTACAGGAACTGTGCAGCCAATATTTTCCGGGCGCATTTGATTTTGTGGTTGGTGAGCGCCAAGGGATCCGCAGAAAACCGTGTCCGGACAGCGTCTTCGAGGTGTTAAAGACATTGAAAAAGACGGCAGATGAGGCGGTTTATATTGGAGATTCGGATGTCGATGTTGAGACTGCAAAGCAGGCAGGCATGGACGGAATCTTTGTGAACTGGGGCTTTCGTGGCAGAGATTTTTTGATTGAGCATGGTGCAGCGCGTATTGTCGATACGCCAGAGGAGCTTGAACAGTTAATTGTGTGAAAGAGAATAATTCAGGGAAAAGGACTGGTAGAAAATGGCAGTAACAGCAAAGGATGTCGCAGAGGCCTGCGGTGTATCGCGCATCACCGTGAACCGGGCGCTCAGCGGCAATGAAAACGTAAAGCCAGAGACACGTGAGAAAATTCTGGAAAAGGCACAGGAAATGGGTTATGTCCCCAATTTGATCGCACGAAGTCTTGTGAATGGCAAGAGCCATATGATTGGCATTATCGTTTCCGATGTCAGAAATCTGTATTTTTCTGAGATTGTCGATGCGATTACTCATCGGGCAAGGGAGCGCGGCTATATGGTCTGCACCTGTACGCATGATAATGACACTATGGAAGAAAAGCATCTGATCGAGATGATGAAGGGGTATTGTGTCGATGGTATGATTTTAAATTGTGTGAACAGAGGAGAGGAATTTAAGCGATGGCTCGACAATCTGGAGATGAAATATGTGATTCTCGGATATCAGCTGCTTCCGGGAAGTTATACGGTTGGTATCAATGAAAACAAGTCGGTGAAGGATGTTGTTCGATTTTTAAAGGCGCATGGCTATAACAGGCAGGTATTTGTTGTGCCCCCTCTGTATGCGGAGGATGGAATGATCAATATTCCACATTATCAGCGTGCTTCCGGATTTAAGGAGGAGGCTGAACGGCAGGGATGTGATTATCGCGTTTTCTATGGGAAGGATACAAATGAGCAGGCATTAGCGTATTTAAAGAACAATACAGGCGAAAAAACAGTGCTGTTATGCACAGGTGAAATGTTTGCACTGCCGCTTCAAAAATTTTTGAAGAAAAACGGATTCAAATGTCCGCGTGATTATGGTCTTATGACGTATGACCGATTGATGTATCGATTTTGGAACGAAGAGGCAATTGCTGCAGTGGATAACCATGTGGAGCAGATTGGAGCGAGTGCGGCAGATGCTGTTATTGATTTAATTGAAGGCAGAAAAATTCCAGAGGATACAGAGGTGTCATATGATTTAGAAGAGGGAACATCACTTTGAGGGTGATGCTCCTTCTTTTTTTGTGCACGGATTACTGTTGAACCGCGTTTGTAGGAAAAAATTCCGGGAGTAATAACTTTTATATGAAAAAAGCATATAAAAATTAAAAAAACGGTTGACAAACTGTGAAAATAGATTATAATTTGAAATATAGATAAATGAACACGTGAACATTTTTGTCAAGATGTGCAAAATGCACAAGCGCTAGGATTCTGTCCTTTTACGGTCAGAGATTATTTAAGGAGGATTTTTGCTATGAGAAAACAGGTTTCTTTTGTCCTTGCACTGAGTATGGTTATGACGTCCGGAATTGCGACCGCTGCAAATGCAAGCACAGCAGATGATGACAAGACAAATGTAGTATTTTGGAACAGCTGGACAGGCGGTGACGGCGACACGTTGGAAGCTCTTGTAAACAAATTTAATGAAGAGAGTGATACCGTTCATATTGAGATGACGCGTACCACATCCTTCTCCGATATGCTTCAGACCAGCCTTCCGACAGGAGAGGCAGCCGACCTTGTTCTGTTAAGTACAAATGAGATTACCCGCTATAAGAGTTACCTTCGTTCGATGGATGACATCTGGGAGAACACAGGATTAAAGGAAGAGGACTTCTCGTCGGCATATTTGAACATGTGCTACAATGAAGATACGCTATATGCAATTCCATTCCAGATCAGTACCTATATGATGTACTACAATAAGGATCTGTTTGAGCAGGCAGGAATCGAAGAGGTTCCGACTACATTTGATGAGTGGACAGAGGCGGCAGAGAAGATTACCGCGTTGTCTACCGATGACAATCCGATCTATGGCTCTGGCTTGTTCTACTGCTATAATGGTCAGAACCAGTCCGTTATCCAGCGTTTTGGAACCGACTACATGATCACTGGAAATGAGGAAGATGGATTTAAGGCAAACCTTCTTGATAATCAGGCATTTGCAGATGCAATGATTTGGATGAAGAATCTGTATGACAATGGATATAACCCACAGGAAATCGATATCGACTCCATGATGGCAGCAGGTCAGATTGGTATGATGACTAATGGCGGATGGTTAAAGGGAACATTGGATGCAGCTGGTGTAAATTATGGTATTGCCAGCCTGCCGACTGTTACCGGAGAAGATCAGAAGGAATACGCACTTGGCGATATGTCCAGTTTCATGATCACCACGTCCGCTACTGATGAGACTGCAAAGGCTGCAGAAGAGTTTATCAACTGGTGGATGACAGGCTCTGGTCTGGAAGCTTGTGAGACAACACAGAATGTTGATTACAGCAACGTAACACCGAATACCGAGTGGTCTGTTTCCATGTGCTATCTGAATGCATATCTGCCGACTGTCAATAGTGACGAATATCAGGCAGTTGATGTTCTTGTTGATCTGACTCCGAGTGAGATTGCTCAGGTTCAGATGTTCACCGCACCGGGAACATTGTTCTACAGTGATGCGGCAAGCTGCCAGAGCGATTATGTACAGGATTGGGTATTCAATGGACCGACCGATCCGACTTATGATGACGTTCAGGACTTCTTCGCTGATTACCAGTCAGATTTGGAGAGTTACATTTCTGATTATTACGATTGATCGAATTGACCGGTAGATCGAGTGATCAAGGATGGAGGGATGCCGGAATAATCTGGCATCCCTTTTGTTTTATAAAAATGATGTTGGGGTCAAAAATCCTCTTGCAAGCAAGCTTGCATCGGCTTTCTGCCCTTTTGACCCTGGTATCATAAAAATCAAGCTGTGGCTTTGAATGGTTATACTGTTTTGCAAGACTCCAGAATCGTTGCATTAAACATAGAAGGGAGAGCATTATCATGAACGCGACTGGAAAAAAGAAAACGATATCTATCGAAAAAAGACGTGAGAGGACGGCCTACCTGTTTCTTGCACCAGCAGCAATTTTACTGATTGTATTTTGCATCGTTCCATTGATTGCGTCTTTTTACATCAGTACCCAGAAAATGGGCGTTGATTTGTCTGCCGCGAAGTTCGTCGGATTTGATAATTATAAAAAAATTGTGAGCGACAGACGTTTTTGGCAGAGTGTTGGCATTACATTAAAGTACACGGCGGTTGAGATTCCGCTTCAGATGGTCATTGGTGTTGTGCTTTCTGCTCTTTTGGCAAAGAATACACGTAAGAATAAGATTTTCAGAAGCATCTATTTCCTTCCGGTTATCGCGTCAGCGGTAACGGTAGGTGTTACCTGGCAGCTTGTTCTTCATTCCAATATCGGTATTTTCACCTACTGGTTAAAGCTTCTTGGTTTTTCTAGTACGAATCTGTTAAACAATACAGGTTCAGCGATTTATGTCGTTGTATTTGTTGCAATCTGGAAGACTTTTGGTATTTCTACAATTATTCTTGTGGCAGCCATTCAGAACATTCCAGAATCTCTGTACGAGGCATCCTCAATCGATGGTGCCGGAAAGATCAGCCAGTTTTTCCACGTCACACTGCCGGGTATCATGCCATCCTTCTGGTTTTTGCTTATGACCCGTATCATCGGTTCTCTCCAAATGTTTGATATCGTTTATACGTTAACAAAGGGAGGTCCGAGCCGTTCCACTACTACACTTGTTGTCTATATTTATGACACCGCATTTAACTCACTTGATAAGACTGGCTATGCGACAGCAATGAGTGAAGTCTTGTTTGGCTTTATCATGATCATTACGGTGATTATGTACACCATAATGAACAAGACATCTGATGATTAAGGTGATTGAAATTGGAAAGGCATGGTAGAAAAGATGAAAAATCAGGAATTAATCACGAATAAGAAGCCGTTGGAATTGCAGATTAAAAACGGCATTAAATATTTTCCAATCTTTATTATGTTGTGTGTGTTTGCATTTTTGCTGTTAGCGCCTCTTGTCTGGATGTGCCTTGGCTCCTTTAAGAGCGATACTGAGGTTATGCAATATCCGCCAAAGTTCTTCCCGCAGGCCAATCACCTGATTGAAAACTGGAAGGCCGTTCTGTCACGAATTGATTTTCTGTCGATGACAAAGAATACCGTCATCTATGCAGTCGGCTGTACAATTCCTTCTATGTTTATCAATGCACTGGCTGGATATGCATTTGCGCGTTTTAACTTCAAAGGAAAGAACGTACTGTTTCTTTTGTTCTTGGCAACAATGATGATCCCATTTCAGGTAATCATGGTTCCGTTGTATCTGGAAGTATACTATTTAAAGTGGCTGAATACCTACTGGGGCTTAATCATCCCAAAGATTGCGTCTGCATACTGGATTTTTTTGTGCAGAGCAGCATTTCAGGAGCTTCCAAGAGAACTTGAGGATGCGGCACGTATTGATGGTCTCGGTGAGTTTGGAATTTTCTGGAAGATTATGCTTCCGCTTGTAAAGCCGACTATGATCACAATGCTTCTTCTTGGTATCAATAATTGTTGGAATGACCTGCTTTGGCCATTGATCGTGGCAAATGCATCCACAATGCGTACGTTATCAAATGGTTTGGCTATTTTTATCGGTGATCGTACATCCGAGTATAGTCTGGCATTTACCGCAGCGACCGTATCTATGCTGCCAATGCTGATTCTTTATATCTTCGGACAGAAGTATTTCGTTGCCGGACAGGTTTCTTCCGGAATTAAGGGCTGATCAGGACAAAAGAGAATAATAAAGGGAAAGAAAATTGCTTGAAAAATCTTAAAAGTACATACAGAAAATGACAGAATGATGATTCAAATGAGGGAGAATGAAATGGCATATTTATTGACATACACCAAAAAGGGAGAAGGGTGCTATCCGGATTTTAATTATCCGGGGCATATTGGATACAATTGTGACTGGGAGCATGCAATGCATCTGGCACTCAGTGAGGATGGCCAATCTTTCACACCACTTCGTAACAACACGGGTATTTTATTTGCAAAGGCATCCTTTGAGGAGAATGAATTTGTCGGAGTGACAAAGACACTGATAAGTCCATGGCTTTGCCGAGGTGCGAATAATACGTTTCATGTGCTTGCTGTGCGCCGCAATCAGAATGCGCCGGATTCAACGCATTTCGGCTGCGTGATGGTATTTGATTCTGCTGATCTGGTTCATTACAGTGAGCCTGCTTTTGTGAAGCTTTCTGATGAGGAAATTTGCAATCCACGATGCACATATGATAAGGAAAGTGGAATCTATTATGCAGAGTGGGAGACCGTTTCGGGAAGATTTTGTGCACAGACAAATGATTTGAAAAAAATAGAAAAGTGTGAAGTGTGTGCACAGACTCAGTTTGGCGAGGTGGAAAAACAAACAGATGAAAGCAAAAATTTCGGCATAGACGGTTGTGTTCCTGGCAATGTAATTGAGATCACAGAAGCAGAAAAAAAGGTGTTATGTGAGTACTTTGCCGATATTCATTATGTCAAGACCGAGCCGGTACATAAAAACTGGCCGCTTGGAAAATCCTTAGAGTCCTTTTTTGATTGTACACCAAAGGTAACTTGTGTTTACAGTGATGGTTCTACGCATGAAAAAAAAGTAGCGTGGAACAAGGAAGCATTAAATGAGGTGGATGTGTCAAAGCCGGGTACCTGGAAGATTCCGGGGAAAATTTTGCAGAAACGCTGGAAATTTCCGATGCCGATTCACTTTCGTTCAGATGAGTTTGTCGAATTTTATGGCATGTCTGACCCATGCGTGACAAAATATCACGGAAAGTATTATCTTTCCTCATCCGGAACGCACAACATCCAGCTTCGTATTGCGGATACGATTGAGGGAACCTTTGATGCCGAACCGACTGTTATCTATCGCATTCCGCTTGAAAATGGGCTTCATTTTGTCGGGACATGGGCAGCTGAACTTCATGAAATTGATGGCATTTTGTACATGTTCACCTCACTTTGCGAGAATGCACAGTGGATTCATGTAAAGTCTTATATTCTGCGCTGCAATGGTGATCCGGCAGATCCGAATGCATGGGAGACACCGCAAAAGTGTGTCAAGATGGATGGTTCAGATCTGACAGAGGGCGGCATTTCGCTTGATATGAGTTATTTCAGAGATCATGGAAAGGATTATGTGATGTGGTCCGATCGCAAGATTCATTATGGAGTGGACGATAAACATTTCGAGGCGGGAACGGCGGACATCTATATTGCAACGGTTGACCCGAAAAAACCATGGCAGCTTACGAGCAAGCCGCAGTGTGTGGTGCGTCCGATGTACGGATGGGATCGCTATGAGACTGAGGTAGATGAGGGACCGTATCTGCTTCGCAGAGGAGATGATCTGTTTGTAACAATCTCAGGTTCCTCTACCAGTATGGGCGATCTGTATGATGTCGGCTTGTTGCGTGCAAAGAGTGGATCTGACCTTTTGAAACAGGAGAACTGGACATGGCTTGGTTATCCGCTTTTGACAAAGGAGAGTGTGCCAGGTGAGTACGGACCGGGCCATAACAACTTTGTCAAGGATCCGGACACGGGAGATGATCTGATGATTTATCACGCGATTTTGCATGATGAGAATGATAAGACCTTGCAGCGGCAGCCGGGAATACGTCGCGTCCATTGGGCAAAGACAGGACTGCCATATCTTGAGATGATACCGGAGCGTGATCTGCCAGAGGGCTGTGAAGGTGTCATAATGGAGCTTACGGTGGAGTAAGTAAATCAGTATATTCAGCAGATTTGAGCAGTTCTTATTTTACAACAATGAGGCGGGAAAGCCAAGAAACTTTTTTATATAAAGCGTATATAATACTTGATTCTATACACATTCTGCAGTATACTAGAGACATGAATACAACATACAAAACAACAGCAACAACCGTGTCGTTAATCCGATACCATTTTGTTTTCTGTCCACGCTATCGAAGGAAGATATTCTTAATTCCCGATGTGGAACAACGGTTTAAGGAACTAACAACGACAATCTGTGAACAACACGGAATTGAAATCCTTGCAATGGAATGTCAGAAAGATCATGTCCATCTGTTTGTCAGCGTACTTCCTCAGCTTTCAATACCGGATATTATGAAATATGTGAAGAGAGGCACATCGAATGTATTAAGAGCTGAATTTCCAGAACTTTCACGAATGCCATCACTGTGAACCCGATCCTACTTTGTCAGCACTGCCGGAGAAATCAGTTCCGAAACGATTCAAAGGTATATTGAGACACAAAAGACGAGGTATTAAGATGCATACCGTACAACTTCTGTTAAAGCCATCCAAATCGGAATGCCGTGAAATCAGTCGTCGGTTTCATGCATTAACGCATCTGCATAATGTATGTGTGAAGCACGCCCGTAAATGCATGATCCGCCTTCAGCACGACAAAGACTATGCAGCGTTGAGACAGCAATATCTGGAATTATCCAGGGAACTGTCGAGAAAAGAAACGCTGTCAAAGGAAGATAGGGTCAAAAAGAAAGCCTTATCTGCGCAGCTGGTAGAACAACGCAGCACGTATGGCTTATCAAAATCCGCCCTTGAATACTATCTGAAGGTATGTGGAAAGCAGTTCTCAAAGCTGCTTTCCTCTCAACAGGTACAGGTAGAAGCAGACCGTGTATGGTGTGGTGTCGAGAAGTGCCTGTTTGGAAAAGGAAAGGTACTTCGCTTTAAGCACTTCATGGATTTTGATACGATTGGTGGAAAATCCAATAAGAATGGTGCCCGTTTTGATTCAGAGGCAATGATGGTTTTCTGGGTAGGTCTTTCGTTAAAATGTTATCTCCCAAAATCAGCTGCCAGCCGCAGCTATGTAGCAGAATCCCTGAAAGGGAATGTCTGCTATTGCAATATCAAGCGGAAGATGTTTTCCAGTGGATGGCGATACTATGCCGAGATTATTCTGAAAGAAGATGCTCCCGCGAGAAAACGTCCAATTGGTACATCTACAATGGGAATTGATCCAGGGGTATCAACGGTAGCGGGTGTTTCTGAAACCACCTGTGTGTTGGAGGAGCTTGCACCAGAGGCAATTCGATATGAACGAGAGATTCAGTCGCTTTCCCAAAGCATGGAGCGTTCCAGAAGAAACAGTAACCCGAATAAATACAACGAGGATGGAACGATTAAACGCTCCAACCAAGAACCCTGGAAGTACTCAGGGAACTACTTGAAAATGAGCCGAATGAGAAAGGCTCTCCACCGAAAGAGACAAGCTTATATTGTGACAAGTCACAGGCAACTTTGTAATAAGATGCTGCTGGATTCCAAGTATTTTCTGGTCGAAAAGATGCAGTTTCAGGCACTTCAAAAAAGGGCAAAAGAAACAAAACGTCAGGAAGCCATATCCGAAATTCGACAAAAAGATGGCAGCGTAAAACGGATTCAGAAATTCAAGCGAAAAAGGCGGTTTGGAAAATCCATCAATCGTCGTGCACCGGCAAGATTTCTGTTGGAATTAAAACAGAAGGCAGAAGCGGTTGGAGGTGGATATGCAGAAGTTGATACAAGGGAGTTTAAGGCGAGTCAGTATAATCATGTAACTGGAAACTATGAAAAGATTCCGTTGTCACAAAGAGAAAAGCAGATCGGAGGAAGGATAATACAAAGAGATTTGTATTCTGCATTCTTAATTCACAATGCAGATCTGGAATTGAAACATCCAGATGCAGAAAAATGTAAGTATGGATTTAGAAGATTCGCGGATCAGCAGGATCAGTTAATTCGGAACATGAAGGAAAGCGGACTATCCATGCGACAGTGCTTTGGATTTTAAACAAAAATAAAACGAAAAAAGGCTCCGGCATAAGTCTTTTGCTGAGAAAGTAATACCTGGCGTATGAAATCCTATCAGCATAAATCCTGAACACAGTGGCTATAATTCAGTCTATAGGGCTGCCTGATGCTATCGGAACTAGTTAAGGAATCCCACGGTTTTAACCGTGGGAGTATGTCAACGACTACATATAGCAATTTGATGGATCTTCCAGATTATTCCGCTCACCTTCGCTTGGATGAGATGGAAGCAGCAGGAATTGATTATAGCACAATCAAGACGCCAGAAGATTTCTACAATGCAGCAATGAAGATTTATGCAATGAATTTTGTGTATTCCGGGAATTTTGTCGCACAGGCAGAGGGAACGCAGTTTCAGACGGTTCGCATGGTAATGGGAATCAATGAGGACGGATTTTCTTGGCGATTACAGCCAAAAGAAATGTTTCAGGCTCCAGAGGTTGTCATGACATACTCCGCACAGGGAATTGGAAAAATGACCCGCACCTATCATGATTTTTATCGAAATCATTTGATTCGCAGCAAGTATAATCATTGTATGCGGCCGATTTTGATCAATAACTGGGAGGCAACTTACTTTACTTTCGATACAGAAAAGCTGCTTTCGATTGCTAGAAAGGCAAAGGAAACCGGTATTGAGATGCTGGTTATGGATGACGGCTGGTTCGGCAAAAGAAACGATTCAAGCAGTTCTCTTGGAGATTGGTTTGTAAACACAAACAAGATAAAGGGCGGACTGGAGTATCTGGTAAGTGAAGTAAATAAGATGGGATTGGAGTTTGGCATTTGGTTTGAACCGGAGATGGTATCACCAGATTCCGATTTGTATCGGGCGCATCCAGATTGGGCGATTCAGATCGAAGGAAGACAGACACCGCTGTTTCGTACTCAGTATGTGCTTGATTTTTCAAGAAAGGATGTGCGGGACTATGTGTATGATGCAGTGGCATCCATTCTTCGCAGTGCCAATATCCACTATGTAAAATGGGATTTAAATCGCTATACCAGCAATGTAGGCGGCAAAATGCTGTATGGAGATGGTGTTGGGGAATTGCAGCATCGCTATATGCTTGGTGTATATGAGCTTCAGGAGCGACTGATTACCGAGTTTCCAGATCTGCTGCTGGAAAATTGTGCGAGTGGAGGCGGACGATTTGATCCGGGAATGCTCTATTATTCGCCACAGATTTGGTGCTCTGATGATACCGATGCAATTGAGCGATTGAGCATACAGGAGGGTACGGCAATCGTTTATCCGCTTGCCACAATGGGCGCACATGTGAGCGCATCGCCAAACCATGGAATCGGAAGAAAGACACCATTTGAGACGAGAGGTCATGTGGCACTGACAGGAACCTTTGGCTATGAATTGGATATCACACAGCTTGGGGAGGACGAGCTTTCGCAGATTCCAAAGCAGGTAGAAATGTATCATAAATACAATGATTTGGTAAGAGAGGGTGACTATTATCGCATCGCTTCTTACAGCGAAAATCATTTGTATGACTGTTGGGCAGTCGCAGCGAAGGACAAGAGTGAGGTGCTTGTGACCTATGTGCAGGTGCTTGCAGAGCCAAACAGCCGCAGCAAAAAACTGTATTTGAGAGGCTTTGACTGTGAAGCATCGTATCAGCTGGAAGAGACAGGAGAAATTTTCCGTGGAGAAAATTTGGAAAAATGTGGATTTCTTATGGTAGCGATGAAGGGGGATTTTGTGAGTCGGCTGCTGCATTTTGTGCGGGTAAATAAAGAAAATTCGATACCAAACGAATTGTTTCCTCTTGTAGAAAAGCTGGAAGCAAATCTACAATAGAATAATCCATTGATTTTGACAGCCCGCTGCGATATACTTTTCTTAATCGCAGCGGATTTTTCTTTTGTAACGATTCAGCGACCTGTAAAATTGCTTGCTGTGAATGGTTATATTTTTTGAATGTTGTTCAAAGCTGGCTAGAAAATATCGGCGAAAGTGGAAGAGAGCAATTTGTAAACGATCTGTTTTCGATACTCGAATCGACTGGCGTTGAGACGTTTACACAGATGCAGGAGGAAAAATGCCGCCGCTATGCTGCGCGAGCTTCATCAGATCGTGCCGGGAACCTGGTCTGAGCTGGAAAGTTTGTTAAAAGCTGTTTTACCATTTTCTGGATTTTTAATTATGGGAAAGCAAAAGGCAGTGGAGAAGCAAGAAGTAATGAAAAATATAACGAAATACAGGAGGAGAAAAGAAAATGAGTCAGAATAAGCAGGCTGCGAGGACAGCCGGGGCAGGGGGAATCACGGATGGTGTGATCTGGCAGCAGCTCCTTGTCTTTTTCTTTCCGATTTTATTCGGAGCATTTTTTCAGCAGCTGTATAATACAGTCGATGCGATCGTGGTCGGTCGCTTCACCAGCTCGCTTGAGTTGGCGGCTGTGGGCGGATCCACAGGAACCTTAATTAACCTTTTGTTTGGCTTCTTTATCGGTCTGTCTTCTGGTGCAACGGTTATTATCGCACAGTTTTACGGTGCAGGCGACAAGGAAATGGTAAGCCGAAGCGTGCATACGGCAGTAGCACTTGCAATCGTAGGCGGAGCAATATTGAGTGTGATAGGACTTGTTTTTGCAAGGACGGCACTTGAATGGATGCAGACACCGGATACCGTTATTGATTTTGCAGAAACCTATATCAAAATCTATTTTCTGGGCATGATTCCGAACCTGTATTATAACATCTGTGCGGCAATCCTGCGAGCTGTCGGTGATTCCAAGCGGCCGTTATACATTTTGATTTTCTCCTGCCTGGTAAACATCGTACTCGACCTGTTATTCGTTGTAGTATTTCATATGTCAGTAAAAGGTGTCGGAATTGCAACGGTTCTTTCACAGTTTATCAGTGCAGTGCTCATTACGTTTTGCCTGATACGAACAAAAGAGTGTTATCGTTTGCAATGGAGCAAAGTGCGCTTCCACAAACTGCTGCTTCTTCGCATCATTCAGATTGGTATACCGGCAGGACTGCAATCTGTTATGTATAACATTGCAAATATTATTATCCAGTCAAATGTCAATAAGCTGGGAAGTGATACAATGGCAGCATATACGGCATATGCCAAGATTGATGCCGTATTCTGGATGCTGATGAATGCCTTTGGTGTGTCTGTCTCCACTTTTGCCGGACAAAATTTCGGTGCAGGCAAGCTTGATCGTGTGCGAAAGAGTATGAGGATTTGTCTGGGAATGGCATTTGGCACCAGCATAGGACTTAGTATATTTCTTCATTTCTTTGGACGGTATGTGTATATGCTCTTTACGACTGATGCACAGGTTATCGAGATTGGAATGCAGATTTTGTATTTCCTGACACCGATTTATTTTACATATGTCACAATCGAGGTCGTCTCAGGAACGGTGCGTTCCATGGGATTTGTATTCACTCCAATGCTTATGACCTGCGGCGGTGTGTGTGTACTTCGTCTCTTGTGGCTGTTTATCGCAGTTCCGAAGAATCGAACGATCACAAATATTTTGTTCAGCTATCCGCTGTCATGGGTAGTGACATCCATTTTGTTTATTATTTATTACATTTACCTGAATAAAACAGGAAAAATCGAGGCAGCGAGAGAACATAGTCTTGTTTAGGAATCTGGTGCGGGAATCCTCGGCCATTCAAAGACCGGGCAGATGATCGGATGAGATCAATGAAGAGATCACAAGAAGAAACAAAATATCAGTAAGAGCAGAGGACGAAGCATATGGCTTGAAAGAGTTGCAGGCTTCGTCCTCTTTCTTTTGTTCTTAAACAAACCTTAAGGATTTTCCCTGTTTATTCTTAAACTCAAAAATTGTATACTAAGGAACAGAAAAGAGAAAGGGAGAAAAGCTGAATTATGAATACCAACATGAATGGAAAGAAAGCGGATCAATTTGATTTGACCAAGAAGATAGATAAAATCGTAATCTGTGATGATGATAAGGACATTGTGAGAGCGCTTCAGATCTATTTATCAAACAGAGATTACGAGCTTTTATGTGCATACACAGGAAGAGAGGCACTTGAATTTGTCATAAAGGGCGATGTATCGCTTGTCCTTCTGGATATCATGATGCCGGAGATGGACGGAATCACGGCGCTTCGTGCAATCCGAAAGGAAAGTAATGTTCCTGTTATTTTGATTACGGCAAAGAGTGAGGATGCCGACAAGGTGCTTGGTCTTGATGTGGGTGCAGATGATTATATCACAAAGCCATTTAATCCGATTGAAGTGTTAGCGCGTGTGCGCTCTCAGCTTCGCCGTTACAATAAGTTAGGCGGCAGCGAGGACAGCAATCGCAGGGAGGTTTTAAACTGCGGCGGTGTGACGCTTGATGACCGCACAAAGCAGGTAACGATGGATGGCGAGGGGGTATCACTGACACCGACCGAATATGAGATCTTAAAGCTTTTGATGTCTCACCCCAAGCAGGTCTTTTCACCGAAGCAGATTTACAGTGAGGTGTGGAAGGACACTCCGATTGGAAGCGAAGGTACTGTAGCGGTACATATACGTCATTTACGAGAGAAGCTGGAGATTGAGCCATCCGATCCGAGACATTTTAAGGTTGTATGGGGACAGGGATATAAGTTCGAGTAATCGTTACGCGGGCAATGAAAGGAAAAAATCATGGGAAAACTCAAAGAAAAATTAAAACCAGAACGGTTGGCTGCGACACTTTTGGCATATATAGGATCGTATCTGATGTGTATGGGAATCGGTTTTTGTATGCCTGTGCTTGTACGTGAATTATCGTATCGGCTGAGTTTATTGCGAATATATGGTTGGAGGGAAGTGGGCAATGTAACTCCGGTTTTTTTATATGTTCTCATAGGTGCATTTTTCTTTTATCAGGGCGCGAAAATTATTATTAATCGTGCTCATAGAAAGGCAAAGAAAGAACGAAAGCATCCTAATGGTCTGTACGGCATGCCGATTGAAATCTGTGCAGCACTTTATCTTGCAACTGTGGTTGTTTTGCTCTGTATGTCAATCAGTTCAGGTGAATATCATATGTATATTGGATGTATGGGCGCGGCTGTATTCTTGCATTTTTGCGAAAATATCACGCAGCGAATGGATAGAGGGCTCCTTGCCAAAGGTTCTCTCTATGAGAAAGTACACATGGCGGCACAAAAAGCAGGAATCGTTATTCCATTTATGGTGGGAAGCAGCATTGTCAGTCTGGTATTGTTTCTTTTTCTGGTGATTCTGATTGCAAATGGACGAGTGAATTTCTTTTACGTAGGAACAATCGGTTCCACACTTCGCTTTTTATTTTTCAGCGTGTTTGCTATTTTGATTCCATGTGCATTTTGGTATCTGTGCTGGTGCTTTCATAAGCTCAAAGCAGCGGGTGAGGCACTTTGTGATGGACAGGATGGGTATCGCGTGGATACAAGTCACATGGTCGGTGCGCTCAGAGAACATGGAGAAAATTTAAATCGCATTGGTGAAGGAGTCAATAAGGCCGTTGAGGAGCGATTAAAGAGTGAGCGGCTTCGTACCGAACTGATTACAAATGTCTCTCATGACATCAAGACACCACTCACATCCATTATTAACTATGCCGATCTGATCAGCAAGGAAAAGACGGATAATCCGAGCATTCAGGAATATGCAGAGGTGCTTGGAAAGCAGTCGCAGAAATTAAAGCGCTTGATTGAAAATTTGATTGAAGCGTCAAAGGCTGCGACCGGAAATATTCACGTTGAGTTAAAGCCGTGCAATTTAAATGTGCTATTGGCGCAGATATCGGGCGAGTATGAGCAGCGCCTCAGCGAGCAGAGTTTAACACTGATCACCTCGCCGTCTCCGGAGGAAATCTTTGTTATGGCGGACGGAAGTCAGCTGTGGCGCGTCTTCGACAATTTGCTTGGAAATATCTGCAAATATGCACTCGAGCATACGCGCGTCTATATGGACGTGGCAGTCAGGGAACATGACCAGGTCGAGATCACACTCAAAAACATTTCAAAAAATCAGCTGAATTTATCCGAGGAGGAGCTTTTTGAGCGATTCACAAGAGGTGATAATTCCAGAAGTACCAGTGGAAACGGACTTGGCTTATCCATTGCACAGAGCCTGATGCGGCTTCAGAACGGATCACTTCATCTTGTTACAGATGGCGATTTATTTAAGGCAATTGTGCAGCTCAACCGTGTGGACGCAGCTACGCCAAAGGAGGCACAGCTGCCGGAAGAAAAAACTTTATAATATTTATATGATACCAGGGTCGAAAGGTCAGAAAGCCGGTGCAAGCTTGCTTGCAAGAGGATTTTTGACCTTTTGACCCCAACATCATTTACATTGGGGCAGGTGCGGGTCGTTACCTGCCTCAAAAGCCTTTACAGAAAAATTCCTTTTTGATATACTAAAACTCAGAGAAAACAAAGCAGTTTTAGGAGGAAGTTTATTTTATGAAGTATCGTCGTATTTTTACGATTGTTATCGATTCATTCGGAATCGGTGCCATGGATAACGCAGCCGAGTATGGAGATGCTGGTTGTGACACCTTTGGTCATATCGCAGATAAGGTGCCGCAAATCAAGATTCCCAACCTGATCCGCATGGGTCTGACCGAGTTGCATCCGGCTCCGGTATTGACTGGCCCGCAGCCGACCGAGCGCATTGGAAAATATGCCAGATTAAATGAGGCCAGCAATGGAAAGGATACCATGACAGGTCACTGGGAGATGATGGGTCTTGAAATCAAGATCCCATTCCAGACCTTTACCGACACCGGATTTCCTAAGGAATTGATCGATGCACTTGAGAAAGAAACCGGTCATCGCGTCGTTGGAAATAAGGCGGCGAGCGGAACCGAGATCTTAGATGAACTTGCAGAGGAAGAAATTAAGACAGGAGCCATGATCGTGTATACTTCTTCCGATTCCGTCCTTCAAATTTGTGGAAACGAGGAGACATTCGGCCTTGATGAGTTGTATCGCTGCTGTAAGATCGCAAGAGAGCTGACTATGAAGCCAGAGTGGAGAGTGGGTCGTGTTATTGCAAGACCATATGTTGGCAGGAAAAAGGGTGAGTTTAAGCGTACTTCAAATCGCCATGACTATGCACTGAAGCCATATGGAAAGACTGTAATGGACGCATTAAAAACAGCTGGATTTGATGTCATCAGTATCGGAAAGATTAACGATATCTTTGACGGAGAGGGCATCACCGAAGCAGAGCGTTCCAAAAGCAGCGTGCGGGGAATGGAGCAGACCATCGAAAAGTTAAATCAAGACTTCACCGGATTGTGCTTTACGAACCTGGTTGATTTTGATGCCCTATGGGGGCACAGAAGAAATCCGCAGGGTTATGCAGATGAACTTGAGAAATTTGACGTACTTCTCGGCAAATTTTTAGAGAAGATGAACGATGATGATCTTATAATCGTGACAGCAGACCATGGAAACGATCCGACCTTTAAGGGAACCGATCATACAAAGGAGCGTGTACCGTTCTTAGCATATTCACCGTCCATGAAGACGAGCGGCAGAATTACCGATCAAAATTGCTTTGCTGTAATCGGCGCATCCATCGCAGATAACTTTGGCGTAAAGATGCCGGAGGAAACCATCGGTACATCCATTCTCGGACAGCTTGAATAATGATGATACCAGGGTCAAAAGGTCAAAATGCCTTTTGCCCCCAACATCATAATGATTCAGAGTAGCGAGAAAAATATGAAAATATAAGGAAAACACAGAAAAATATGGAAAATCAGTTTCGGCAGTACCCACTTGAGGAGGGAATTTTAAATGCACTTGACGCTCTGGGCTACACACAGCCGACCGAGATTCAGGCAGCCGTGATACCAGCGATCCTAGAGGGGCGCGACATCATTGCAAAGTCAAAGACAGGAAGCGGCAAGACAGCCGCATTTGCTGTTCCGGTCTGCAACAATATCGGGTGGGAGCAAAATACCGCGCAGGCACTTGTCCTAGAGCCGACAAGAGAGCTTGCCTTTCAGGTAAAGGATGAGCTGTATGCGATTGGGCGATTTAAGCGACTGAAAGTGCCTGTGCTCTACGGCGGCTTTCCGATGGAAAAGCAGATTTTGACATTAAAGCAAAAATCTCATATCGTAGTAGGTACGCCGGGACGCGTGCTGGATCATTGCAAGCGCGGCACACTTGATCTGTCAAAGGTGCGCTATGTCGTCATCGACGAGGCAGATCTGATGCTCGACATGGGTTTTATCGAGGATGTCAAAGCTATTTTGATGCATCTTGAGGGAAAACCGGTCTTTATGCTGTTTTCCGCGACGATGGGCGAGCGTCTTGAGGCTCTTGCCGCAGAGTTTATGCATGCTCCGCTTGAGATCAAGATTGAAAACGACACCGAGACGGCAGACACGATCGAGCAGTTTGGCTATTTTGTCGATGAAGATGAGAAGAAACTTCCACTTTTTCTTGACATTCTCACGATGGAGAACCCGGACAATGCAATGGTATTCTGCGGTACAAGAGAGATGGTTGAAGTACTGTACTATCGCCTCAGAAAAGAAGGGATTGCCTGCGGCATGCTGCATGGCATGATCGACCAGAAGGTGCGAACGCGCACGATTGAAGATTTTCGAGCGCAGGGCTTTCGCATTCTGATCGCAACCGATGTGGCGGCGCGCGGTGTTGATTTTCAAAACATCACGCACGTATTTAACTATGATCTTCCGACAAACAAGGAAGTCTATGTACACCGCATCGGACGAACAGGACGTGCAGGAGAGAAGGGACGCGCTGTCAGCCTGATTCGCGACGATGAGCGAAAAATGCTTAATTCCATTGAAAGTTTTATCGGTGTGAAATTAAACATTTTAGAAGCACCAGCGGCAGAGAATGTCGAGTCTGTGCGCAGCACATTTTTAAAACGCCAGCGCCAGAAACGTCCGCGCAAAAAGAAAAAGCAGGATGTATTCGGCAGTCAGATCATGAATCTGACAATAGGAGGCGGAAAGAAGTCAAAGCTTAGAAGCGGTGACGTGGTTGGTGCGATCAGCAGCATTGACGGAGTGGACGGGAAGACCGATATCGGTGCGATCGATATCAGGGAAAGCATCACCTATGTCGAGATTTTAAACGGCAAGGGTGCGCTTGTGCTTGAGGAACTTCCAAAGCGCACAATGAAGGGAAAATATAGAAAAGTTCACCAGACAAGGGAAAGGGTAGGTATTGTAGGAAAATGAAACATTCAATTGAAATGGAAAAGCTGACACTTGGCGTTTGTTATTATCCGGAACACTGGGATCGCTCGCTGTGGCGTGAAGATTTGCAGCGCATGAAGCAGTATGGCATTGAAGTGATTCGTATTGCCGAATTTTCATGGATTCTTATGGAACCGGAGGAGGGAAAGTACGATTTTTCCTTCTGGGATGAGTTTTTGACGACTGCCGCCGAAGAGAATATAAAAGTAATCTTCTGTACACCGACAGCGACACCGCCGGCATGGCTGTCTGAAAATTATCCAGAGACATTAAATGCCGATTGCGATGGCAATTTGATGTATCATGGTATGAGATGCCAGCACAATCTGACTTCACCAAAGTATCTGGAGTTTTGCGAGAAGATTACAAGACGCATGGCAGAGCATTTTAATCAATACGACTGCATTATTGGATGGCAGCTGGACAATGAAGTAAACTGTGAGGCAAATGAATACTATTCGGAGAGCGACCACGAAGCATTCCGTGTATTTTTAAAGGAACGCTTCGGCACGCTCGATAACCTAAATGAAAAGATGGGTACAATTTTCTGGAGTCAGACCTACACCGACTGGAAGCAGATTCATCTGGCAAGAAGAAGTCCTGAGGGCATCGGCGTTGCCAATCCGCATATGCAGCTTGAGCAGGTTCGTTTTATCTCTCACAGTGCAGTCCATTATCTGGCATTGCAGGCTGCAATCATAAGAGAGACAGCTGGAAATCGTTTTATCACGACAAATGGTATTTTTGGAAATCTGGATTATCAAGAACTTTTGGAGTCCGGTGTGGACTTTGTCATGTATGACAGCTATCCAAACTTTGCCTTCGCAATGGATCGCCCTGACGGCGGCGAGCGCGATTTAAGAGATCGCAATTCCTCCTTCAATCTGGCAAGAATCAGAGCCATTTCACCGTTATTTGGTATCATGGAGCAGCAGGCAGGACCGGGCGGCTGGAATTTCCGCATTCATCAGGCAAGCCCAAAGCCGGGTCAGATGCGCCTTTGGACCATGCAGTCCGTTGCGCACGGTGCTGATTTTATAAGCTATTTCCGTTGGAGAACCTGCTCCTTTGGAACAGAGATTTATTGGCACGGATTAAATGATTACAGCAATCGCCCAAACCGCCGTCTGGAAGAATTATCTCGTGTAAAGGCAGATTTTGAGGCGATTAAGGACACAGCCGGTCATCCGTATGAGGCAACCGTCGGTATTCTGTGCGACTATGACAACGAATGGGACGGGCAGAAGGACGTATGGCATGGTCCGCTTCGCAATTTCAGCACAGACGGGTGGTTCCGTTCCCTCCAGAAAAAGCATATTCCGTTTGATTTTGTGGACTTCAGAGACGAAACAAAACAAAAAGATCTGTCAAAATATGATCTTCTTGTCTATCCGCATGCTGCAATTCTCACAAAGGAGCGCGCCGCACACCTTACCGAGTACGTGGAAAACGGCGGAAAGCTCGTTATGGGATGCCGCACCGGATATAAAGATATTTACGGACGCTGCCCAATGCAGCCGATGCCGGGCGAGGTAGCGAAGCTTTGCGGAACAACCGTTGAGGATTTCACATTCCTTGCGCCAGGTGAGCCAATGGAGTATGTAAACTGGAATAAAAAACGCATTCCGGCACCAGTATTCAATGATGTGCTGACAACCGAATTTGGCGGCACGGCAGAGGGCTTTTTCGAGGGCAATTATTACGATGGAAAGCCAGCACTTGTGACAAAGAAAACTGGAAAAGGAATCGCACTGTACTTTGGCGGCTGCTTTGCCGAAGAGACAGCAGATGCGTTCTTAGAGGAACTTGGTATAGAGGCACCTGCACCGTGGCTTGACATTCCGGAAGGCTGTGAGCTTGCAAAGCGCGGCAATCACTATTTTGTATTAAACTATAAGGCACAAAGCTGTGAGATTACCACACAAAAGGCAGTGAAGGATTTGCTGACAGGAACCACCATTGAAGGCACATATACGCTGGAACCGTATGGCGTGCTGGTGTTAAAAGAAATCTAAATGACATCAGGGTCAAAATGCCTTTTGACCCTGGTATCATAATATTAATAGAAGAAAAAAAGAGAATCGTCCAAGGCAGCTCTTAAGGCAGCTGCCTTCGGCGGAGAAATGAGCGAACATGCTGATAGTAAAAAAATTCGGCGGAACTTCAGTTGCCGATAAGGACAGAATTTTTAATGTGGCGAAACGCTGCATTCGCGACTACGAAGCCGGAAATGACGTAGTAGTGGTACTTTCCGCGATGGGGAAATATACCGATGAATTGATTGATAAAGCAAAAGAGATTAATCCAAATCCGCCAAAGAGAGAGATGGATATGCTCTTTACGATAGGAGAGCAGATGTCGGTATCATTAATGGCGATGGCAATGGCAAAGCTTGGTGTGCGTGCCGTGTCATTAAATGCATTTCAGGTGCCGATGAAAACAACAAGTGCCTATGGAAATGCGCGTTTAAAAAAGATTGATACCGAGCGTATACGACGTGAGCTTGATGATCGAAAGATTGTGATTGTGACGGGCTTTCAGGGCGTCAACAAGTACGACGATTATACGACACTTGGACGCGGAGGCTCCGACACGACAGCCGTTGCACTGGCAGCTGTGCTTCATGCCGATGCCTGTGAGATTTACACCGATGTGGACGGTGTTTATACAGCAGATCCGAGACTGGTGCCGACCGCAAGAAAGCTTGACGAGATTTCCTATGATGAGATGCTTGATTTGGCAGCACTTGGCGCAGGTGTATTGCACAGCCGAAGCGTTGAGATGGCAAAGAAATACGGCGTACAGATGGTTGTACGCTCCAGCTTAAATGAGTCAGAAGGAACAATAGTGAAGGGAGTAGTAAAGAGAATGGAAAGAATGCTGATCAGCGGTGTGGCACTTGACAGAGAGGCAGATCGTATCTCTGTAATCGGAATTGCAGATGTGCCGGGAAGTGCATTTAAGCTGTTTCATACACTTGCAAAGAACAATATTAATGTCGATATTATCATCCAGTCAGTTGGCCGTGACGGAACAAAGGATATTTCCTTTACTGTATCACATGAGAACTTAGAGGATGCCGTCAACCTGTTAAACAGCTGCAAGGAGCAGCTAGGCTTCGATCATGTGGAGTATAACTGCGATGTGGTGAAGCTGTCTGTTGTCGGCTCCGGTATGATGTCTCATCCGGGCGTTGCTGCAAAGATGTTTGAGTGTTTGTACAATGAGAACATCAATATCAACATGATCGCAACCTCTGAGATTCGTATCACCGTGCTGATTCCAGAGAAGGACGCGCTGCGCGCAATGAATGCGGTACATGATGCGTTTGGACTGGCAGAGTGATGCACTGAGACAGGCAGTACATCGGCTAAATGAGGAATATGTCAGAAATAGCGGAATGGTGAGATAAGCAAAAAATAAAAATGAAGAGAAAGATATTGTATTCTTTAGGAGAAAGGGTACAATATCTTTTTTTTTGTTAAAAACGATAAAATGCGTTGAATATAATTACGGTTGATGGTAAAATTATACAAACAGAATTGCAAACATAAGAAAAGAGTAAAAATAATATCAAATGGTGAAGGGAAACGTATATGAAAATATATTATGCAAAGTCTGGTACAAAAATTGGAGAAAAGTGGGTGACGAATAAGGAACATTTATCTAAAGTTGCAGATTTGGCATATGAATTTGGTTTGGAGATTAAACGACCAGAGGAAGCCAAAGTTGCAGGACTTTTTCATGACACAGGAAAATATGGGAAACGCTTTCAAGGTGTGCTTTCAGGGATCAATAAGGGAGTAGACCATGCTTTCTCTAGTGCGGCACTATTATATTTGATAAGAGGACTGATGCAAAAAGATTATACTAGCCGTGTGTGGAGAAAGTATGAAACGATTATTGAAGCAATTCGGGGACATCATGATGGGTTAGTTCCCATAGAAGGAAAACTGGAGCAAGAATTTTATGAGGTCATAAAAGATCCTGAAATGGATTGTTGCTCTAGTAAGCAGATTCCTTCTTTGCGAGGATCAGAAGAATTTCGAGAGGCAATAAATGCTTTTAAGAATGATTTTCCAACATATCATTTGCCAAAGCTTCCTGAAAGAAAGTTTGAGAATCAAGTTGAAAATATGTTAGATACCCGAATGCTATTTTCGTGCTTGGTGGATGCTGATTATAGTGTGTCAGCAAGTGATAAAGATCCTGATTATTTAGAAAAAAACAGCAGAGATCAATTAAATGCAGAAAGAGCATTAAAAGTATTATATAAACATTGTGAAGAACTTAGAAAAAGCTCGAAAGCGGATTCAAAAATAAACAAAATCCGAAATCAGGTATTTGATAGTTGCGGTGATGCAGGGGAAAAGCAACCGGGACTTTTTACATTAACGGCACCGACTGGAGTAGGTAAAACGTTGGCAATGCTTCACTTTGCATTACGTCATTGTCAAAAAAACAAAATGAGAAGAATTATTATTGTACTCCCATTTTTATCTTTAGCAGAACAGAGCGAAAAGGAATATTGTAAGATTGTTCCAAACATATTGGTAGATCATAGTCAGAAAAATTTACCCAAGGAAATTAGAGAGTTTGCTTCAAGATGGGATGCGCCGATGATTATTACAACATCTGTTAAGTTTTTTGAGAGCTTGTTTGCAGACAAGCCGGGCGATTGCAGAAAACTGCATAGTATTGCAAATAGCGTGGTAGTTTTTGATGAGGCGCAGAGCCTGCCAGCTGAATTAGCGCTGGCAACTGTGAAAGCAGTAAATGCATTGTGTCAAAAATATAATTGCTCAATGGTATTTTCGACTGCTACACAGCCAAATTTTGACGCGTTGCCAGATACAGAATGGGAACCTGTGGAAATTATTCCTCAAAATAAAAAACTTTACGATCAGATGCGTCGTGTTCATGTAGAATGGAGACTTTATAAAAATGGGGAACGATCTAATAATAAGAGAACATCGTTAGATCAAATGTACAACGTTACAGCGGGGAGCCAAGGTCGCCTCCCTCACGGAGGCGTGAATTGAAATAAGACTTGAACTTTGACAACAAACGTTTGCAAATAAAAAATGAGAAGGGGAAACTATGAGGACACTGAAAAGGCTCCGGTGAATTCTATCATCGGAGCTGGTAAAAAAATAGTTAACTAAGCAAGTACACATACATCACAATATAGTGACAGAAACTTCCTGCCATTACAAATAAATGAAAGATTTCATGGCATCCAAAGTTTACATGACGTTTTTCAAAAGAAGAAAGCTTCAGCGCATAGATTACACCGCCAACTGTGTAGATCAGACCACCGGCGAGGAGCCACAAAAAGCATCCGGTACTCACAGTTGCAATCAGCTGCGGAAATGCAAAGATGCATGCCCAGCCAAGTGCAATATACAAAACAGAGGAAATCCACTTCGGGCAGTAAACCCAAAAGTATTTAAAGCACATGCCAAGAATGGAAATGCCCCATACAGCGGCAAGTAAAAGATAACCTGTAATACCGGAAAGAGCAAGTAAGCATACCGGTGTATAGCTTCCGGCAATCAGAACAAAAATCATCATGTGGTCAAGTTTTTTCAAGGTTTCCTCGTAACGATGTCCCGCTGGAATTGTGTGGTAAGAGGTGCTGGCTGAGTAGAGTGCAACAAGGCTGATGGCATAGATTGCCATGGCGATGACACTTATCGGATTGTGTGTCTGTGCTGCCTTGATTAAAAGCGGTGCGGATGCGCCGAGAGAAAAGATCGCACCAATAAAATGAGTGATGGCACTTGCCGGATCTTTAATATAGAGGGTATGGCATCTGCCGGAGTCATTTGCAAAGCTTGTATTCGGGATACGTCCCATTGTGCTGTACAGTGCTGAGGAAGTGTTCATAATCATACCTGCCTTTCTTGTAACTATTAGGAGCGATGCGAGGAAAAATCGAGGTGCGGATCGGAATAGTTACGAAATTTTATGGAAAACATAGATATAAAATATCTGCACTACTACATGTAGTTTTGAATACTATGTTGTGATATATACATATTATATACGAAAAAAGAAAAAAAGCAAGAGGAAAAATAGAATTGCTGAAAAATATTAAACTGGCAATTGGAGGACACAAAGGGTGACAAAAGAAATACAAACGGAGGTGATACGTACCACAAAAGAGCAGCGAGAGCGTTTTTTGTATGCACTTGATAAGGTTGTGGGAAAAGATCATGAGAAAGATGGAATTGGGACACTTTCGGAAAGGACGGTTCATGCAGTTCTAAAATATTATTATGAACCGGATTCTGTATATCATGAGATTCCACTTGAAAAAAGTATTGCGGATATCTTTACGGGCGGTGAGGTCATTGAAATTCAGACGCGAGCACTGTATCGTCTAAAGCCAAAGCTTGAAAAATTTCTGCCGCTGTATCCTGTTACTGTTGTATATCCCATTCCCTATAATAAGTGGGTCTGCTGGATTGATGAGACGACGGGCGAGATTACGCAGAAACGAAAATCACCGAAAAAAGGAAATCCCTATCTTGCCTTTAACCTAATCCGCTAGAAGTCCTCCACCTCTTAGGTGGGGGATGAACCTAATCCGCTAGAAGTCCTCCACCTCTTAGGTGGGGGATGAAGGCGGGTGC
>CAVJTU010000033.1:0-31085 GCA_963652495.1 uncultured Oscillospiraceae bacterium
TGTTTTTGAAGATTGCGAGAGTGCAAAGCACGTAGCAATCTGGTATCAAAGGGGGCAAAATGCATTTTGACCCCAACATCATGATATCCCATTAAAGGGTTCTCATTTTTCAGGAAAACATACTCAGACGCTCATGATAATTTAGAGGTTTTCATTTTTCTGTATTTCCTCTGCTGTCTTGGTTTCCTCCCACAATCTCTGCATCCTGACGTTTTCCTGGTGCAGTTCCTCTACGCCGGCTTTCGGCAATGCCTGAACCTCTTCGTTCAAGGAAAGCATTTTGGCATCAAGCATATTAACAATATCAGAGCAGGCTTTTAACTCCTCATTGATATGCTGCGGTGCTTTTCCTTCAAATTTATAGCGGATCTTATGCTCAAGTGATGCCCAGAAATCCATCGCAATTGTGCGGATCTGTATCTCAACCTTTACGTTAACCGGTCCTGTTGAGAGATACACCGGAACCGATACAACCATATGGTAGCTCTTATAACCATTTGGCTTCGGGTTTGCAATATAATTCTTGACTGTAAGCACCTGAATATCAGACTGGCTGCTGATGCGGTCCGCAATCCGGTAAATGTCAGAAGTAAAGGAACAGACAATACGAATGCCTGCGATATCACTTAAGCAGTTTTGCATATTATCCATGTTTACTTCCAGACCATGGCGTTTTAATTTTTTTACAATACTCTCCGATGACTTAATACGTGAGGTCACATGCTCGATCGGGTTGTAGTTATGTATCTTAATAAATTCATTGTTTAGTATATCAATCTTTGTTGCTATTTCTTTCAGCGCAGATTCGTATGTAAACATAAGTGTTTCCCACTTATCTATGCGGTGTTCGCTGACTGATTCCATGTAATAAACTTCTCCTACCTTTTTACTATCGTTATCGTAATTCTTTAGTTCCGGCAGACTTAATATCTCTGCCGTGCCTTCACAGCTCACCATCAGTTTACCATACTTCTCCTGCTTTTTAAAGTATTTCTTTTCGCGTTTTTTATACCTTTTTTTCACATGGTTACAGTTCATGAAATGCTTATTTAAACAGAAAAAGCGGCAGTTTTTGACACTGCCGCTTTGACCATCTGTATTTTTGATAATCCTGCAATATTTACTTTAACTTAGTCTGTCTTGGGATAATCTCTTCTCTTCCCGGTCCGTTGGATACAAGCGTAATCGGGACCTGAATCTCCTGCTCGATGGCATCGATATAGTCCTGGCATGCCTGCGGCAGATCTTCGATCTTACGGATTCCGCGGATATCACAATTCCAGCCCGGCATTACCTTGTATACCGGCTTTGCTTTCTCAAGCTTCTGAGTGGTCGGGAAATCCTTTGTTACAACACCGTCGATCTCATAGCCTACGCACATCGGAATCTCCTTCAAGTAGCCAAGCGGGTCAAGAACGGTCAGCGCAACATCGGTAGCACCCTGCATACGACAACCATATCTAGTGGCAACTGCATCGAACCAGCCAACACGTCTCGGACGGCCTGTGGTTGCACCAAACTCACCCTTGTCACCGCCGCGCTTACGAAGCTCGTCTGCTTCCTCACCGAAAATCTCGCTGACAAATGCGCCTGCACCTACTGCACTGGAGTATGCTTTTGCAACTGTGGTGATCTCCTTGATCTCGTATGGTGGAATACCTGCGCCGATTGCGCCATATGCAGCCAATGGAGAGGAGGATGTTACCATCGGATAGATACCGTGATCCGGATCCTTTAAGGTTCCAAGCTGTCCCTCTAACAAAATCTTCTTTCCTTCCTTGATTGCCTGATGCAGATACAGACCGGTATCGGCTACGTAAGGAGCGATCATCTCCTTGTACTCCATCAATGTATTGAAGATATCCTCAGCCTTTAATGGCTCCTTGTGGTACAGATGAACAAGCATTACGTTCTTCAATGTGCAAACGCGCTCGCACTTTTCCTTTAACTCGTCCATATTACCGAACAGCTCGCTTACCTGGAAGCCGATCTTTGCGTACTTGTCTGAGTAAAACGGAGCAATACCGGAACGGGTAGAACCGAAGGACTTTCCTGCCAGACGCTCTTCCTCGTAGGTATCCAGTGCTACATGATATGGCATCAGGATCTGCGCACGATCAGAAACCAGAATATGCGGCTTCGGAACGCCCTGCTCGACTAAGCTGTTTAACTCCTTTACGAAATATGGAATGTTCAGTGCTACACCGTTTCCAATGATATTTACTGTATGCTGTGAAAATACACCGGATGGGAGGAGATGCATTGCGAACCTTCCGTAGTTGTTGATGATTGTATGTCCGGCGTTGCTTCCGCCCTGGAAACGGATTACGATGTCAGACTCCTGTGCTAACATATCCGTGATTTTACCTTTGCCCTCGTCGCCCCAGTTGGCGCCTACAATTGCTCTTGCCATATCAGTTACCTAACCTTTCTTATAAACATTCGTACAACATCTCAAATACACAGACGACTTCCAGCGCACTCCAAAAATAGAATGCGCTGAAACTTTGTATTATGCATTATACGTTGATCTCTGCTGTCATACCGAGGTCTTTCTTATTCTCATCGAGAATCGGAGAAATAACATCTCTTAAGAAATCTTCTACCTGCTCCTTTGCACGTCCGGTATAACGTTCCGGCTTCATGCACTGCTGCAGCTGCTCCTTTGTCAGATGGAATGTGTCATCTGCTGCGATCAGATCAAGCAGATTGTTGTCCAGACCATTGACTTTGACATTGCGTCCGGCCTCCATGGACAGCTGACGGATCTTCTCGTGGAGTTCCTGACGGTCGCCGCCTTCCTTTACGGCATCCATCATGATATTCTCGGTGGCCATAAACGGAAGCTCTGCCATCAGATGCTTGTGGATTACTTTCTCGTAAACAACCATGCCGTCTACAATATTCAAATACAGATCTAAAATACCGTCGATTGCAAGGAAGCCCTCCGGAATGCTGATTCGCTTGTTTGCAGAATCATCCAGTGTACGCTCAAACCACTGAGTAGAAGCAACGAGCATTGGATTCATCGCATCAGAGATTACATAGTCTGCTAAGGAGGCGATACGCTCACTTCTCATTGGATTTCTCTTGTATGCCATTGCGGAAGAACCGATCTGATGCTTCTCAAACGGCTCCTCAACTTCCTTTAAGTGCTGTAACAGACGCACATCATTTGTAAACTTGTGTGCGCTCATTGCAATGCCGGCCAGTACATTCAATACGCGGCTGTCTACCTTACGGGAATAGGTCTGTCCGGAAACCGGGTAGACACCAGAAAAGCCCATCTTGTCTGCGATCATCTGATCCAGCTTGCGAATCTTGTCATGGTCGCCGTCAAACAGCTCCATGAAGGATGCCTGTGTGCCGGTGGTTCCCTTCGAGCCAAGGAGCTTTAACGAATCAATGACGTAGCAAATATCCTCATAGTCCTGTACCAGATCCATCATCCAGAGTGTCGCACGCTTGCCAACTGTGGTCGGCTGCGCCGGCTGGAAATGAGTGAATGCCAGTGTCGGCAGTGCCTTGTAGCGATCTGCAAACTTGGACAGCTCGGCAATGACGTTGACTAACTTCTTCTTAACCAGTTCAAGACCCTCACGCATGATAATCATGTCGGTATTGTCGCCTACGTAGCAGCTTGTTGCGCCCAGATGGATGATGCCCTTTGCCTTCGGACATTGTACGCCATATGCGTATACGTGGGACA
Source organism: uncultured Oscillospiraceae bacterium (assembly GCA_963652495.1). Lineage (GTDB taxonomy): Bacteria > Bacillota > Clostridia > Lachnospirales > Lachnospiraceae > Anthropogastromicrobium. Next base: position 3,710 of record CAVJTU010000033.1, read on the forward strand.
TAACATCGTGACGAACTTCTTTCTCTCTTGCCTTTGCAACATCGTAGTTAATGTCATTCTGATGCTCTTTCAGCTCTGCGATCTGTTCGTCGGTGATATTTAATCCCAGCTCCTTCTCGCTCTCTGCAAGTGCGATCCAAAGCTTTCTCCATGTGGTAAACTTCTTATCCTGTGAAAAAATATATTGCATTTCCTTGCTGGCGTAGCGCTCGGAAAGCGGGCTTGTATAACGGTCTGTTGCCATGCTAAACCACCTTTCTCTTATTTCTGATCTCTTATTTCTGATATTCGCCACGGATATCCTCAGTCGGCGGATCCATCGGGTACTTGCCATTGAAGCATCCGGTACAGATGCCAAGTCCTTTTGACATCTCGATCAGACAGCTCTCATCTAAGTATGCCAGAGAATCGGCTCCGATAATCTTGCAGATATCGTCAATGCTTCTGTTGTGTGCGATCAGCTGATCCTCGGACGGGATATCGGTTCCAAAATAACATGGATGCTTAAACGGCGGGGAGGAAATTCTGACGTGAACTTCCGCTGCGCCAGCCTCGCGCAGCATATTGACAATGCGGTCACTCGTAGTTCCACGCACGATTGAGTCGTCGATCATGATGACACGCTTTCCTTTTACGGCCTCAGCCAGAACGTTCAGCTTAACACGCACACTCGACTCACGGCTGCTTTGCTTTGGCTTGATGAAGGTACGTCCGACATAGCTGTTCTTTACGAATGCCATGCCATATGGAATACCGCTCTCCATCGCGTAGCCCATGGCTGCAACATTACCGGACTCCGGTACGCCGACAACAAGATCGGCTTCTATATTGTCGTGCTTTGCAAGAGATCGTCCTGCAATTAATCGGCTCTCGTAGACACTCACGCCGTCGATATATGCGTCCGGACGTGCGAAATAAATATATTCAAAAATACATCTTGCATGCTGCTCCTTCGGGATGCACATGCTGCGGTTTGATTCAATTCCTTTTTGTGTGATGGTGACGATCTCGCCCGGCTCTACGTCACGGACAAATTCAGCACCAATGGTGTCAAGTGCACAGGTCTCGGATGCCAGTATGTAGGCATTTCCGCGTTTTCCGATACACAGTGGGCGAAATCCATACGGATCTCTCGCGCCGATCAGCTTTCGCGGACTCATAACGACAAGCGAATAGGCTCCCTTGATTTTTTTCATGGCCTCTGCGACAGCTGCCTGTACGGTAGGCTGTTCGACTCTGGCCCTTGCAATCATGTACGCGATAACCTCTGAGTCGATCGTTGTCTGGAAAATCGCACCTGTTCTTGCAAGCTCCTGACGCAGCTGCGGCGTGTTGATTAAGTTGCCGTTGTGTGCCATGCCAAGTGTTCCTTTGATGTAATTTAATACAAGTGGCTGTGCGTTCTCTCTCGTGGAGCTGCCTGCCGTCGAATATCTTGTATGACCTACACCAATGTTTCCTTTCATTGACTCTAAGTCTTCCGGAGTAAACACCTCGTTGCAAAGGCCCATTCCTTTGTGGCTCAGTACAAGACCCTTTGGACCGTTCGTATCGCTGACTGCAATACCACAGCTCTCCTGACCTCTGTGCTGCAGAGCAAAAAGACCATAATAAATAGTCGACGCAACGTCATTGCCATCCATATCATAAATGCCGAAGACACCGCATTCTTCATGAAGATGGTCATCTACTTCGTATTGCTGATGTATCATCTGTCTTTTCCTTCCTGTTGTTGTGACATTCTCACACAGACAAAGCACATCGCGGCTTTCTTCGCCGTGTGTGCTTTGTCAGCCTAGGTTTCTATGGTGCGAGTATTTCAAGGCAGTTTCTTCGTACCGCTTAAAAGACTCTTTTGTGGACAAAAAACACCACTCGGACACCGACTTTAATTATATATGACCGACTGTTGAAAATCAAGATAAAATTAGCTGAAATTAGTACCCGAAGGTTCCTTCCAATGATTCATCATTTTCAATCCAGTCTGCAACCTTTACTACGCGGTAATGATCCTTGTCATCACGCACGTAAACAGTCTCGATGCCTGCGTTGATAATCATACGCTTGCACATGGAGCAGCTGTTGGAATTTTTTACATAGGCTCCTGTGTCTGCCTCTACGCCGGTCAGGTACAGAGAACTGCCGATCATCTGATCTCTGGATGCACTGATGATGGCATTTGCCTCGGCGTGAACGCTTCTGCACAGCTCGTAGCGTTCGCCTCTGGGGATCTTTAGCTGCTGGCGAATGCAATAGCCCAGATCCGTACAATTTTTGCGTCCTCGCGGTGAGCCGACATAACCGGTCGATACCACCTCATCATTTTTTACGATAACGGCACCGTAACGGCGTCTGAGGCAGGTTCCCCGCTGGGAAACGATCTCTGCCAGATCCAGATAGTAATTGACTTTATCACGTCTCATGCGATTACCTTCTTTCCTAGTTAATGTCTTATTTCTTACGGTTATCATACACGAAAAAGAGACCGCCTGTCAACTCTGACAGACGGCCTCTGGTGTTTTATTGCTTGCTCTGTATTGCTTACTTTCTATTGCTCTATGTAATTTACTGATTATACAAGACGACGATATCCAATCGGCTGCTTGTTGTAGAATACGTTGTCTACTACGATACCTCTCTCAGCACTTGCTGCATGAACCATCATGCCGCCGCCAATATAAATCGCTACATGACCGCTGAAACAGATCAGATCACCCGGCTGAAGCTGCTCATAAGATATTGCCTGTCCATAGTTGATCTGTGCTCCTGAGTAATGCGGAAGGCTGATACCGAATGCTGCATATACATTCATGGTAAATCCGGAACAGTCAACACCGCCGCCCTGCGTCAGATTGGTGCCGCCCCATACGTAATTACACTGACCTACCCATTGCATTGCATAATCTACGATTGACTGACCGGTTGCACTTGAAGGCTGGGTCTGTGGCTGAGTCTCAGGCTGCGTTTCAGGCTGTACCTGCGGCTCTGTCTGTGGCTGAGTCTCAGGCTGCGTTTCAGGCTGTACCTGCGGCTCTGTCTGCGGCTGGGTTTCCGGCTGAGTCTCAGGCTGTACCTGCGGCTCTGTCTGCGGCTGAGTTTCCGGCTGGGTCTCAGGCTGTACCTGCGGCTCTGTCTGCGGCTGGGTTTCCGGCTGGGTCTCAGGCTGAGTCTGTACTGCATTTGCATATACTTCAAGGTTGGAACTGAAGTCACCATAGTACATAGTAACGGTGTTATATCCTTCCTGCTTTAAGGTCATACCCACCTGCGGAGAATACCATCCGTCATAAACATCCTTAACAGTGCCATCGCTGTAGCTTACTCTTACAAACAACTCTGCCGTGTAGACAACATCGCCAACATACTTGATGCCGCCCTGATAGCAAGCCTCGATACCTGTGACAGACGCAACTGTCGGAACCTCGACATTGATCGTCTCATTGGAAGCTGCACTGCTCGGTGCAGTGGACTCACTTGCGCTGTCTGCATCTGTATTTCCATCTGCAGAAACCTCGGCAGACGACTGCTGTGCAGATTCAGATGCTGCTGTCTCTGTAGCTGCCTCGCTGGATGCCACGGACTCTGCAATCTGCTTAAAGTAACCGGACTCATCTGCAAGCTTATAAGCTGCATCTGCAAGTGCAAGTGCACTCTCCTGCTCCTGCTTGGAGGCCGCTGCAAGCTCTGTTAATCCGGAATCGGAAGCAAATTCACTGTAGTAGCCAAGAAGCTCTGCTGCATAAACAATTGCTGAATATGCACGATAATAGCCCTCGCCAGTACCCTCTGCCATTGCCTGCTCATATACATTTCTGGAGTAGTTAATGTCAATCATGAAGTTCTCTAACTCCTGAGACACAAATTCATTGTCAATCTTCTGAGCCTGTGCGAACTGGGTCTTGATGGTGATGCCGGACTTGGAAACATATCCAACCTCATCATTTGCAATATGTATCTTTACGAAATCACCCTGATCTTCGATGATTGCGTACTCTTCATCCTTATATACAGTTCCAACGGTATTTGCGCTCTCGGATGCACTGTCGCGAACACTCAGCTGATCTGCTGTAATAACAGCATAACGGTTCTGGATGTTGTCCTCAGCAGTCTTTGCTGCGCTGCCTACTAATACGTAGGATGCACTTACATAACCCTCAACGTCGCCGCAGGTGATGTGATACCAACTGCCTTCGCTGTTGTCTACGGAATCAAGAATAGTAACCTGGCAGTTGCTGAAAAGTCTGCCGATTGTTACGCTGCCTGTAGATGGCTGCTCACGCACGTTCAAGTAGCCTGCAGCACTGACCAAACCTACATTAGAAGCATCGGATTCAACAGCAACAGTAGCAGCCATAACGGTCCTCGGTTGTTCGGTCACTGTCTCACTCTCAGTATCAGTATCAGCCTCAGATGTTGCCTGAACTAACGGAACGAGATAATCCAGAATGCCCTCGTCCGGAGCTTCCTCTCCTGCATAGTAGTTATTCAATGTAACAGCCATGCCTGCGATTGCACTTTCGCCTTCGAGTTCACCTGCAGATGCCGGAACGAAACACATGCCTGACAACATAGATGCTGCTAAGACTGACGTAACAAATCTGTTTCCTTTGATCTTCATATATACCAAGCCTTTCTTTTTTAACTTTCTTACTATCTTGTCTGCGAGGCGAGTAAGCTTGCACTCCCTCGCTCTGTTCCACAGTCCATATATGCCATCCTCAAAACCACCCTGCGAACTGGCGAATGAACTGTTAACAAATATTACAAAATTATTACACTTCGAGAGGCATTATAACAAAATTATTACACCATGTCAATAGAAAACCATTGAAAAACCAATAAAGCTATCGCCTTTTTCGCGCAAAAAAGCCTTCACTGGCCTCAAAAAATGGGGAAACAGCAGATTTTACTGTTTCCCCAACATCATTGTATCATCACAAATCTTACTTTGTCTCTGCCTCAGAGGTACTCTCCACCTCGGATTCGCTCTCAAATTCAGTATTGTCTTTTGCAGCATCTTCAGACGAAGACTCTGATTCACTCTCGGATGATGACTCCCCAGAAGAAGCTTCCTCTGACTCATTCTCAGTGCCTGCCTCGGTCGTATCCTCCTCTGTCGGTGCAACGTAAACCGGAGTAGTAAAACGAATGGCATCAAGTACATCCTGATCTACCTTAAACTTAGAAGATGCGTCCTGAATCTCACTGTACTTTTCCTCAAACAAAGCGGTTTTTCTGCTCTCGATCTCGGAATCAATGGCACTCTGACGTGCCTCCTCATCGTTGTCATCCAGACAGCGGATGATATAGATGCTGCCGTCATCGCTGTTGTAGACAGTACACTCATCAGTGGACAGTGCCCATGCAGCTGCGTTATATACGGCTGTTCCTTCCTCGCTGATGGAGATTTCGGAATTCGTAGCTGTAAAGTGGCTGTCATTCTGATAGTCGCTGATGAAGTCTGCCGCGTCGTTTCCATCCTCAAATTGCTTAAGGATCTCGTCTGCTGCCGCATTCATCGCATCCTGACGCTCTTTCTCCTCCTCAGATAGTGTCTCAGCCTCAGTAGATTCCTCAGAACCATTTAAGACTTCTGTTTCGCTCTCTGTATCGCTTTCATTCCCGGCTTCTGAAACTGCTTCTGTATCAGAAGCACTCTCTGTTTCTTTCTCTGAGGAAACCTCTTCGGTATCTCCCTCACTGGAAGCAGCTTCATCAGAAATATGCTCACTTGGTATTTCCTCTAAACCAGTCTCAGAGGTCTCCTCATCCGAACCACTCTCAGTCTCCAACATAGTGGTGCTGTCCTCTGCCGCTGTAGTCTCGGTCAGTTCGCTCGGAGTCAGCTTTACATATGCGATCTTCTTGCGAAGGAACTCATCATCGCCAACTGTTGTATCTACATCGGCGACAAGCTCCATATAGACGAGATTTGCGATAGCATTCTCGGTATATGTCTTCTCAATAAGCTCATCTGTTGCACCAATCGCATTCAGATAATCCTCTCCTTCTTCCTTCAGCTTTTCAATCGCTTCATCTACTTTTGTCTTCTGCGCATCGCTTAACTCGATACCATTTTGCTGTGCATACTCGTTTAATACAAATGTCTGGCGAAGCTGTGACAGTGACATCTGCTTGATGTAATCTCCAACTGTCATACCTGAGCCATCGCCCATGTCATTGCTGCAAATGCTGGAACCAAAATAGGACTCGTAGGTATACTCCATGGCACGTATCATATAAGTAACCTCATCCAGCATGACATTTGTATCGCCGAATGTTACAGCAACTGTATCCTGTGGAGTCTTCTGCTCTAACTGTTCGCATCCGCCTAATGTACTAACGGCAGTAGCTGCTGCGAGCGCTGCTGCTGCATACTTCATAAAACGATTCATTTCATTACCTCACTCAGACTTTCGCCTGTTTCCTATCTCTATATTATCGGTAACTATCTTAACATGATTTTAAGAAACAATCAACTTTTTTATTTCGCTTAACAGATTTTTCAAAATCTTTATATTAAGCGTTTTTTCTTTTACCGCGCCCTCTCCTGCACGAAGCAAGAAGTATGGATTATCCTTGTCGAGCAATCGAAGCGCCCCCCGGTAGGATGCAATCAATTCCGGCACGCGCATTGTGTCGAATTTTGCCTTTGGATGCATGAACAGGCGAACCTCAGCTGATGATGCCTTGATCTCCTTAATATAGAGGGAATGTGCTTCGGTGCGCAGGATAGAAACCTCAAGCAGGTTGGTGACAGACTTTGGTACAGTGCCAAAACGATCGATCAACTCGTCGATCATATCCATCGACTCCTCCTCGTTCTCGACTGCGGCAATGCGCTTGTAAATCTCCATGCGCTCTTCCTCGTTTCGGATATAGCTGTCCGGAATATAGGCATTTATTGGAATGTCCACCGCAGTCTCGAATGTTTCCTCCATCTCCAACTCGCCTTTTTCCTTCTTGACTGCCATATTTAACATCTTACAATACAAGTCGTAACCAACAGCCTCCATGTGACCGTGCTGCTCACTGCCGAGCAGATTTCCGGCACCGCGAATCTCAAGATCACGCATCGCAATCTTGATACCGGAGCCAAGATCCGTATACTCGCGAATCGCTTGAAGGCGCTTCTCAGCATCCTCTTTTAAGATCTTGTTGCGCTGGTACATGATAAAGGCGAATGACGTGCGGTTTGAACGTCCGACACGGCCTCTGAGCTGATAAAGCTGTGCGAGTCCATAGCGGTCTGAATCGTGTATGATGATCGTGTTGACATTTGGAATATTCAGTCCAGTCTCAATGATCGTCGTAGAGACAAGTACATCAATATCACCGTTTACAAAGTCCATCATGATCTGTTCAAGGTGACGCTCGGACATTTGACCGTGTGCGAATGCGACAGTTGCGTCCGGCACAAGCTTTGCGATCTGCGCGGTGACCTGGTCAATATCCTTTACTCTGTTGTATACGTAGTAGACCTGTCCATCACGGGCAAGCTCACGGTTCATTGCCTCGCGCACCATCTCCCAGTTCATCTCCATCACGTAAGTCTGAATCGGACGTCTTTCATACGGTGCCTCTTCGAGCACGCTCATGTCACGCACACCGATCATGCTCATATGAAGTGTTCGCGGAATCGGCGTTGCCGTAAGCGTCAGAACATCGACATCCTTCTTTAACTGTTTGATCTTTTCTTTATGAGTGACACCAAAACGCTGCTCCTCGTCGATGATCAAAAGACCGAGATCTTTAAAGACAACATCCTTTGAGAGGACGCGGTGCGTTCCGATTACGATATCAGCCAGTCCTTTCTTTACACGGTCAAGTGATGCCTTGATCTGCGCAGATGTGCGAAAACGTGAAAGTAGCTCGATTTTTACCGGATAATCCTTCATTCGCTCGACAAATGTATTGTAATGCTGTTGGGCAAGAATTGTAGTCGGCACAAGGAAAACGACCTGCTTGCTGTCCTGCACCGCCTTAAATGCAGCGCGGATGGCCACCTCGGTCTTACCGTATCCGACATCGCCACAGACGAGTCGGTCCATGATCTTCGTGCTTTCCATATCTGCCTTTGTCGCATCAATCGCAGCAAGCTGATCTGCCGTCTCCTCGAATGGAACAAGTTCTTCAAATTCTTTCTGCCATACGGTATCCGGCCCGTACCGGTAGCCGTGACCGTTCTGGCGCGCCGCATACAGTTCAACAAGCTCCTTTGCGATGTTCGTGACAGCCTTCTGCACACGGCTTTTTGTCTTCGTCCACTCCTGTCCATTCAGCTTATTAAGTTTGGGCGGTTTAGACTCCGCGTCGGCATACTTTTGAATCATGTGAAGCTGCGTGACAGGAAAATACAGCTTTCCGCCGTCACCATACTCGATCTTGATATAATCTTTTGTCACCTTATCCACAACCTGACGTTCTGTTCCGCGATAAATACCCAGTCCATAATTTTCATGAACGACATAGTCACCCGGCTTTAGCTGCGCAAAATCGCTGATTCGCTGTCCCTGATAGCGATTTTTCTTTTCTTTTTTCTTTTTCCTGACACCAAAGATGTCGCTCTCTGTGATGACAGCAAATTTTAACATCGGATATAAGAATCCCCTGTGCAGATTCCCGTACGTGACCATGATCTCGCCGGGATTTATCTGTTTCTCCTCTTCCTCGCTGTAATAGGCCAGTAAGCCGTACTCGATCAGCTGACTGACGATGCGATTTCCGCGGGTACGTGACGGACACAAAAGCACGATGCGATACTTTTCTTTTTTCCATCTGATCAGATCTTTGATTAAAAGTTCAAAGCCTTCACGGTAGGTGTTCATGTTCTGAACGTTGATTGCGTAGCTGTTCACCACAGTAAAATCGCTCATTCGGCTGTCAAGTGCGGACAGCGCAGCAACCTGACCATGCTCAAATGTGGCAAGCACATGCCTGACTGGTGTTAAAAGATTTGTCTGACCCGGCAGGAGATATCCCTGTTCGAGCCGATTTTTCATGCTCTCCTCAAACTCAGCCTGCACGCCATCACCGCGCTCGGTTAAGCGCATAGGTTCATCAAGAAAGACAAGTGTTTTTTTCTCGTCAAAGTAATCAAAAAGTGCTCCGGCTCTCGGATAAAAATATCGTATAAAGCTGTCTGGTGCCTCTAAAACCACATCCTCAGTGAGCACTTCGAGCATTCGGTTTGTCTCTTCACGAAGTCGCTTCGCCTTATCGCCTTCCTTTGCTTTTTTAAAGACATCGACCTGTACTTCAAGTTCTTTTTGAATGGCTTTTGCAGCACGCATACGTACCGCACTGTCCGCAATGACCTCTGCTGCCGGGAAGATCAGGACTTTCTCAATCTGGTCCATGGAACGCTGGCTTTGTGGCTCAAACTGGCGAATCGTATCAATCTCATCGCCCCACAGCTCAATTCGCACCGGAACATCCGATGTCAGCGGATAGACATCGGCAATCCCCCCATGAATGGTAAACTGCCCCGGCTCCTCCACACGTCCGACACGTTCGTAGCCCATTACAGTCAGGTCGGTCTTTAGCTTTTCTAAGTCGAGTTCGCCGCCTTCTTTTAGTTCGATTACGTTTCCCATCAGCTGCTCAAACGGCATGACAACGCTCATTAACGCATCTATTGTCGTGATGATGACTTCTGCCTCATTTTGATACAATGCCTTAAATGCTTTCATGCGCTCTGCGATGATCGCTTTCCCCTGCAGATCTGCATTAAAAAAGATCAGGTCACGCGGTGGAATCACATAAACCTGACTGCAAAATAATTTATAATCCTCTTCAATTTCCCTTGCACGCTGTTCGTTGTACGTCACAACAAGCTGCACCCTATTCCGGCCTAGAAAGGTGCTCATCAGATGCACCTTCTCGGAGTCGATGCAGCCCGTCATGCCTGCCGGATCGGTTCCTTTCAGAAAATCCCGTGCAAAATCCTCATACTCCTGCAGATCTGTCAGCGGATTTGCAAAAATACCCACGATTGACCCTCCTTATAATGATTCTTCTTTCTTCCCGAACGCCGCTGACAGCTTATTTACTCTTTTTCTGGTTATAATGGTTCATGGTTGCTTCAAGTCCATCATTCATTAATGAGCAGACTGCATCAGCTGCATCCCTGTAGCCTTCCTCCATTGCCTGCTTTTCCTCGCCCTGAAAATGGCTGAGTACAAAGTCGGCAAGATCCATTCTGGGCGGTTTGGCTCCTATACCTACGCGCACTCTCGGAAAGTCCTGAGAATTGCAATGCAGGATAATATTTTTCATGCCATTGTGACCACCTGCGCTTCCTTTGCCGCGCACACGAAGCTGCCCCGGCTCTAAGTTAATATCATCGTACACGACAATCAGTTCAGAAATATCCGTCTTATAATAATTCATGACTTCGCAAAGGCACTCGCCGCTTAAATTCATAAATGTCTGCGGCTTTACGAGAACGACCTTTTGTCCCTCAATGACGCCGATCCCGATCAAGCCTTTGAACTTCTTTGTGGTTACATCGATATTATATTTATCGGCAAGACAGTCGATTACCTCAAAACCGACATTATGTCTTGTTCCTTTGTACTGTGCGGTTGGATTACCCAAGCCTGCTATGATATACATGTTTCTCTCTCCTCTGTTTTTATCTATGTTCTTCTCGCGGACGTCACCGACCACCCTTTACGACAGCTTAGTTTGTCAGGCGATCACTCATCCCCAGCGAATCAGCAAGTGCCTGCAAATCGAAACCGTCCGGCAGTGTGACACCGCTTACCGGAAGCGGACGGTTACGATCAAATACATCATACACATCAAACAAATCGCTGGTCAATATCTTTTCCGGGTAGACCATCTGCTTAAACATCATCTGCCCATCCATGTTGCGGCGGCCCTGACGCATGTAGTTGGAGCCATACTGAAGCCAATACTGTGTACTGTCAACGTTGCAAAAATAGCGAAAGCCTGCATCCCAGAGTTTTTTGAATTTCTCATTTTCAAAGGTGTACTGGGATGGTCTCCAGTCTCCTACATCAGCACCGAGCGGATACAGAATGATATCGGTCTCTCCTATGATGGATTCGACCTCACGCTCCCACATATCGGTATCCCATACAAGATGCTCGTAGCTGGTGCTTGTCATGTTCAAATGACCCCAGCTGTGGCTGGCAAGCTCCCATCCCAGATCGCGAATGGCCTGAGCGACTTCGCGCGCAGTCTGCTTGTCCTGCTCGATATTTAAATTTGGCGTGGTATGATCCTCGCGCTTTTCTTTGTCGTTTGCCGGAGTAGAAACGTAATAGTCGCAATTATCATTATACCAGAAATCACTTGTACGATATCCTAAAATGCCATCGTACCCGGTAAATGCAAGAATGCCTTTGGACCCCTGATAGGAAAAGTCCGGGTGCTCATCAATGAAATCCTCAAGAACGGTCAGCACATCATAAGAGCCATAGGATACGCTTCCATCTCGCTCTACATATTCATTTACAACTTTACCATTTTCATCGAGACACAGCTTTGTCGCAAAGCCTGTTCCTGTCATGTACTCGTAGTAGCACACATCATCCTCAGACAATACAAATGGCTTTTTTCCACGCGGAAGATAAATTGGCTGTTGCACCATCTGCTCGGTGCCGTCCGGCTGTGTCTCCATCTTGGCAATCTTATGCAGACTGATCAGCACGTAGCCTTTGTCATACATAGACTGCATGATATCCTTAAATTCCTCGATCGTGGTCATTACCTGATTGTAATCGCTGCTCTTGTAGCTGTCAAATGCAAGTTCACTGTCTGCAACCAAAATATGGAAAAAGACATGTGTGATCTTGTCATAATCGGTCCACTGTACTGCCTGAGACTTTAAGTTTTCGTAGCTTTTAATACAATTGATATAGGTCTCGTTGTCGGCATAACCCGGAACAGACTGGATCTGCGCAATCGCACCATCATAGTCGTATTGCATTGCTTTTAAGTTGGCGGCCTGAACAACAGGGTCATCGCTTTGCACAAGAGCGCCATCTGCCGCTGCCTCGGTCGCCTTCCATGTCTCGTACTCCTGTTTTTCTTTTGTCTGGGCGACCTGATCAGCGGACACATGCGGCAGTGTTACCGGGCGCAGGCACACCCATGCCACGACTCCAAGGCCCACGCAGGCAATTACAAGCAGCACCAGAAGAATAATAATCGGCGCACTCGATCTGCCTTTTTTCATTTTCTTTTTGTGATATTCTTCCCAGCTGCGTTGTTTTTTTGCCATCTATTCTTCCTTTTCCTTCTGAATTTGTTTTGAACGGCTGACCCGCCCCGTTGTATTTTTACGGAACAGGAACCGTCATTCCCTGAAGCACATAATCGGTGTCTGTCTCAAATACATATGCATTCACGATGTAGGAACCATGCTCATTTTTATGTTCACTGACCGGAACGTAGCAAGTTGCTGTATTTCCGGATACTGTCATGTCATGCCATACGAGATCATCCTGTCCGTTTGCTGATGTCCACACAGCGGTTGCAATCCTTTTATAACCTGACGGTGCATTAAACCGAATCGTCACACGGAAACCATTCGCAGACAACTCCGTCACATATGGAATTTCAAGCGCCAGCACGCCAGTATCACCCGAATTGCCTGAGTTGCCTGAATTACTTCCTGCCGGAACAGTCACATCCACTCCCTTTAGCGGCGCAAGCTTTCCTGTGCTGTCATACAGATAAATGTGGGTCGTGTACACTCCACTCTCGCCTTTATGCGCACTTGCCGGCACATAAAAGGTCGCTGTGTCTCCACTCACGCTTGCCTGATGCCATATCAGATCATCCTGTCCGTTTGCATTTGTCCACGTTGGCATAAGTACTTTGCTCACTCCTGCCGGTGCATTCAGCTTCGCTGTAACACGATATCCTGATGAACTTACTTCCGTTATTGATACATCTCCTACTGACAGGCTTGCCGATGGTGTTGACGGACTTACCGTTCCTGCCGGAACAGTCACATCCACTCCCTTTAACGGGGCAAGCTTTCCTGTACTGTCATACAGATAAATGTGGGTCGTGTACGCTCCGCTCTCTCCCTTATGTGCACTTGCCGGCACATAAAAGGTCGCTGTGTCTCCACTCACGCTTGCCTGATGCCATATCAGATCATCCTGTCCGTTTGCGTTTGTCCACGTTGGCACAAGTACCTTGCTCACTCCTGCCGGTGCATTCAGCTTTGCTGTAATGCGATATCCTGATGAACTTACTTCCGTTATTGATACATCTCCTACCGACAGACTTGACGATGGGGTTGACGGATTTACCGTTCCTGCCGGAACAGTCACATCCACTCCCTTTAACGGGGCAAGCTTTCCTGTACTGTCATACAGATAAATGTGGGTCGTGTACGCTCCGCTCTCTCCCTTATGTGCACTTGCCGGCACATAAAAGGTCGCTGTGTCTCCACTCACGCTTGCCTGATGCCATATCAGATCATCCTGTCCGTTTGCGTTTGTCCACGTTGGCATAAGTACCTTGCTCACTCCTGCCGGTGCATTCAGCTTCGCTGTAACACGATATCCTGATGAGCTTACTTCCGTTATCGATACATCTCCTACCGACGGACTTGCCGATGAGGCTGATGATGCCGGAACAGTCACATTTTCGCCCCATAAGGCAAACTTACCCTGCTTATCATACACATAAATATGCGTAATATACGCTCCGCTCTCGCCATTATGAGCACTTACCGGCACATAAAACGTTGCTGTATTTCCACTTACTGTTGCCTGATGCCACACCAGATCATCCTGTCCATTTGCTGCTGTCCACGTCGGCATCATAACACGGCTGACACCTGCATCCGCAGAAAATGTGACATTTACGCGGTAGCCTGAAGCAGATTGCTCGGTGATGCTTGTTGACACGATCTGCACCGGGCCTGCATTCGTGACAATTGGCATTGCTCCCACCATCAATGATGCCGCTAATGCCGCTACTGTTGCTTTTCTTTTCATAGATACCTTCCTTTCTGTATTATACCCTTTCTTTCAATGCTCTTTGCATCTTTCTTAGCCACATTATACCGAATGCAAAGAATAATTGCAAGAGCAGAAAAGACTGCCCAAAGGCAGTCTTTCACACGTTATTACCACATTCTTAATTATTAACTTAGCTTTTGACTTTGCAATCCATATATCTATCCATCCAACAAAGCCTCGGTCAGGATCTTATGCTTCTTTCAATGCCTCCTCGTATTTCTCAAGAATAATCTTTTGAACATAATCTCTTGTCTCCGAGTTGATGGGATGCGCGATATCACGATATTCTCCTGTTGCCGACTTACGGCTTGGCATCGCAACAAATACTCCCTTTTCCCCTTCGATCACCTTGATATCGTGAACCACAAATTCATTGTCCAGTGTAATAGAGACGATCGCTCTCATCTTGCCATCCAGTGCGACCTTACGCACTCTCACATCTGTAATTTCCATCCCACTATTGCCTTTCCGTCCTCCGCACGCCTTTGTGCGGCTGTTTTTCTTTATTCTTTTTTACTTATTATACACGTTGATACTACCCGCGGATCGCTCTGCCATGCTGCAGCTATGCAGCCTTCAAAACATTCAATTCACTGATTAATTCTGAAAGTGCTGTCAGACTTCTTACTTGCGCGCAAGACACATAGACATTTGACAATCCGCTTCTGACTTTGATCTTCTGGTATTATCAAATGATAAATCTCTCATTCTTTTCCACAACGATGCGGATATCACCAGGTTCTGCCTTGTAGCAGGCATTTGCTTCAATAGTTCCCCTGCTCTCAACAATGCAATTTTCGATCACTGCGTTGTCACCGATATAAACATCGTTCATAATGATGGAGTTTTTGATTACTGTATTGTTTCCGATATATGCTTTCTTAAAGATGACAGAATTTTCAACGGTACCATTTACAATACTTCCACATGCAATCAGGCTGTTTGAAATATTGGCACCCGGATTGTACTTTGCCGGCGGCAGATCATCCACCTTCGTGAATACACTGCTTCCTTCCTTGAAGAAATAGCTGCGCACATCTCTCTTTAAGAAGTCCATGTTCGTCTTATAATAAGCATCAACAGAAGAAATATTGTTCCAATACGTATCAATCTGATATGCGTAGACTCTCCTGATATCCTTGTAACGGATCAAGATATCCTTTACAAGATCGTATCGGTCTTCCTCTGCCGCACGCTCAATCAATTCGATCAGCAGACGTCTTCTGATAACATAAATACCGCATGATACATTTCTGGAGGCCTCTACAACCGGCTTCTCCTCGTAGTCGCGGATCCTTCCGTCATCATCCGTCCTTACCTGTCCGAAACGGCTTAAATCCTCACCTTCCGGCATCTGCTTGCAGACAACTGTGATATCCGCACGCTTTTGAATATGATATTCCAGAACCTTATTATAATCCAGCTTATAGATTCCATCGCCAGAAGCCAGAACCACATATGGCTCATGGCTTCTCTTGAGGAAATGCAGGTTCTGATACAGGGCATCGGCTGTACCCCGATACCAGTTGCTATTTTCAGCGGTTATAGTAGGGGTGAATACATATAAACCGCCCTGCTTTCTTCCAAAATCCCACCACTTTGAAGAGTTTAAGTGCTCATTCAGTGATACGGTGTTGTACTGTGTTAAAACAGCTACTTTCTGAATACGGGAGTTTGACATATTGCTGAGCGCGAAATCAATGCTGCGGTATGTTCCTACCATCGGCATAGCAGCGATCGCACGATTATATGACAGCTCCTTCATCCTCTTGTTGTTTCCGCCAGCTAAAATTATACCAATCGCTTTCATTCTTCCTCGCCTCCCTTGATGATGTATCCGCCGCTTACAAGATTTCCATCCGGATAATCTTCGCTAACGGTCTTTCCGGCAATCGCTACATTCTTTCCAATAGTAACGCCGTCCGGAATCTCGGAGCCTTCTGCAACGGTGACAAGATCGCAGCAGTATACTTTCTTATTATACTGGCTGTCTGCATACTCTCCGACACCAATCGTACAATTCTCTCCAATTGTTACATCCTGCGCAATGATAGACTTATAGATCTTGGTTCCCTTCTTTACTACAGTACCCTGCATCAGAATGGAATCATAAACCTCTGCGCCCTCCTCAATGGTAACGTCAGGTCCTATGACACAATTTCTCACTTTGCCGTACAATTCAGAGCCATCGCCTATGATGCAGCGCTCAATCTGCGCGGAATCTGCGATATATTGCGGCGGTTGGTTGTCTGACTTGGTATATATCTTCCAGAACTCTTCATATAAATTAAAGACAGGAACAATATCAATGAGTTCCATGTTTGCTTCCCAGTAGGAATGAAGTGTTCCAACATCCTTCCAATAGCCATTGAACTCGTAGCAGAATACACGATCTCCGCGCTTATGGCAATATGGAATGACATGCATACCAAAGTCACAGTTCGGAATATCCTTATTTGTAATCAATGCTTCACGAAGCACCGACCATGTAAATATGTAAATACCCATGGAAGCAAGGTTGCTTCTCGGGTGCGCAGGCTTCTCTTCAAAATCTACAATGCGGCCTGTATCGTCTGTAATGAGGACACCGAAACGGCTCGCCTCCTCAATCGGAACCGGCATAGCTGCCATCGTAACGTCTGCATTGTTTGCTTTATGATAATCGAGCATTACCTGATAATCCATCTTATAGATATGATCACCGCCCAGAATCAATACATACTCCGGATTAAAACTGTCGATGTAGCGGATGTTCTGATAAATCGCATTTGCAGTTCCTGTATACCAGTCACTGTTTCCTGTCGCTTCATATGGTGAAAGAATCGTCACACCGCCATAGTTGCGGTCAAGATCCCACGGAATACCAATGCCGATGTGGGTATTCAAGCGAAGCGGCTGATACTGCGTCATTACACCAACTGTATCCACCCCTGAATTAATGCAGTTACTCAATGGGAAGTCAATAATGCTGTATTTCCCGCCGAAGGATACAGCCGGCTTCGCTACTTCAGAAGTCAAAACTCCAAGGCGGCTTCCCTGTCCGCCCGCCAATAACATGGCGATCATTTCCTTTCTAACCACAAAATCACCCCTTTGTCTATGTTGTATTACTAGTTCACCCGTCAAACAATGCGTATTCCCTGTTCAGTTTGTGAACTGTAACCATGTAGTACTTGTCGTCATTATAGCACATATCTTTCAAAATGTGAACAATTTATCAAAAAATTTTTATGCATTTTTAATTATTTATTACACCTTATTTAGATTACTTTTCATTGTCTTTACATGTTTTCGATCATTTTGTCCATTTTTCGCCACTACAGTTCAGCATGGCAGAACGGACACCCGTTTGTGACCAAAGCAAAGCTTCACGCAAACCAAAACCTTCTGATAACCGACTGCAACATTTGCGCTTTACAATCCCTCAAAATCGAGTATACTTAAATTAAGATAACTATTCATTTTTGTTTCTTTATCTCGCTATGACAATTCAGTAAAGGGATGAATTGATTTTGATGATACCAGGGTCAAAAGGTCAGAAAGCCGATACAAGCTTGCTTGCAAGAGGATTTTTGACCTCTTGACCCGCCAAAAACATGATCAAGATTACGAATGTTTTTGAAGATTGCGAGAGTGCAAAGCATGTAGCAATCTGGTATCAAACATCATTTTGATGCAACACTTTAGAGAATTGCGATAGTTATTCACTCATTTGATTATTCGGAGGATTAGATTACCATGTATCATATTAATTTTGAAAAACCCTGCCACATTTATTTTATCGGCATCGGCGGTATCAGTATGAGCGGACTCGCTGAGGTTTTGATGAAGGAGGGCTTTACGGTGAGCGGTTCCGATTCCAAGGAATCTCCACTGACGGATCATCTGTCTTCACTGGGTGCTGCGATCTTCTACGACCAGTCTGTCTCCCACATTCCAGAGGAAACGGATGTCGTTGTTTACACTGCTGCCATCCATGCCAGTCACCCGGAAATTGTGGATGCAGCAGCACGCGGCATTCCGCTGCTTACAAGAGCAGAGCTTCTCGGACAGTTGATGCGAAACTACAGGGTTGCAATAAACATTGCCGGTACCCATGGTAAGACAACCACGACCTCTATGATAACGGAGATTCTTCTGGCAGCCGGTACCGACCCAACGATCTCTGTCGGCGGGATCCTTCCGACGATCGGCGGCAACATCCGCGTAGGCGGTTCTGATCTTTTTGTCACAGAGGCATGCGAGTACACAAACAGCTTTCTTTCCTTCTATCCGACGATGGAAGTCATCCTTAATATAGAAGCAGACCATCTCGACTTCTTTAAGGATATTGAGGATATCCGTCACTCCTTCCGCCTGTTTATGGAGAAGCTGCCAGAGAACGGCGTGCTTGTCATTAATGGTGATATCCGCGACTTGTCCGAACTGACCAGTGGGCTAAAGTGCGAAGTCATCACCGTCGGACACGGAGAGTCCTGCGATTACCGCGCTGCCAATATCGCATACAATGAGCTGGCGCAGGCTTCTTTTGATGTCACAGATACACATGGTACTGTACTGGGGCACATTCAGTTAAGCGTTCCGGGCGAGCATAACGTTTACAACGCACTTGCCGCTGTTGCCCTGTGCCGCAAGCTTGGTCTTACAATGGACCAGATCGCATCAGGTCTCTTAAATTTCCATGGTACGCAGAGACGTTTTGAGAAAAAGGGTGTAGTAAATGGCATCACCATCATTGATGATTATGCACATCATCCGCAGGAAATTACCGCGACACTGACTGCAGCAAAGAAGTATCCGCATAAGAAGATCTGGTGTATCTTCCAGCCGCATACTTACACAAGAACAAAGGCTTTGCTAGCTGATTTTGCAAAGGCACTGTCCTTAGCCGATGAGGTCGTTTTGGCAAAGATCTACCCGGCAAGAGAGACCGATGATTTGGGCATCAGCTCTGACAATATTCGCGTTTTGCTGGCGCAGGCAGGCACAGATGCCTACTATCTGGACACTTTTGAGGAAATTGAAAAATTTATTTTAAAAAATGCTATCCCCGGCGATTTGGTGATAACTATGGGTGCCGGAGATGTAGTAAAAATCGGAGAAAACCTCATTTCAAAGTAAGTCCTGACCGAGTTATCCACATTATCCCCAAATTATCCTCAGACCCCCCTGTGGATAACTTTGGGGATAATTTTTTCTTTTTTCAGCTTCAAAAAATGGCTTATTTCCGCCATTTCCCTGCATTCTTATTCTCTCTTTTCTGAGTTATCCACATTATCCCCAAAAAACTTTGCATATCCCCTGTTCTTTTCAGGGTGGCTTTTCAAAAAAGGCATCTTGTGCTATACTTCTCTCTATCAATATTACATGTGATATATTCCAACAGTATATAAAATACTTTTGTACATGGCAACAATTTTGGAGGTTTTTATGTCCTTTCTTTTACTGGAGAACCGGCTCAGCATAGACACACTTGTTGTTCCCGGCTATTTTATAGACCGTTTTCTTCCTGCCGCCTCCGGTACGGATGTAAAGGTCTACCTATATTTGCTGCGTGCGATCTCAACATCGGCTTCCGGCATAAGCAGTGCTTCGATCGGTGATTGTCTTGAAATTTCAGAGCGCGAGGTTTTGCGTTCTCTTAGCTACTGGGAGAAAGCAGGACTTCTACGCCTTAGCTTTACCTCAGAGCATGTGCTGTCAGGCGTAGCTTTTACAGATCCGCCGATACAGAACTCTGCTGATAAAACAGCTGCCGATATGCCGGCTGCATCGCAGATGACAGTGCAGAGCTTCGACACACAATCTGTTCTTTCTGCGCCCGCAAATTCTACCGACACACCGGCTTCCAATTCACCAAAGACTGCCGGTGCAATGGACTTTTCCACAACAGGCACGCAGGGAGGCAGCAATACGGCAATGGCAGCCGGCAAAATGGCTTCCGGCACAGGTACCTCCTCTAACAGTAAGGTAAATGCCGCCGACACACAGTCCGACTCTGTATCTGCACAGACAACTGCTGTTTCAAACACTGCCATTTCGGGTTCGATGCTGCCGATCCATCTTTCTCAGGAGGAACAGATTCTTCTGGAAAATGACCCGGAATTTAACATGTATATGTCGGCATGGTCGCAGTATTTCTCGCGCCCGCTTACCTATTCTGACACAGAGTCCTTCGGCTACTGGTACCTGCAGTTTAATCGCTCTCCTGATGTGATTGATTACCTGGTCGATTACTGTGCCAATCATTGCAAGGGCAAGCTGAGCATGAAATTCATTGATTCCGTGGCACAGTCCTGGCACCGCAAAGGTCTTCACACACTCGATGCCATCCGCGAGTACAATCAGGTGCACAACGATACTGTCTATGCAGTTATGAGAGCATATGGTCTGTACAATCAGGCACCCTCGCCGTCACAGCTGAATTATATCAACCAATGGATTCGTGACTATGGATTTTCTACGGACATTTTTTCCTATGCCTGTGATATCACGATGCTAAAATGTCAGCGGCCAAGCGTAAATTTTACAGAGAGTATTCTTAAACGATGGAAGGAAGATCATGTAAAGACGCTCGAAGATGCAAAAGCTTCCGAGCAAAAACGTGATCAGGATCAGAAATCCAAAAACTCCACCAAGCGAAACAGTACAAACCGCGCTGTTTCAAATCATACAAACGCTTCTGTTGCAAAGGGTACACAGCAGTTCCGCAATTTTACGGAACGCCAGAATAACAACTACATGGAGAAGATTTTGAGGCAATACAGTCAGGATCCGAAAAAATAACAATGTAATGATGTTTGGGTCAAAAGGCATTTTGCCCCCTTTGATAATCAATTGATGTACAAAAATAGACACAAATGGAAAGGATTTATAAATTATGGCTCTGACTAATTCACAATACAATGAACTGATGCGCCGCTACAGCCGCACCCGTTTTCAACACCAGCATGAAATGGAAGAACGTCTCCGCCATATTTATGCAAAATGTCCAAGACTTCTTGAGATTTCACAGCAGCTTCCGACTGCGAGTGCTTCTCTTGCAAAGGCGAAGATTACAGGAAATGCACAGGAAGCGGGGAAGGCGCAGGCTTCTATTGATGCCCTGCGTAAGGAGCGCACTGCTCTTTTGGCATCGCTCCACTACACGCTCAAAGATCTCCAGCCCAAATACAGCTGCCCGGACTGCAAAGACACCGGTTATCTGGACGGCAACCGCAAATGTCACTGCTTTGAACAGGCCGGTATCAGCTTACTCTACGAGCAGTCTGGCATTCGTGACCGCCTTGAAAAAGAAAACTTCAGCACATTTGATATCAACCGCTATTCCGATGCGCCTAATCCACTGCTTGGCGGCATGAGCAACCGTACCCATATGCAGCGTCTTCGCCTGATTTACGAAAAATATGCCCGTCAGTTTGAGGATGGCAGCCCAAGCCTTTTAATTTTCGGAAATCCGGGTGTCGGCAAAACATTTCTTTGCAACTGCATCGCAAAAGTTGTGCTGGATCGCGGCTTTTCTGTTCTGTATATGACAGCACCGGAATTTTTTGAATCAGCGATGCAGAGATTTCATTCAAATACGAACGATGATTCAAATGACAATGATTCTTATGCGCTTACTTGCAGTCTGCTAATCATTGACGATCTGGGAACGGAAAATTTAACACCATTTGTAATCAGTCAGCTTTTTCATGTGATCAATTCACGCGATCTGGCGAAGAAGACGACAATCATCTCGACAAATTTAAGTCCGGATCAGCTTCAAAATACGTATACGGAGCGCATCTCCTCACGCCTGATGGGACAATATACGGCAATTCCCATTTTTGGAGATGATTTGAGGAATTCATGATACTCCGATCATGACCCCAACGGATTCGCTGATTTCCTTCGTAAATCGCTCCATCCTCATGTTTTTGGCAGGTTTCAAGGTCAGAATCTCTATCATGCAAGCATGATTCGCTTCTGACTTTGTTTTTTTCTCTCATGACCCCAACGGATTGCTCCGTTGCTTTGCAACTCTCGCAATCCTAAAAACATTCGGATTCGCTGATTTCCTTCGTAAATCGCTCCATCCTCATGTTTTTGGCAGGTTTCAAGGTCAGAATCTCTATCATGCAAGCATGATTCGCTTCTGACTTTGTTTTTTTCTCTCATGACCCCAACGGATTGCTCCGTTGCTTTGCAACTCTCGCAATCCTAAAAACATTCGGATTCGCTGATTTCCTTCGTAAATCGCTCCATCCTCATGTTTTTGGCAGGTTTCAAGGTCAGAATCTCTATCATGCAAGCATGATTCGCTTCTGACTTTGAAACCTTGGGGTCATATTGCACAAATTTTTACATGATTTTACACAATTTTCTTTTTTATCCTTTTCGACGTAAAGCTTGAATCTTCCACGGCTTCATGCTATGATTATTTGAGGTTCGTATTTTTGTACGCAGGTAAGCTGCGTCTCACTATCATGGAGGTCATCATGCCAAACGAAAATAATCTGAACACGATACCAGTCGGAACACTGGGTCTTATCCCGCTTGAGAGCTGTGCTACACTTGGGCAGAAAGTAAATAACTACCTGACAGAGTGGCGCTCTGAAAGAAGCCATGAAGAGTCTGCTGCACTTCACTTTTCCGAATACAGCAAGGAAAGCTACATCATCAAGGCAAAAACACCGCGATTCGGCTCCGGTGAAGCAAAGGGCGTTATCGAAGAGTCCGTCCGTGGCTGCGATCTGTACATTATGTTGGATGTATGCAACTATAGCCAGACGTACTCTCTGTGCGGATATGTAAATCACATGTCACCAGATGATCATTATCAGGATCTGAAACGTATCATTGCCGCAGTAGAGGGTAAGGCCCGCCGCATCAATGTCATTATGCCATTCCTTTATGAGAGCCGCCAGCACAAACGTACTTCCCGTGAGTCTCTTGACTGCGCTATGGCACTTCAGGAGCTTACAAAGATGGGTGTATCCAACATCATCACCTTTGATGCTCATGATGCCCGTGTTCAGAATGCAATCCCGCGCGACGGATTTGAGAGCGTTCCGTGCGTATACCAATTTATCAAAGCACTCCTTCGCGTAGAACCGGATCTTCAGGTTGACAATGATCACCTGATGGTCATCAGCCCGGATGAAGGTGGTATGGGACGTGCTATTCAGCTGACCAACTACCTTGGTGTTGATATGGGTATGTTCTATAAGCGCCGCGACTATACCCGCATCGTAGACGGAAAGAATCCTATCGTTGCACACGAGTTCCTTGGAACCAACGTAGAGGGAAAGGATGTCATCATTATCGACGACATGATCTCCTCCGGTGACAGCATTCTGGACGTTGCACGCGAATTAAAGCGCCGCAAGGCCCGCAAGGTTTACGCCGCTGCTACCTTTGGTCTGTTTACAAACGGACTGGCAAAGTTTGATGCTGCATATGAGCAGGGTATCATTGACCATATCCTGACCACTAATCTGGTATACCAAAGACCAGAACTTTTGTCCCGTCCTTATTATGTAAATGTTGACCTCAGCAAGTACATTGCGCTTCTGATTGATCATCTGAACCACAATGTATCCATTCATGAGTTATTAAATCCGACCGACAGAATCAACCACATCCTTGAAAAGCATCGCTTTCAGTTGGCTGCAAAGGCGAAAGCTGCTGCTTCTGAAGAAACACAGAATTAACCAAAAGTCAAGCGGATATTCGCAGCTATCGCTGCATAGCTCTGCAGCGATAGCTGCTTTACAATGCAAGTCCCCACTAGGACATACTTGATTCAGTAAAAAAACTCTCCGGAAAACATTCTTTTATCAAATGTCTTTCGGAGAGTTTTTCTATTACTGCGCGGCAGACACCAAAATGCCCCGCATAAACGATCACAACTTTAATGGATAAATTTCGAGATAAAGTCTCTCACCAGTCGGCGCGTCTCATCAATGCCATCTGCATGCCCAAACTTACGCTCCGGATGCCACTGAACACCCAGAATCTTCATGGATTCGGACTGATATGCCTCGATTGTATGGTTATCCTCGTCGATTGCAAGCGGCTCAAAGCAGTCTGCAAGTGCATCCTCAAAGATCACATCCTTATGATAATTATTGACATAAATATTTCGATTTTCTTTTAACAGACGTACCTTATGATCCTCACCGCGCTCCCTCGGACACGGAAGATCCGGATGATATGCCAGCTTTCCTCCAAAGAGAACGTTCATATACTGCATGCCGCGGCATGTTCCAATGATCGGAATGCCATGGTTGACGCAATAGTGAATCAGCTTCTCCTCCATCTTGTCCCGGTATGGCTGCTCCTTCTCATTATGCGGACGGTCATACCACTGTGAACCAAGCGCACCGCCGCCGACTACAATCAAAAGATCAATCTTCTCATCAAACAGACGCTCAAAATTCTTCGTATGGTTTGCCACCGGGCGCGGAATAAATCCGATGGACTCATAGAACTCTACGTAGCCAGCCTCTAAGATATCAGTCGGATCGCCATAATCGTTTACGCCTTCACGCTGCGTAATGAGTGCATGAAGATTCGTATACTGAATGCCTTCTTTGATCAGACCATTTCGGCAGTCCATCTCCAGATAATCTAACTGAGACACGGTATCATAAATCTTCTCACCGCAGCCGATTGCCGCCGGAATGTTAAACTCTGCGCAGCGAATTGCCATATGAGACGCTGCTCCTCCGTATTTCGTGATAAAACCCTTGATATTCTTCGTAAAAATCCATTCATAACCAGGGTCAGCTTTCGGCACTACTACGATCTTTCCGGTGATATCGGCATCCGGCTCCTCATCAAGCAGCACAACCTCGCCCTCAACGACCTTTGCCGTAATAAAATTCGGGCGCGCCTCATACACCGGGATAACATCAACGCTTGCTCCGGAAAGAATCACCTCAGGAAGAAGAATCAAACGGCTGTCGTGATTGAGTCTGCGGCGCTTTGTGATCAGCTTCATCCAAAGCTTCTTTAACTCTTCCGGATTGCAGCCAGGCTCATACAGCTTAAAATCGTCCACGCAAAGCCATGACAAATCCATCGTGCGAATCTCAAGGATTGAGCCAAGCTTTCGGATCAATTCTAAGACCATACTGAGCGATTTAGTAAATTCAAATTTAAAATACTCGCGCTGTTCAATTGCACTGATCCAGAACTTTGCCATACGCTCTGCCGTCACATCAAGCTGTGAATCTTCTAGTGCCTGCGTTAAGATGCTGATATCAAGCTCGCGGCGAATATTTGTCTTGTCCTTCTTGATACGGGATGGTGCCGGACGGAAGTTCATAGCATCGTATCGGTCGGAACGAATGTCATATGTGCCGCTTCGCAGATGACCATATTTAAAGTTAAACTCCTCTCTGCTGATCAACCCCTGCGAAAACCGCTCAAAATCATCATTAAATTCTGACGAAACCGTGGAAATGCCCTGCATGAAGGTGTCCACATTTTCACTGCTGTAATAGCCTGCATCGACAAGGGTACGAAGAAATGCTCTTGCAATGAATGCCAGTCTTGCCTGACGCGCAAACTGCGGTGTGCCATTCGTGCGAATTTCCCTTAAGAGCGTCAAAATCCCATCAACAAGTTTATCAACTGACACATCCTCGACAAGCAGCTTCTCGATCTCTTCGCGGTGATTTTCAAGACGCTTCAGTGCTTCAAGATCATTTTTTAAAATTTCTTCCTGGTGTGTTACCGCATCAATTGTCAGTTTCTTTACTTCGTGTACAAGAAGCTGCCGTTCCTCCTCTGTAAATCCATAGCGAAGCATTCTCTTTGAATTTTCCTCGGTCATAAAATCATAACTGCTGAAAATAATCTCAAACTCAATCTTATCATGCGCAGAAAGATCCTCTTCAAGCCTTGTCTGATAATATTGAACAAGACGAAGCGCAAGCGGCTCCGGGATGCTCGCCGGGATCAGGGAATAATAAGAATAGGTCAAGTTAATATATGGCTTATTTCCAACCTGATACATCAAATCTTCGTTGAATGTGCGATAACCCAGCTCACGAATACCTTCGTTCCATGCGTGATGCGTGATAATCTCACGATACAGTGAGTAATCAAGTGCTCTTGGATTGCTTCCGATGATCTCAGACGGATTCCAGAATGCCATATCGGACAGCTTCATCGGCTTGCCCGTAATTGCGTCAAGATGCTCCTCATACTCCTGACGAATCTGTCCTTTTCTTGCGAAGAAAGAATAATCGTCGATATAACGGCCCTCGCGATAGCCTGCCGCAAGCGGACGAACCTGAAACAGAATGACCTGATTATGACTGTCAATCGCAAACTCAATGTCAAGCGGGATATCCTCTATGATGCTCTCCACCTCTGCCACTGCTGCGATCAGGTTGTGCCAACGCTCTTCAAGCTGATACAGCGACACATTTCGCGCAATCCACAGCGTTTTTCCGCCGCGGCCGCTCGTAACACTGTCTGTAGAACCCAGGTCATCATAATTAACCAGATAGTACGGACGCTTTCCCTTTAAATCACGTGAAAAAACGACACCACTTATGCACACATCCATCGCCTGACGCTGGATTAGCACCTGCTCGTCTGAAATTCCCTTGATATCCTTCTCGTATGACCGGATGACAGCCTCAATCGACTCTACAATCTGCGCACGGCTCGCAGAATCCACATCAAGAATACTCTTATAATGTCCTGCATTCGAGGACTTCATGCAGTCTTCCTGCGTGGAAGAACTCCGCACGACGATCCGGCATCCGCCGAACTTTTCCATAATCTCTGTGCAAACCTGATTTTTATTGCGCCAGAAATCTTCCACCCTGAGGATATACATTTCCTCGATGCGCGCCTTTTTGATCAGATTTTTCATTGCATAAAGTGTATTTGCTTTTGTCGAAATGATCTTGCTTATGTTATCCGCCATACTGCGTGTCCTCCCTTGTGATCGGTATAGTTTCAGTGTATCACAATTAGAGCAATCTTTCCACAACAAAAAAATACATAAAAAAGACCGCCCTTTCGGGCGGTCTAAAAAAGGAGGGGAGGGAACCATCTTCGGTTCCAATGAAAAAATGAAAAAGAGTACAACTTTTGTGTAACTATATGTAAATTGCCAACGATTGGCAGATAGTAGATGCAGAAGCCATTTAAAAAATTCACTTAATGAATTTGCGCATCGAACTTTCGTATTGCTTTACTTAAGTTCTTATTGGCTTCCTCTGTTCAACTGTCTACATAATATCAGAAGCCTGTGTGCAAATTGTGTTTAAAAAAGAAAGAAATTATGAAATGAACCTTACCAAATATCGCCGTAAAGCCCCTTGCTTTAGCTATGGGGATATAAGGCGGCTAGTATT
>CAVJTU010000034.1:0-30233 GCA_963652495.1 uncultured Oscillospiraceae bacterium
TATATAGTGGCAGGTAGCAAGAATCCCCTGCCTTTAGGCATGGGGAGTGTCAAAAACATCTTAAGGTACATGTCACCTTGCAAACTTGTTTTTTCCAGAAAAAGACAAAAAAGGGATCCCCTTGCGGCGATCCCATCTTATCACATATATCACAATATACGTATCTTATATATTATTTTCTTGAACTTTCTGCAGCTTCTTTTCAACCAGCATGCGAATCGACTCAAGGTCTGTGACGGTCAATTCCTGACTGTCCAGATACGCACGCACGAAACCGACTGCCGAACCACTAAAGCTAGTCTTTTGATAACGCTTCATCAATTCCTTCTGATAGTCCTGCTCTGAGATCAATGGCTTGTAGACATATGCATGACTTCTCTTCTCATAGGTTACATACCCCTTGTCACGCAGATAGGACATAAATACGCTGATAGTAGTTCTCGCATACTCTTTGCCATACTCCGTCTTCAGACGCTCTAATAAGTCTGCTACAGATACATTATCACCAATTTCCCAGATACATTTCATAATCACTTGTTCTGTGTTCGTTAATTCTAGCATCGCGATATCCCTTTCTGTACCTTAAGTTTGACAACCGTACCTTCTGCTCTTTACAGCTGCTCCTATGTTTTCTAGATACTCTCCGTCATATACGGCAGCATACGGCAATAATTTTTTCTAAGGCAACACAGCTATATTACAGCATTTTTTAAATAAATACAATGAATAAAATTAGCATTTTATTAACTTTTTGTATTTTTTTAATCAAGAATAGCATGGTAAATCTAACCTCTTTTTCAACTTCGGTCAATTTCCTTCATTCTGTGTCAAAATATGTGCCTAATCCTGTGTCACAACCTGCTGCCGATTCAGAATCTCCATAAATTCTTCTCCTGTGATCGTCTCATGATCATACAGGAACTTGGAGATTTCATGAAGCTTATCCATATGACTGCTCAAGAGTTCCTTCGCCTTTTCGTACTGCTTCTGCACTAAAGCTACTACAAGCTCGTCGATTTTTGTCGCCGTCTCCTGTGAACAGCTCATACTGGTGTCTCCGCCTAAATAAACATTGTTCAAACTTTCCATCGCCACCATACCAAACTCGCTCATACCGTAGCGGGTAATAATGGATCGCGCCAGCTTTGTTGCCTGCTCGATATCGTTTGATGCACCTGTCGTCACATCGCCGAACACAAGCTCCTCTGCCACACGACCTCCGGTAAAGGTAGCAATCTTATTTTCCAGCTCTGTCTTTGTCATCAGATACTTCTCACCCTCATCGACCTGCATCGTGAAGCCGAGCGCACCGGATGTACGCGGAATAATCGTAATCTTCTGCACCGGAGCCGAATCTGTCTGTAATGCTGCTACAAGCGCATGTCCCACCTCGTGGTAGGAAACAATCAGCTTTTCTTTGGTGGATAGAATGCGATTCTTCTTCTGATAACCGGCAATTACAACTTCAACACTCTCCATCAAATCGGTCTGTGTCGCAAACTTTCTGCCGTCACGGACTGCACGAAGTGCGGCCTCATTGACGATATTGGCAAGTTCGGCACCGGATGCACCTGCTGCGGTACGCGCAATCGCATTGAAATCGACATTATCTGCAATCTTGATCTTTGCGGCATGTACCTTCAATATATCCTCACGCCCCTTCAAATCTGGCAGTTCAACCGGAATACGGCGGTCGAAACGGCCCGGACGAAGAAGTGCCGGATCGAGTGATTCCGGACGGTTGGTCGCAGCAAGGATAACAACGCCCTTGGAACCATCGAAACCATCCATCTCGGAAAGCAGCTGGTTTAACGTCTGCTCACGCTCGTCGTTGCCTCCGATCTGACCGCTCTCTCGCTTCTTTCCAACGGCATCGATCTCATCGATAAAGACAATACACGGTGCTTTTTCATTCGCCTGCTTGAACAGATCACGCACCTTTGCAGCACCCATACCAACGAACATCTCGACAAACTCAGAACCGGAAATGGAGAAGAATGGCACATCTGCCTCGCCTGCTACGGCCTTGGCAAGCATCGTCTTACCAGTTCCAGGAGGGCCTACAAGAAGAGCACCCTTTGGCATTGTCGCACCGATCTCGCGGTATTTCTGCGGATTGTGAAGGAAATCAACGATCTCCTGAAGAAGCTCCTTCGCCTCTTCCTCTCCTGCAACGTCCTTAAATTTGATACCGTCAACAGATTTGACATATACCTTGGCATTGCTCTTTGGACCGCCCATACCGAAGGTCATCATGCCCTCTCCATCGCCCATTTTGTTCAGGAATTTCTTTGAGATCAGCCTCCATACGACAAACAAAATCACAATCGGAGCAATATAACTGATCAGCATATATTCGAATATTCCCATCTGCTGAACAATTGGCTTGCTAAATTTAGCTCCGGCTGCTTCCAGACGGCTCACTAAGTCCGGATCATTCATAGTTCCTGTCTTGTAAATATGCTCACCACTCTTGTCTGTAAAAGTGATCTGTGTATCCTCTACACTGACTTCTCCGATGTTTTTCTCTTCAATCATCTGGAGAAATGTACTGTAATCCGTCTGCTCAACCTGTCTTCGGAACAGGTTCGGAAATACAAATGTATTCAAAAGCAAAAACACAATGATGGCAATGACCCAATAGGTCAGCATCGGTTTTTTCGGCCTGTTCGGCCTGTCATCTACTTCCATAAGCACCTCACATTCTGCTCCAGCGTCTCTGGAGCACGCGGCATCTACCCTCTTATTTTTACATGCCTAATCGTATGATACCCTCTTTTATTAGCACTGTCAAGTGATGAGTGCTAACTTTTTTATAAAGATTTTGTGAAGTGTTACAGTTCACGCGTCCTGTTTTACTGCTTTTTTCTCTCGTAATAAAACATATATTGCTGCATAATCCCTGCAAAACCTTCATATTTTTCCACCGGGAAATGCCCATTATAGTATGTTTTCTGGATCCGGTCAATCCACACATCTACCGGAAATGCACCAATTCGGTGATACCCAAACAATGCGACACAATTTGCCACCTTTTCGCCAACACCATAGCAGGAAAGAAGCATTTTATGCAGGTCGTCATCGTTAAGAGATGCCCATTGCGTGAGAGCGAGTGAGCCATTCGCGACCTGTCTTGCAGTCTCATAAATATATTTTGCGCGATAGCCAAGAGAAAGAGACTGAAGATCCGATAAGGTGAGCGCAGACAACTGCGCTGGCGTCGGGAATGCATAGATTTCGTTTTCCCTGTCAATGCAGGTACCGCATTTCTTTGACAGCGCTTCCACGGCCTGACGGATGGCTGGAATGTTTTTTCGCTGTGAAATGATGAAGGTAATTAGCATCTCCCACGGATCCTGATGCAGGATGCGGATACCTCTTCCAAAGGCAAATGCAGACTGTAGGTAAGAGTCTGCCGGGGCAATTGCAAACTCGTATTGGCAATAATCCGTCTCCAGATCAAAGTAGTGATGCCAGAAATGTTCGTACTCTTTAAGCGAGCAGAAGAAGGTAAGACGATGTAAATTATTCCGGGATTGTTCCAGCAAAATTTCCTGACCATCGTTCTGATTGCTCCTTTGATAAAGCGAATCATTTAAACTTTCCTGATAAATCAAAACGGTATGATCTGCGGCTGTTGCACGATAGAACGTCCCAAGATTGTCAGACGCATTGCTATTACCTGTTTTAGGAACGGTATCGTAAACGTTATTGCGCTGCGCTTCTTTCTCACTTACCCGATAAATACGAAAGCACTGACCGCTCTCCATGATCTGCTCAAGATCAAAGCAATCTGCTTCCATCTGCACACCATTTGATTGGACCAGTGCTGTCTGTGTATTCACCTGTATGAACTTGCCTGCTGTCTGCTGCCTGTTTGTATTTACTGGCACAGCTGTGCAACCACCTGATTGATTACTTTTCCGTCTGCTTTTCCCTTTAATTCTGCCATAACTGCCTTCATGATCTGACCCTTATTCTTTGTGGCAATTACATCTGCAAATTTGGTTGTCAGGATTTCCTTTACTTCGTCTGCAGACAGAAGCTTTGGCGCATATTCGCTGATCACATCGTATCTTGCCTGATACTCTTCCTTAAGCTCGGTACGGTCTGCCGGGCAGAAGTCGATCTGCTCTTTTGCAGTCTTTAATTCCTTTAAGATAACGCTGTCAACGAGTTCCTCTGTAATATTGTCACGGCATCCCTTGTCAATCGCTGCTTTCTTTACTGCGGAAATCAATGCGGAAATGGATTCCTTTCTTGGCTTATCCTTTGCCTTCATTGCGGCAATCATATCCTTTTGAAGTTTCTCAAACTGCATGATACATTCTTCCTTTCTGTGGTGCGGCTTATGCCTCACGCGCTAGTACCATGATAGTTCAATTGAGGGCGTCTGTCAAGGTTGCCTGTATACAAGCATCTAAAAAAAGTTACAGTTCACAGGACACCCATTCACAAAACCGCACGTTCCGTGCGCCGCTGCTACGCAGCTTTGTTTTGCTCATGAACGGGCGTCCACTTCGTCATGCTGATCTGTCAAATCTTCATACAAGCATGAGATTTATCCAGATCTAGCATAGCGTGTGAACTATAACTCAAAAAAAGAGTGCACTTTCGTGCACTCCTATAATCGTGAACTGATATCCAATTAATCTACGGTATATGGCATAAGTGCGATATGACGAGCTCTCTTGATAGCTACGGTCATTGCTCTCTGATGCTTTGCGCAGGTTCCGGTAATTCTTCTCGGAAGGATCTTTCCTCTCTCGGAAACATACTTCTTTAACATTGCAACATTCTTGTAATCGATAACACCGTTGTTCTCTCCACAGAATACGCAAACCTTCTTTCTTCTGCGAGGTGCTCTTCTCTTCATGGAGGAATCAGTTTTTTCTGCCTTATTGTAAGCCATGTTCTTCTCTCCTTTTTGATCTTCTATCTGTCAGACCTTCTGGTTCTGACTATGGACGTTTCTCTCCGTCTGTCTTTGACATCATTAGTTAAATGGAAGTCCTTCGTCTTCTACGCCGTCCGGGATGTTCATGAACCCACTTGCAACTGCACTGGCTGGCTCAGGTCTGGACTGAGACATTGCCGGTCTGTAACCGCCATTGTCGGATCCTGCACTGGCTGCCTTGCTCTCTGCAAACTCCTGATCCTCAACAACCACATCGGTCGTATAAACTTTCTGGCCATCCTTATTGGTGTAGCTGCCGGTCTGAATACGTCCGGTAACCACAAGCTTTGTTCCCTGATGGAAATACTTCTCAGCGAACTCTGCTGAACGGTCAAATGCCACACACTGAATAAAGTCAGCTGTCTGCTCACCGTTGGAAGCATTGGAACGTCCTCTGCGATCCACAGCCAGCGTATATCTTGCAATAGCCATCTGGCGCTCTCCCTGTGAGTAACGAACTTCTGGGTCTCGGGTAAGTCTTCCCATTAAAATAACTTTATTCATAGTTAATAACCATGCCCTTTCTAAAATGCTTAAGCAAAATGCCTAAGCCTCCTGCTTACGCTTCCTGCTTAACGCAAAGATATCTGACAACCGGTTCCATAATGCGAACGTGTCTCTCAACTTCGTTTGGACACTCAGCATTAGCATCAAACTGGATGAAGTAATAGTAAGCCTCTTTGGACTTCTGAATCTCATAAGCCAGTCTCTTCTTACCCCAATCATCAACGTTGGTAACAACGCCGTTGTAACGGGTGATGTAGCCCTGTACCTTCTCGATTGCTGCAGCTCTCTCTTCTTCCTCAAGCTTTGCACTTAATACAACTGCTAACTCGTACTTATTCATGTTTCTACCTCCTTCTGGTCTCTGGCCCTTCGTTTACTGAAGAGCAAGGATATGACATTACATCACAGTTTTTTACTCTACCATATTTGCGCAGAAAATGCAAGCGTTTTTTATAAAAAATTTCATGCACTCAGATGTGTGAATCAGCCGAAACGAAGTGAGCTTTTCCGCAAACTCTCATTCTGCCTTTTTGATACTCTTCGTATTCTTCTCCACCAGCTTTCTTGGCACCAGAATCTGATGCTCGCAGCCGCAGCAGCGCAGGCGAAAATCCATTCCGACACGCAAAATCTCCCACTCCCTGCTTCCGCACGGATGCTGCTTTTTCATGGTGATTCTGTCTCCAACTTCAAAATCCATTTTCATCATGTATTGTACCTTAGTTCAGCTTAAAGCCCTTTAACAGTGCGCCAAGTCCGGTTGCTGCCTCGCCCTTATCCTCGTACTCAGACGGCCCGTCGTCCTCTACCTCGCGGCTGGCAACATCAGCTGCCTCACGGATACTTAAGGAAATCTTGTTGTTCTCGATCTTGATGATCTTTACCTTAACCTGCTCGCCTTCTTTTAATACCTGGCTCGGATGCTTTAATCTTCTGTCGCTGATCTGGGAAATATGAACAAGTCCTGTGATGCCATCACCGATATTGACAAACGCGCCGTAGTCCTTTAACTGCTCAACCCTACCCTCCATGATCGTGCCAACGGTGTACTTGTTGATCTTCTTATTCTTTTCTTCCATCACCTTTGCCTGCAGCAGCTCCTTTGCAGACAGTACGACACGCTTTGTCTCCTCGTCCACAGAGATTACCTGCACGTCAAGCTCTTTATTCAGGTAGTCGGCCGGTTCCTCAACATAGGTAAGTGCCAGCTTAGATGCCGGAATAAAGCCGCGCACTCCCTCAACATATGCCACGCATCCTCCATTTACAGCACCTGCTACCTTTACGTGATATACTTTCTGAGACTTCTGTGCATCAGCTAACTTGTCCCATGCCAGTTCCTCAGCCGCATCCTTGCAGGAAAGGAGCATATTGCCGGCTCCATCATCTGTCTTTACAACCGTTGCTGTAAGGGTATCGCCGACTGCTACATTTTCCATTACCTGATAAGCAGGATCGTTACTTAACTCGCTCACCGGTATTCTGCCCGGTGCATAATAATTAAAATCAATTGTAACATCCTGATCATTTACATCAATAACAGTTCCTGTTACGATATCGCCCGGACGGATTCTGCGGTAGGATGCCTCAAGCTCTTCCTTGTAATCATCCATTGTCTCCGTCGTTCCAACTTCCATTTCTTTTACTTTCTTTATTTCTTCCATTGTGACTGCTTCCTTTCCATCTATTATTCAGATGATGTTGGGGGCAAAAGGCATCTTGCAAGCAAGCTTGCATCGGCTTTCTGACCTTTTGACCCTGGTATCATTTTATTGTAATTGTTCAAACCAGAAATAGCTGATTCCCATGATGCCCTTCATGGACAACTTTAACGTAATGATCTCATCCACGTATCCCCACATCGCCATCTCTTCGGAAAGATTGATACAGACCTCCTGCATCGCGCCCTGTGTGTTTAACGCAAACACCTGAGAATCCTTATCATTAATGGTAATCTTGAGCTTACTGCCCTCCACAGCGTAGAGCTTTAAGTGAAGTTCGCTGCCAAGGCTGTCGTTGTCGCCCATCGTATACTCCATCATCGCTTCCTGCGTCTTATTATTGACGCTAACCACCTGCGCACCCTCTTTTCTTAAGATGCGAACATTTCGGCACTCATCATACAGCCATGCACCTGTGATGTTAGCAAAATCACGGCGCATACGAATGTCTCCTTCAAGGCATATCACTGCTTCTGCCGGATGCTTCGCTCCATCACTTTCGGTAATCTGCACCGGTGTATCCGCATTTTCTCCAACCCAAATGCGATAGCTTCCGTCTGCAAGCATCATGCTCTCAGTGATCACATCGTAGATCATCAGTTCACGGAATGGAATCCGGATCGTTACTTCTTTTGCTTCGCCCGCATGCAGCATCACAAATGCAAAGCCGACAAGCTTTTTATCCGGAAGAGTCAGCGTTGACTCCTCTTTTGCCGCATAGATCTGGACAATCTGAGCCCCGTCACGATCGCCTGTATTTCGCACACACAGCACTGCCTTTAGCTGCTCCTTCTCCTGCTCAACCGCAAAGATATCACAGGCAAATGAGGTGTAGGACAAGCCATAGCCAAATGGAAACTGCTTTTTACCTCTGTAGTACTGATAGGTCTGGCGCGTGCGGATAATATCGCACTCATTTTTTGCCGGGAGGCTCTCAAAAGATGAATACCAGGTCATATTTAGTCTGCCGGACGGATTATACATACCGGACAATACATCCGCGATTGCATGACCCAGCTCCTGACATCCGGACGGACTGAAAAGAATTGCCTTCGCATCCTGCAGCGCAGACAGATCATGCGGATAATTGCTCACAATAACCACGATTGCCTGCGGATTTGCATTTTTTACAGCTACAAAAAGTTCCAGCTGTGCCTTCGGCAGCGCATATTGCTCCCGATCCTGACCGATCTGACCATTGATCACCGGATTCGTTCCAAGCACGACAATCACCTTGTCTGCCTCTGCCGCTAACGTCACCGCGCGCGCTGTGCCGTCCCAAGTCTGCTCGATGCCAAACAGCGCCCGGTTCTCACCCGGCCAGCCAATGCCAACCTGCTCATCCGTCGCTGCGCGAAGCATTCCCTCGCTGTCCCAGTATACATCTCTTGCGCGCCACGTTGTCAGACGAAAATATCCGTCAGACTGCATCTCCACGCAGAAGCACTCCTTTACATGACGTCCGAATGCCTCCTTGCGGTTGGCAAACAGCTTACCATCCTCGTCCACGCTTGTAAGATAGCAGCCGGTCGAAGCCGCCTGCAGATTTATCTTACTCTGTCCCCAGTCGGTAATGACAAACTCCTCTGCCTCCGAGCGCGAGCCCAATGCCAGACGCCCTTCCTGTGTCAGGCATACGTAGCGCTCCCCGCAGCGCAGGCAAAATCTCATCTTCCCGTCTGTGTAAGTTACGTTTCCCAAAGGAAATGCCTCACGTATTCCATCATATGGCGTGACGCGGTATGGCGGGATGCCTCCGTTCCAATCCTTTAACCACTCATTCGCAAGTGGTCCGATCACGGCAATTTTTTCTTCCTTATGCGGATCAAGCGGCAAAATATGATCCTCATTCTTTAAAAGGACAATCGACTCACGCCCTGCTTGGCGCGAAAGCTCTGCATGAACACTTCCCCCCAGAAGAGATTCGTCTGGATTTGCGAACGGATCGTCTTCTTTCTTATTGAACATGCCCAGGCGAATCCTTGTCGCAAAGGTGCGACGCACCGCCTGATTAATGTCCTGCATCGTAAGAAGTCCTCTGTCGTAAGCGCTGCGCACGGCACACGCCACATACTCAGGCTCATCTGCAAAACAGTCTACCCCTGCCTTCACTGCAAGAGCTGCCGTCTTTGCGATATCTGAAAACTGTTCGTCCTGACACAGCTCGGCAAGCGAACATTCATTTCCAACAATGTGCCCCGAAAAACGCCATTCATTGCGCAGCAACTCCTGCAACTGATCACACGCAAGCGCCGGAACACCATTAATCAGGCTGCTCGCTGTCATAACACCCTCTGCGCCCCCCTCAGTAATACATCTGCGGTACGGCTCCAGGTAGTATTCATAGAAGCTTCGCGGATCAATCGACACACGAAGCGGTCGCTCCTCTGAATTATAGCCTGTAAAATATTTGAGCGTAGATGCTGTCCTGATGTACTTTGGATCGTTTCCTCTCATTCCCCTGATATAAGACGATGCCATGCATCCCCCCAGATAGGGATCTTCTCCATAACCTTCTTCTGTTCGTCCAAAGCGTGGATCGCGTTCCGGCTCTGCCATAGGAGCCCAGCGGCACAAACCACCATGCTCACCCTCGCGATAGTAGAGAATCCTCGCTTCATTTCCAACCGCTTCACCGATCTTTTCCATCAGCTTTGTATCCCATGTCTGACTCATGCCAAACGGCTGCGGAAATGTTGTCGTTGGCTTCGGTGTTCCCCAGTTTACGCTTCTGTCATGCTTTGCTTCCACACCATGAGCAGCTTCCTCTCCCAGATAAGTACTGCGGATTCCAAGGCGCGTAACCTCCGGTGTAAGCGTTGACAGCATTTTGCACTTCTCATTCAGCGTCAGCGCCTCCATCAGCCAATCCAACCGTTCCTTGATATCAAGTGAGGCATCCCACAATGGTGTATTCTGGTTTTCCATAATTCCTCAGATCCTTTCAACTGACAAAGATGCTGCAGATATCTCCTGCAGCATCTTTCCTACTTCTTTTCAAGTTCCTCTACAGCAGCTGCAGCTTCAGCCGCATTCTTTCTTGAAATTCCTTTGGCCAAGCATGCCTGCTGCACCAGCTCACTGAGAGATCCATCACACCAGAAATCCATAAACTGCTTTACCTGTGCTTCCAAAAACTTCTTATCATTGATTGCCGAAGCGTAATAGAACACACGTCCCTCTCTTCTTGCATTTACGTACCCCTTTTCAATCAGATGCGCGATAAATGTACACACCGTTGACCGCTTCCAATCCTTCTGATACTTTTTTTCGAGTTCGTCCATAATGCCAAGCAGACCGATTTCCTGATCAGCTTGCTGAATACACCGGTAAACTAACATTTCACAATCCGTAATATCCGAAAACAGCATAACATATCCCTCTCTTTCTCTTCTGATCGCCGCTTATAACTCATACTGTTTTAGTGCAGGCTAAAATTCATAATACCCACGAAAATCAAAGAAAAACACATCAGAAATAAAATTGCCTTGATCTTCCCGACCTCATTATTGATATAAAACAATATGCCAAACACGACAATCGCTGCCACGCAGGCAAGAAGCAGGTAAGCTCCTGCAAAGGTAACGGTGATTGGAGAAATCACAGCTGTCAATCCAATCATCAGAAGCAGCCCCAGATTTCCTGTCGCAAATGTTGCTCTCATGGAGATCGGCTTCTGCATATTCATCCAGAATTTTCTGGCCACACGAACATATTCCGGGAGTACAAGTCCTACACCGATCACAGCAAACCCAAGGACACCCTGCTCCACATTCAGGTCATAGGTGAGTGCTGCTGTGTTGTTCATCAGAAGCACTCCGCCAAACCCTGCAAGCGCAAGTCCCACAAGTGTAAAGACAACGGACGGCACAAAATCGGTACCCGGACGACGCTGCAGCCTATGGCTCTTTCCCTTAAAATACGGAAGCGTCCACACAGCAAAAATCGCAGCTAAAACCAATAGAAAAATACCTGCACTGCGGGAGATCGTACTTGCCGGATGTCCCTTACTCCACGTATAATTCGTAAAAACGATCAAGACCACAACACACACCAAAAGGATCACCAGATCACGAAGCGCGTTGCCCGCCAGACGATAATTTCCGGCAAGACCAATCATTCCATAAATCAGAAAAAGCTGCAATACTCCGGCTGTCAGCGCAGCCACAAATACCATGTTTCCCAGACCAAACACACCGCCAAAAATTGCAATACTCAAAAATGGCATGAGACTGAGCGCAAACCACGAAAAGATCCTCTCCTGTGCATCGGACGTCGGCTTCGCTCTCATGATGGATATTCCGCCTTCATTCACCAGTCTTGTGCTGATGAGCAGCAATACATATCCAAGTATTGCCAATAAAACATTTGTTATCCACATAATTATTCTTCAACTAACCTCCGCAAGATTTACACATATGTTTTATTCTACCTTTATACACTGTTGATTGTCAAGTAAAAAGATAGCTGTCCGAAGAAAAATCTCCGGACAGCCAAGCAGTAGTTTTTATATCATTTTTCTATCTTTACAGCACCAGATCAATTTGCACTTTTGCCATCTTCAAAAACATTTGCTATCGCTTATCTGCGGACAAATCTCAATCTGATCTCATTAGACCTCGAAGAGTAAGTCGCCATAAGTCGGCATCGGCCATACCTTGCGCTCTACTAATACTTCCAGCTTATCAACCGGTGCACGCAGCCCATCCATTGCTTCCTTTACAGAATCCTTGTAATAGAATGCCTGCTCCTTGCCTTCCATGGCAACAGCCTTGTCGTGAACCTCACTGAGCTTCTTAAGTGCCTGATAAGTCTCGCCAAGCAATTCTGCGATCTCATGAAGCATACCTTCCTGAGTGGAGATATTTGCTGCTGCATATGCAGACTTGATGGTATTTACAGATGCAGCCAGGTTATTCTCATACTTGATAACAGCCGGAATAATCTTCTTTGTTGTCATGTCGATCATGGTAGCAGCTTCAATATTTAAAGTCTTGCTGTAGGTCTCGTAGAATACTTCTGCACGAGCCTCAAGCTCTCTCTTTGTCAGAATATGGAACTTCTCATACATCTCAACGGTGGTCGGAGCGGTTACGGACTCAATAGACTCAACCCATGTCTTTACATTCGGAAGTCCTCTTCTTGCTGCCTCAGCTACCCACTCATCTGTATAACCATTTCCATTGAAGTAGACATCCTTGTTCTCACGGACAAACTCAGCAATTACTTCGCGCACTGCATCCTCAGTATGCTTGCCTTCTCTAAGCTTTGCCTGAATGGCATCTGCTGCATCGGAGAATGCCTCTGCCATCATGCTGTTCAATACGGTATTCGGCTCTGCAATGTTGCAGGAGGAAGCTACCATACGGAACTCGAAACGGTTTCCTGTGAAAGCAAATGGTGATGTACGGTTACGGTCTGTAGGATCCTTATCCACTTCCGGGCACTCCTTAACGCCAAGGTCAAGCTTACCTGCCGGAATTGAAGTATCCGCATATCCCTTCTCGATAATCTGATCGATTACACCGCCGACCTGATCGCCAAGGAAAATAGAGATGATTGCTGGCGGTGCCTCGTTTGCGCCCAGACGATGATCGTTACCCGGGTTGGAAGCTGCTGTACGAAGAAGAAGTGAATGCTTCTTAACTGCCTTCATAACACAAGCTACAACAAGCTGGAAACGTGTGTCAGTCTCCGGTGTCTTGCTTGGCTTAAACAGATTGATGCCATCATCGGTGGACAATGACCAGTTGTTATGCTTACCGGAACCATTTACACCTGCAAATGGCTTCTCGTGAAGCAGGCATACAAGACCGTGACGTGTAGCTACCTTCTTTAAGGTGTCCATCAAAAGCAGGTTGCTGTCTGCTGCTACGTTGCTTACGGAGAAGATCGGAGCAACCTCATGCTGTCCCGGTGCAACCTCGTTGTGCTGTGTCTTTGCGGTGATACCGAATCTCCACAGCTCCTCATTTAATTCCTTCATGAAGGAACCGACACGCTCCGGAATGACACCGAAGTACTGGTCATCCAACTCCTGACCCTTTGGTGCCGGTGCGCCAAATAAAGTACGACCGGTAAATACAAGGTCATCTCTCTGTAAGTACTTATCTCTGTCTACAATAAAATACTCCTGCTCCGGTCCAACACCTGCACTAACCTTTGTGGATGTTGTATTTCCAAGGAGACGAAGAAGTCTGATACCCTGCTCGCTGACTGCATCCATGGAACGAAGAAGCGGTGTCTTTGCATCAAGTGCCTCACCTGTGTAAGAGCAGAATGCTGCCGGAATGCAAAGAATGGTTCCAATAGCATCTTCCTTTACGTAAATCGGAGATGTCATATCCCATGAAGTATAGGATCTTGCACGGGAAGTATCACGGATACCACCTGACGGGAAGGATGAACCATCCGGCTCAGACTCACACAATTCTTTTCCGGTAAAGTCCATCATAACCTTACCATCCTCATCCGGAAGAGAAACGAAGGAGTCGTGCTTCTCTGCAGTAAGCATGGTCAATGGCTCAAATACGTGTGTAAAGTGTGTTGCACCCTTCTCGATTGCCCAGTCTCTTACTGCCTGTGCAACGATATCTGCAGATCCCTTCTCCAGCTTGCATGCCTTTACTTCATTATAAACCTTCTTAGGAAGGCGAGCTTTCATCTCAGCATCTGTAAAAACATTGCTGTTAAATAACTCTGTAATTCTGCCGCTCATGTTTTCAACCCTCTCATTCTATACTGATATGCAGCTCTGTCTGTTGTCTTTTCCTTGTTCTGCCTTCGCCGCAGAGCCGCCCAACCGAAGTTTACTTGTCAATTACTTTACAGCAATAAAGCAAAAAAAGGCGCCCTTATCAATAAGATAAGAACGCCCTTGTTCCGGTCAGATCGTGACTGCTCATCGCTATCACCGATGACAATAAAATAACTCATTTCAATCGGAAAAGCAAGTGTTTTTTCGGAATTGTTTCACTTTTGTGAAATATCCCCTTTTTTCACGGCAAATCCGTGAAATATTTGACACTCTGTCTATTGTCTCTCTGTCCGAAACCGCACTCTTAACTCACAATTAATCGATTCAAGCCTTGCCTACAGAACCGAACAGTTCCATCTTTTCCTTAACGGTAGCCTTGATTGCCTCAGCACCCGGTGCTAACAGCTTTCTTGGGTCAAATCCCTTACCCTTCTGATCCTTGCCAGCCTCGATATACTCACGAGTAGCTGCTGCGAAGGACAGCTGACACTCGGTATTTACATTGATCTTGGAAACGCCCAGAGAAATCGCCTTCTTGATCATGTCAGCCGGGATACCTGTACCGCCATGAAGAACGAGCGGCATATCACCGACCTTCTCACTTACTGCTGCTAATGTCTCAAAGCTCAGTCCCTTCCAGTTAGCCGGGTATACGCCGTGGATGTTGCCGATACCGGCAGCCAGCATGGTTACGCCCAGATCAGCGATCTTCTTGCACTCTTCCGGATCTGCACACTCGCCCATACCTACAACGCCGTCTTCCTCGCCGCCGATGGAACCAACCTCTGCCTCAAGAGACATTCCCATGCCCTTACATACAGCAACCAGTTCCTTGGTCTTCTCGATATTCTCTTCGATCGGCAGATGAGATCCGTCGAACATGATGGAGGAGAAACCAGCCTTGATGCACTTGTAGCATCCTTCGTAGGTTCCGTGATCCAGATGCAGAGCAACCGGAACAGTGATGTTCATTTCCTCGATCATAGCCTTTACCATAGCTGCTACTGTGCCGAAACCGGTCATATACTTTCCTGCGCCCTCGGAAACACCAAGGATAACCGGGCTCTGAAGTTCCTGTGCGGTTGCCAGGATTGCCTTGGTCCACTCCAGGTTATTGATATTGAACTGGCCTACTGCATACTTGCCGGCCTTTGCTTTCTTAAGCATCTCTTCAGCTGTAACTAACATTTGAAGTACCTCCTTTAATTGCGTATGGTTGCTTATGTGATTATTTTTTCACAATCTTCGATAAGTATAACATCTTCGCCGTTAGATTTCAACTGATTTTTTTGCGGCCCGTGAATTATTAACTTATATTGACTTTTACGGGCAGGCAGGGTATCATTTTATAAGAAAGGCAGCATTATAATTTACAAGGCTCCACCTATGACAAACGAAAGGATTTTATTTATGAAATTTAGCATGAAGAAGGATTCCCATTTCCGCAACAACATTTTCCCCTGGGTCATATATGGCATCGGAACTGCCGTTTATGCACTTGTTCTGGTCATAAAAATGATCAAACGCCCTGAGCTGTTATCCCCGTGGCTCACAATTTTGCTTGCACTCGCAGGTGTGGCACTGGGTACGCTTTACATGGTATATCTCAAGAAAAAGGTGACAAACCGCCGCCCTTATCTGGCATTAAAGCAGGGCATGATCGTCGTATGGGTGGTTGGTCTGATTGGTGTTACCCTGACCCAGATTTCACACTGGACATACTGGCTATGCATCTTCCTCGCCGGAATGAGTGTCGGTTACTTCTTTATTTATATTCCGAAGTTCATTGAGATCAAAAATTATCTGACGAATTTGATGAAGGACTATAATAGACAAAAGGAACAAGATAACTTAGAAAAATAAAGTGCAATGGTCAATGATTTGATAATTACCGAAACAGCACCGGCTCTGACCGATATTCGATTTTTATGACCGCGTATGGGTAACTGATATTGGCTGGTTCTTCCCCTTCCGGGCCAAGCAGCACACTTGTGACCACAATATTATCATTTGTTAAATACACATCCGGGAATTGGATGCTGTAACCGCCAGTCAACTGCTTTCCATAACCGACTGCTATGTAGAGTTCTTCCTGATCGGCATAGGTCAGCTTGAACTCTCCTGTTTTTTTCTGGTCAATAATTGTCTTTAATTCATCTGGAATTTCATCATCAGCGAGCACAGTAAAGTCAATGTCCTGCAGTCGCGCTTCCTTCTTGTCTGTGCAGCCAGCTGATATACACAGCATTACGCACAGACAAATCGTATAAAGAAGCATGCGTGAGAACGGATTAATCAGGTGAGGATGCTTCTGGCAATATCGTTGATTGGTACGATGCGGATTGCATTTACAGATTGCTCTGACAGACATAAAAAACCTCCACAAATATGATATCTATCTCATATTTATGGAGGTTTCTCTTAAATATACCATTCAAAGGGGTCAAAATGCCTTTTGACCCCAACATCATTTCGATTTTAATTGCTTGGAATCTCCTCTGCCTGCTTTACATAGCTGCCTGGATTTCTCTTGTAAGTAACTGTCTGTCCCTTCTCCGGATACGTCATCCCCAACTCCTGCGTCGCATACTCATAAATTCGCTCATAGTCGATTGAACTTTCAATCGCACTGCTCCGTGCATTGTTGTCCTCAACAAGTGAAGAATAGGTCTTCTGCAGCGATGTGAGCTGCTTCTGACTGGCATTTAATGCTGCCTGCTGACCTACATAAAAAATACACACACACAGAAACGCTGCGCACAGAATACCAACTACAACTGCCTCTGTAAATGTCAGTGCATTTGCCCGCTTTCTGCGTTCCTCAAACTCTCTCTGTACTGCACGCTTATGAATCTGCTTTTCCCACCGTCTCTGGCGTTCCTGCTGTCGCTTAAGCTGATCCTGCTGGTAGCGG
The DNA here is from genome assembly GCA_963652495.1 of uncultured Oscillospiraceae bacterium. Classification (GTDB taxonomy): domain Bacteria; phylum Bacillota; class Clostridia; order Lachnospirales; family Lachnospiraceae; genus Anthropogastromicrobium. The sequence goes on from CAVJTU010000034.1 coordinate 16,857, forward strand.
TCCAGATAAGGAACTGCCTCACGCACGGTGCTGCCACCAGATACATGCGTATCAAATTGCCTGTGAAAACTTGGCCGGATTATATTGTCTTTTGACTCCATGGCGTCCTCATCTCTTCCTATATCTTTCTGTATATTTTTTCGCTCTCACAGCCTTTTGCTGCTGCCTTCTAAGCCGCACCACACCATGATCACAAAACCATTCCGTCTTATACATTGAAATATTGTACTTCATAAACATGGTGTTGTCAATGACATTTTACAAACTATCCCCATAATATGATGTTGGGGTCAAAAGGCATTTTGACCCCTTTGATACCAGATTTAAATTTTCCTGTCCATTTTCTTTAGTTCCGGCAATACCGTACACAGCATGACAATAAAGCAAAGACCTCCGCCAATCACATTTGACACCGGCTCTGCAAGGAATACACCCGCTGTTCCCATATGCAGCGCATACGGCATCAGATACGTAAGCGGTACGACGATAAAGACCTTGCGAAGCAGCGAGAAAAAGATTGCCTGCTTTCTTTTATTCAAGGATTTAAATACAGTCTGTCCGATATATTGCAAATCCATAAAAATAAATGCCGCAAAATATTGTTTCAGTGCCGGCACTGCATCCTGCATCAATGCTGCATCAGAACTGAAAATTCCAATCAACACATTGGGAATCAGAATAATAATGCTCCACATCACACCTGTATAGCCAAGAATCATCGCACTCATCACAAGCATCGCCTTTCGCACACGCGCCGGGCGGCGTGCACCGTAGTTGTAGCTCAAAATCGGTGATGTACCCTCGTTCATCGCATAGATCGGTGTCTCAACTAACTGGCGCACACTTGATACGATTGTCATAACAGATATGTAAATATCGCCGCCGACATTCGATAGAATATTGTTGCAGCAGATGGATACCAGACTGTTTGTCAGCTGCATGATAAATCCTGCGGTACCCAGGCTGATTATATTTTTTGCATAACCCATGCATTCCGAGAACTCTTTTTTCTTCAGGAAACGCACCTTTAATTCGGATTTTTTTGTCAGGAAAAACAACACAAAGACTGCTGACAGATATTGGGAAATGACTGTCGCAATTGCGGCACCCTGCACGCCAAAACCAAATACAAAGATAAATAACGGGTCAAGCAAAAGATTGGCAATCGCTCCCACAGCGATCGATGTCATACCAACGGTCGAATATCCCTGTGCATTGATAAATGGATTCATGCCAGTTGCAATCATGGACGGCAATGTTCCAATCAGGTAAATCATCAGATATGGATAAGCATAGACAAGTGCATCTGTCGATGCACCGAATACTACAAGAAGTGGACGTGCAAATAAAAATCCGACTGCCATCAATACGATTGCGCACACACAGACCATCGTAAATGAAGTATTCATAATGCTTGCTGCTTTCTGTGGTTCACCTTTTCCCCGATAAATCGAGAATAGCGGTGCGCCGCCGCTTCCAAACAGGTTGCTGAATGCCGTAATTACAACAATTAGCGGAAAACACAATCCGACCGCACCTAGCGCCGCCGTTCCCTCTTTGGGGATTCGCGCTATGTAAATACGGTCTACAATATTATACAAGAGATTTAAAATTTGAGCGACAAGCATCGGAAGAGCTGCTCCGAAGATGTTTCCGGTCACAGTTCCATGCTCAAAATCAATTCGTTTCATTTCTTACGACTTCCTTTCCTATTTCAGCAACCTGCCATTGAATGATCCAGGATTTCCTCCCGACACCGCTATATCAGTGATGTTGCTGTCCCTTTTGCCCTTGAACCGTACAGAATCACTTCTTTTGTACGAAAGGCTTTTATTTATGAAGTCTATTCTCCAGCTGATGCGCACACACCGTCTATAGCCGGCTTGCTTGGGTGTATGAAATTGACTGACCGCAATTAGCTTCCCTTATAAGTCCAGCTGATCCAGCCCGATTACTGCCAATGTATAAAATTTCATTGCTGCAAAATACATGCGCAAATTCAATCCTTCGTCCGGCTCGTGTGCGCCTCCGGTTCCCGGCTTAAACAAACGCTTCTCACGCGCGATATCATCCGCTGTCTTGGGCATGCCGCCAATGCCATACGCAAATGCCTTCGGAAGTTTTCTGGCATAGGTGCCGCCGCCCATGACAAAAGCTTCGGTATGTGTTCCCATCCACTCGTTATATAAATCAGTTAAATAACTGACTGCCGGATGTTCTTTTGGAAAATAATTGGGTTTTGAAAGACGTTCAAGTCTCCACTCGAATCCGTGTGCCAGCGCATATGTTTCCAGCTGCTCTATAAGTGCGGACGAATCCTGCGTAATTGCATAACGGATATTCAGATTAATGCAAAGGTGTCCATCTTCCATACTCAGAACCGTTCCTGCACAGGTCGTCTTTCCTGATACCTCATCTGAGAACGCGATTTTCTCAGTTTCACCGTAGTATTCTTTTGTCACTCCTGCCAGTTCCAAAAATAATTTTTGATTTACACTTCCAAGCTTTTTTATGTTGCACAGTGCATTTGCCAACTGATAAATCGCATTCACGCTTCCCTCTGGAAATGCACTATGACGGCTGGTTCCAAAAGCAGTCACACAAATGCTTTCTTTATCGGCTTCCACTTCCAGCTTTTCTGGCACTTCCATGCTTTTTAATTCTCTGTACAATTCATCCGAATAGGCAAATACTGCTTTTGTGCGGTCTGGTATCATATTGCTTGCTGAGCCTCCCGCAACCATCTTTACAGGCGATCCAAACTTTTCCTTTGAAAGAAACTGTCCTTCTACAATTCCTTTTTCTCCATAACAAACAGGAAATCCACTGTCGGCGATCATGGAGAGCATTGGTGTCGGATAATGTTTTTTATAATATTCCAAATCACACATTCCCCGCTCTTCATCGCAGCCAACAAACGAGCGAAGCTCATGCTTCATCGGTATCGAAAGCTCACGGATGCACTGCATCAGATAAAGGATTCCAATCGCCGGGCCTTTGTTATCCTGAGCACCGCGTCCAATCAAAAAGCCATCCTTTAAAACAGGCTCAAACGGATCCTGACTCCAGCCTTCTCCGGTTGGAACTACGTCCAAATGATTCCAAAAGCCAATGGTATTTTCCGGGTGAAACTCACCCTCGCCAATGGTTCCAACATAATATTCACAATTTTTCGTGCAAAAACCATGCTCTCTTGCAATCGCAAGCATCTCATCCATTGCACGCTTACAGCCCGGTCCAAATGGTCCATCTGCCTCAATATCTTCCGGCTTTGAAGGCTTCGACACACTCGCAATCCGTACCATGCGCTCTATGTCTGCTAAAATTGCCTCCCTGTGCGCTTCAAACCAAAGATCAATTTTTTGAAATAAGTTCTGATCAATCATACGAATCCCTTCCTGCATGAATGCTCTTATCCTTCTTCAGTCCCATAAACTCATCCGCTGCTTCTCTTACCCAGGCAAATCGCTCATGGTCAATATCTCCCGGAACGGTACAGTCACCGCCAAGAATTATACCAATCGTTCCTGTCTCCTCAAGAATATGCTTTGTCTCTGCCTTAACGGCCTGCTTGCTTCCACTGTAAAGAACACCAGTCTTTGTATTGTCAAATCCTCCCAGAACGCAGCGGTCTCCAAAATATTTCTTGCCATCCTTCAAGCTTAAATTCTCAACATAAACAGCCCAGTTTACAGCCTTTGACGGATAATCCTTCCACACCTCGATGCGGTTCTTATCGCCTGCCCATCCACAGCAGTGCAGGATATTGTTTTCACTTAATGTATTGGCATATTCCAGAATCTTTAACTCCGCAGGAGTAACAATCTTTTTGTACTCCTCTGCCGTAAAACGAAATTCCTCTGCATTCTGTACGCAATAGTAAATTCCTGTGCATCCGGCTTCTTCGATCACACCCTTAATCAAAGATTTGATATCCTCTCCAATTACCTCAAATGCATGGCATACAGCCTCTGGATTTGCCTTTAAATGGCTCATCAAAAGTTCCTCGCTTGTACCAAAGCGCATCAGAGACATCGGGCAAAATACATTATAAAATACACAGCACTCGTCCTCTACGGCATCTACTACACCCTTTACGCGCGCAATCTGCTTGCGAATATACGGATGATCCGGACCCATTGGCTTTAAATTGAACCAGTCTTCCGGATTTTTAATTTCTGCAACGCCCGGATTCGGATAATTAAAATATCCATCACACATTACCTTAATCAGATCAAAATCAGCCTCTCGATACAGCTTTAAATGCTCATCAATCGTCTCCTGTCCAAAATCATCATCCGGTGAAAAATGATACCAAAATGCGATCGGTACACGATCTACCGGTTCGTTATTAAATGCATGGAGCACACGTTCTTTCTTTGTCATAGCCTCTTCCCTTTCCGGCTCTTTATAAGCCACTGCAAAAATCCAACTAACCTTTTTGTTTTTCGTATTGTGCTGCTATCAGTAGTTTTAATCGTCAAAACGTTGTTCTCTGACGATTTCTTTACAAAACTTCCGGTTGCATATCGTCCTTACAACCTCATAACAAACATTCCAGTTCTTACCTTTTGGGGCAAAAACTGGAATGTTGTCATATTTTCCATCCTACACATTCTTTGCCGCAATATACACGCTCGCGGTCTGCGGTCCAACGGTCACATGAAGCATACCATCCTCGGCGCGCTCCATTATCTCACCGATGTTATAGGTTGACTGTGTTGTCTGGATAATTCGCTTCAGACAGGCATCCTGTAAGATACCGATCTGCCATACCGGAAGATCAACAGTGAGAGATTCTCTTCTGTTGTTGACGAGAATCACGGCCTGTACTCTCTGGCTGAAACGTCCGTAGCAAATCCAATGGGAACCGCACGCGATCGGCTTATAGGAACCTGTCCTGAAAACATCATACTGCTTATGCAGACGAATCATGTCCTTATGGAACTCGATTAATTCCCAATCCTGCTTTCCCCACGGATACGCTCTTCTATTGTCCGGATCAGTCCATCCGACCATACCGGCCTCATCGCCGTAGTAGACGGTCGGTGCACCCGGCCATGTCATTTGCATGACAACTGCCTCGCGCAAAATACATTTCTCTACATTTTCCTGTGCTGCCGCCGCACCCTTTGTTGCAATGCGTCCGACGGTACGGTTTGTTCTTGTGAGGAAACGGGAGTGGTCGTGATTTGACAGCTCATTCATCGCAACGTCAAGCGACTGTCTCTGGAACTTACTCATATTGTGCTCCATCGTGCGGAAAAACTTCTCTCCGTTCCCGTACCAGTCCTCCTGAAACTCATCGCTGTGCTTTTCCATACCAGTCAAAAACCATGTAATCGGCTCCATGAACGCATCGTAATTCATGACGGTATCCCACTGGTCGCCTCGCATCCAACTGCTTGGATCGCCGTAGTGCTCTGCCAGAATAATCGCATTCGGATTTCCTTCCTTGACAGACTTACGAAAATCCTTCCAGAACTGATGATTGACACCGATGCTGTGACCCAGATCAGCCGCCACATCAAGACGCCATCCATCTACATTGTATGGTTCGCTGACCCATTTCTTACCGATGCGAAGAATGTAATCATACAATTCCTTTGAACCCTCGTAGTTAAGCTTTGGAAGGGTGTCATGCCCCCACCAGCCCTCGTATTTTTTATTATATGGCCATTCACCGCCCGTAAAGCCGAAGAAATCATGATATGGACTCTCCTCCAAAACGTATGCACCCGGCTCATAGCCCTCCTGTCCTTCATAAATGCACTCACGGTCGAGCCATTTATTAAAGGAACCGCAGTGGTTAAACACGCCGTCCAGAATGACCTTCATGCCTCTTGCATGAATCTCTTTTACCAGGTCGGCAAAATATGCATTGGATGCCTCCAGATTTTCCTTTGAGGTAACACGGCAGATATAACGGCTTGCCTTTTTGTTTTCCTTCTCGCCCTCCTCAAGCAGTTCTCCTTCGTCCTTTTTGATGATTGCAAAATGAGGATCGATGTAATCATAGTCCTGAATGTCATATTTATGGTTGGATGGTGAAACGAACAGCGGATTAAAATAGATCACTTCAACGCCAAGTTCCTGTAAATAGTCCAGCTTTGCGCGCACGCCCTGTAAATCGCCGCCATAAAAGCGCCCAATATCAAGATTTGCCGGAAGGCTCTCCCAGTCTGTCACCTGTTCGCTCTGTGCACCGACATAAAAATACTCTCCGGTGAGAACATCATTGGAAGGTTCAGCGTTGTAGAAACGGTCTACATAGATCTGATAAAATACAGCACCCTTTGCCCAGTCCGGTGTATGAAAGCCCGGCGTAATCTTAAATGCATACTGCTGACGCAGATTTGTCGTACATCCAAGCTTATTGTAATAACAGACTTCACTTCCCTTTTCAATCTCAAAATAATACAGATATGCCATCTTTCCAACGGTAATCTGTGTCTCATAAAAGTCAAACAATCCTTCTGTTCTGACTTTTCTCATTTTTATTTCTCTTTTTCTTGAAATCAAATAGACATTGTCCACGTTATTGGCCAATGTCCGAAAACGGATGACAACAGAATCTCCCGCCTCCGGCTCTGCCGGAATGCGGTAATCTTCTGTCTCATCACAAAATAATGCATTTTTTTCTAATATATCACTGAACTGCATTTTTTCGTGGCTCCTTTAATCGTGCGTTTTATCTTTGCGGCTGCTCTTACATAAGAGACTGCTCTGCACCCGGCTTGGGAATTTCTTTTCCGTCAAAGATTGCCTCGAACTCTGCACTTCCGATCTTCTCACGCTCGATTAACACCTGTGCACAGCGGTGAAGCACATCCATATGCTCGGTAATGATCGTCTTCGCCTGTGCATACGCTTCATCAATAATACGTTTAACTTCCGCATCAATCTCTCTGGCAACGTCCTCGCTGTAACTTCTCGCATGACCCAAATCCTTGCCAAGAAAGACTTCTTCCCCACCACCGTCTTCGTAGTTGATGGTTCCAAGGCGCTCGGACATACCATATTTTACAACCATAGCGCGGGCGGTTGCGGTCGCCTGCTTGATATCCTGAGATGCGCCCGTTGTGACATCATCAAAGATTAACTCCTCGGCAACTCGTCCGCCGAACGCAACAATGATGTCCTCTTCCATGCGCTTTTTTGTCATGAACATCTCATCTGCCTCAGGCAGCGGCATCGTGTAGCCTGCCGCACCCATTCCGGTAGGGATGATTGAAATGGTGTGTACCTTGCTCTCGTGAGGCAGTACATGAAACAGGATTGCATGACCGGACTCATGATATGCAGTGATACGCTTTTCCTTGTCGCTGATGACCTTGGAATGCTTCTCGGCACCGATGCCCACCTTGACAAACGACTGTTCAATATCGCGCTGACTGATATAACCCTGCTTGCTCTTTGCTGCATTGATCGCAGCCTCATTCATCAGATTTTCCAGATCTGCTCCGGTAAATCCGGCTGTTGTCTGCGCAACGCGCTTTAAATTGACATCTGAGCCAAGCGGCTTGTTCTTTGTATGAACCTTTAAGATTTCTTCTCTTCCCTTTACATCAGGACGTCCGACTGCCACCTTGCGGTCAAAACGTCCCGGACGAAGAATCGCCGGATCGAGGATATCGACACGGTTTGTCGCTGCCATAACGATAATGCCCTCATTGACACCAAAGCCATCCATCTCGACAAGCATCTGGTTTAATGTCTGCTCACGCTCATCATGACCACCGCCAAGACCGGTTCCTCTTCTTCTGGCTACTGCATCAATCTCATCAATGAAGATGATACACGGTGCATTCTTCTTCGCCTGCTCAAACAGATCTCTTACACGGGATGCACCGACACCAACGAACATCTCGACGAAATTGGAACCAGAGATTGAAAAGAATGGCACACCTGCCTCACCGGCAACGGCTTTTGCAAGCAATGTCTTTCCGGTTCCCGGAGGGCCTACAAGCAAGATTCCTTTGGGGATTCTGGCACCCAGACTCGTATACATATTGGGATTCTTCAAGAAGTCAACAACTTCCTCAAGTTCTTCTTTCTCCTCCTGAAGTCCGGCAACATCTTTAAACAGTACCTTCTTGGAACCGCCTGTTTCCATAACGGCTCTGCTACGTCCAAAGTTTGACATGTTCTGGCTGCCGCCTGATCCGCCGCCCGGCACTGCCATGCGCCCTGTTACGATGACAAACACAAAACTGATACCAACAACTAAGATCAGTACCGGAACGATTGTATTCAGGAAATAATTTTCCTTCACAGCAGTCACCGTGACCTTAATATCATTTTCCTGAAGACGATTTAATTCTTCGTTGACATCGGATACGAATACGCGATACTCCGTTGATGAATCATCCGTCAGAAACAATATGCTTCCGGTCGGTACTTTCGCATTCTGCTCAATCTGCGCCTGAGTGATCTTTCCGTCCTCCACAAGCGAACGATACTGGGTGTACGTCACATTCGTCTGCGTGTAAATTGTACGCTGAAAGATAAAAATTAGTGCAATTACAATCGCAATGATAAACATATATGCGATTATTCCATTTGATTTTCTCAATTCATTCCTCATTCCTGCGATTTGAAACCAAACTTTGTCCCCACCGCAAATTACTTACTTCTCTACCACGCCTACATACGGCAGATTGCGGTATTTCTGATCGTAGTCCAGACCATACCCGACTACAAACTCATCCGGTACCGGAAAGCCGGTGTAGTCTACATTGACATTCTCAACCTCACGTCGATCTGATTTGTTAAGAAGCGTACACAGACACAGACTGGCTGGCTTTCTCTCGTTTAAAATCTTCAGAAGATAGCTCAATGTGTGACCAGAATCAATAATATCTTCTACGACTAAGACATCTCTTCCCTCGATGGACTGGTCAAGATCCTTGACAATCTTAACGATGCCGCTGGACTTGGTGCCTGAGCCATAGCTGGATACAGACATGAAATCCATCGTTACCGGAACAGTGATTCTCTTTGCCAGCTCGCACATGAAAAATACGCCGCCCTTTAACACACAGATCATGTGAAGAGTTTTTCCTTCATAGCGTTCGCTGATCTCTTTTCCCAGTTCACGGATTCTCTGATCAACTTCTTCTTCTGAATACATTACACGAATTTTGTCTTCCATTTTCGCGCTCCTTTGCCTTTTTCTCATTTATATTTTTAGTCAATGACGTTGACTTTTGTTTGATCATGATCGCTGCTCATTGTTAGGTTACGAAAATCCCCTAGGCGATGGTTTCATCGGTACGCACTTCCAACACCAACCTGGTATTTTCTGTCACTTTACAGTCCTCGGCCATGCGCATCCCTGCTATCCACAGGACACGACTTTTCGATGCAAGGATCGGAATCTGATCTCTTTTTGCCGCCGGGATTTTTGCATTAATCATGCAGTCGGAAAGCTTTTGCGTGTTGCCTCTTGCATCAATGCAAATGCGATCCTTCGGTCTTCTTCTTCGCATCAGCAGTCCTTCTCTTATTGTATCATAATCAAACCAGTTTACACAACAACTTTGTGGGATTTGTTGGTTTTTTTTCTCACAAATCGGAAAAACCGAGTACACAGTCCTGCCTGTTTCTGCATCCGGATGTGGTGATGGCTGGCTTTTCGTCTGGCTGTATGACCGCACTGAGGGCTGTTTTTCTGTCTGATCATCTGACTGCGCTAGCGGTCGCTTTTCTGCCTGTCGTGTTTCAATCACAAGAAACTCATATAAGCGGCGCGCGATTCGCCCTCCGGGAAGATGAATCTGACTGCCTGTCGTTTTCGTTAAAAGTCCAAGCACCGCTTCAATGTGCGTGCGGCCGATATCCTTTATGCTGCCGGTGCGCTTAATCGCCTCCTGAATCAGATATCGCTGCAAAATAGGCTCCCTGGCAGAAAGCTCCCTGAGTGGGAGATAACTGAACTGTGCGTTTGGTATCTTTTGATTATTTTTATTTTTTTGAACTGCTTCGCTCATTTGTGCATATTCAGTTTCCCACGAAGCAAGAAGTTCCTTTGCTTTGCTGCGAAGATACTCTTCTGCTTCAAAGAAATCACCCGATGCAGCAGCGATATGCTCTGCCGCCTGTGCGTTGTATTCTCGTTCAAGAAGTGGTATCAGATTATTTCGGATGCGGCTTCTCAAATATTCGTCCGTCAGATTCGTCTCATCCGTACACCACGTCTGATTCTGTGCGATAAGCCACGCTTCGATTTCACTTCTTCTCATGCCAAGAAGCGGGCGCACGATGAAAATTTCGCTGTCGCTGTTATTGTCATTGAAATCAGATGATTTACCGACAGCATAATTTCCATCGCATACTGAAGGCTTCGCCTGAATACCACGTCCATCCGATAACGATCGCTTTGCCTGAATGCCGCCACAGCCGCGAATGCCGCTTCCGCGCAGCAGATTCATTAGTACTGTCTCTGCCTGATCGTCCATATGATGTGCCACAGCAATGACAGATGCACCACGCTTTCTTGCTTCCTTCTCAAAAATGTCATAGCGCACGCTGCGCCCTGCCTCCTCCTCCGTCAGATGAAGCTTCGCCGCGATGCCTGGCACGTCACGATATGTAGCAACGAACTCGACATTGTTTGCTTTGCATAACTCTTGTGAAAAGAGCAGATCACGATCTGCTGATTCCCCACGTATGCCATGGTGAACATGAACTGCCGTAAGCGTAAGATGATAGTCTTTTTGCAATGCTTTTAGCACAAGCAGCAGGCAAACAGAATCCGCACCGCCTGACAGACCGATGATGACATGGTCTCCATCAGCAAGTAATTTTTTTTCTGCAATATATTGCTGAATCTTCCTTATAAACATTTTTGCTCCTCATTTCTTTAACATACGCTTCCAAAAGGTGTTCCTTACTCATTTTTTCCAAAATCCTGCTGCCAGCACAGTTCTGTCATCGCGCCCGCCATTCGCATTTCCTGCAAATGCGAGAATCTTTCTTGCAATTTCTTTTGGATTATTCTCATCAAGGCTCTCGCAGAAGCGGCACATTGCCTCCTCTTTATCGCAGCCGGGCATCTCTTCTAATACTCCATCACTGACCATGATCAAAAGATCACCATCCTTTAAGCGAAGCATCTTTTCCATCGGGGCATGCTCCTGCAAGATTCCGGCTGGCATGCTGTCCGCGCCCACTTGCAAAACTTCACCATTTCTCTTCAAAAAAGTGACTGCCGCACCCGATTTCGTAAGCTCACAGATACCATTTGCACAGTCAATCATTGCCATATCAATCGTGACCGGATGCTCCTTTGCCTGAATCATCAGTGTGCTGTTTATGACACGAATCAGAAGCGATGGCGGATAGCCGGCCTCGCACATTAGCTCCGCAAGTTCTGTGACTCCGGCACTCTCGCGTCCGGCGCGCTCACCACTTCCCATACCATCGCACAGAAGAAGCACTTTCTTCGCATTGGACAGTTCCATGTATGAAAAGCTGTCACCTGAAACCTCATTTCCGTCCTTGCAGCCGGACGCTGCGCCAAAGAGAACAAAGTACGGACACTCCTCCTCGAAGCGCACCCAGCGCAAAGCGGCTGAGACAAGAAGCGGCTGGTCGGTGCATGGCGTCATACGCTTTCCAAGTGCCTCCTCGATACGCTCACAAACAAGCTTCATGGAAATGCAGCGTGCGCTTTTTGCACTGAGTGCCATCACAAGCTTTCGGCTGCCATTTTTGCCTTCTGTAAGATAAATTCGCTTTGCCTCGACACCAGCGCGCGACAGCTGCTTTACAAGACTGCTTCGCACCGTCCCCGTCAGTTCTTCGCCCTCCTGCATCTGCCCTACCGTATCCTGAAGCATCTGCGCACATTCAAAAAATTGCTCGGACAAGAGCTGTCGAAGCTCCAGACAGCGCATCCGCCAATCGTTTTCTGCGGCATCATCTACAAGCTCCTCCTCGCGATACATAGCTGACAATTGAGAAAAGGTCTGCGACAGTGCCTGCAATCCTTCGCCTGCCGTTCCCTCAATAGCAGACTGCCAGAGCGGCGGTACTTCCTGCACAGTATTTGATATCTCATCCATATCGTTTGAAAGCATGTGCTGCTCAGGAAGAGTAAGCTTATCCGGCAGCAGCAGGAACACTGCTCCGACAGCAAGTACGGATTCCATTGTCTGAAACAGCAGTGCCGGCGAATACAAAATTCCTACGCCAAATGCAGCAGCCGCATATGCAGTCACACTTGCCATTTTTCCAAGACGCCTGAATGCACCGGAGAAGATGCCAAGCAGACACAATATACCAATCTGCGCCGCCTCACCGCTCACAAGTGATAACACAATGCCACTGATACTTCCTGCAATTGCACCTGCTCCGGGGCCAAAACGATATCCGAAAAACAATGAACAAAAAAGCAGAAGTACCTGTGTGACCAGATACATTGTCTGTCCACTCTCAAACACCACAAACAGCATTGCGCCAAACATAAAAATGATAAGTACTGAACGAAGCATCCGCCTGAAAATGCCTGTCTTTCCCATTTCTGTTTTCCCTATGCCATTTTTTCCTGCGCCTGCTCTTTCCAACCTTCCGCTCTCTATGTATGTTCTTCCCAAAACTTCCACCTTTCTCGACCTCCATTTCTTCAGCCACAAATAAAACAATTCTGTCTCTCAATTGCGTCTCGTATTATCATAGAATTTCTAATTTGAAATGTCTGTCGAAAGAAGAGCGGAATAAAAAAAGTTATGATGTTGGGGGCAAAAGGCATTTTGACCCATTTGCGTGAACGATAAAAAAATGGCAACTATTCAGAGTTACACCTTGATTTTGCTGTGCTTTATTTCGCATGGTTCTAATAGTTACAAAAAACGTGCCGCTTCGCGTTTCCACGACACGGCACATCACTCGCCTTTAAATATGATCTCGTTTTTGTGAATCAATCCCAGCTTTTCTTTTGCATACCACTCGGCAAATTCGTCGGTATTAATGTACTCGCTGTATTGTTCAAGCTCTTCGCTTCGCGCTTCTTCCTCTGCTATCTGCTCTTCAAGCAGCTTTTGCTGCCTCAGATTTGCCGCGTTTTGCTCTGCCAGACTATTTCCGGCTATCCAAAGCATCACACTTAAAAGAATCACTGTTGCAAATGCCAGTGCGATCCATTTGCGATTGGCTCTCCTGCGGGCTGCCATCCTTCCTGTCACTATTTCTCACCTCTCTTATTGCGGCTGTGTTCACTCTTTCTTTTCATCATACTGTCTTTTTGGGCTTTTTTCAACCTCTTTTTTCCCCATTTTTCGCTTCCCGACAATGTTTTTTTGTCTTTTTTGCTCCTGAAGTATAATGTACCCATAACAGTGGACACGTGAATTAGTGTAGTACCCGTTTTTTAGA
>CAVJTU010000035.1:0-30130 GCA_963652495.1 uncultured Oscillospiraceae bacterium
CCTCTTGCAAGCAAGCTTGCATCGGCTTTCTGACCTTTTGACCCTGGTATCATTTTATTTAAGAATCGGTATATTAGCTGAAAGATGGGAGCGGCAAGCCGCCCCCATCTCATTCTGTCGTTGCGTAACGTTTCAATACATCCGCATCTTTTATTTATTAGTTGTAATTCAATGTTCCGCCCTGCTCACTTACAAACGCATCCCACTCGGAATCGCTGTAGTTGTAGGTCATGTACTGAACACCGCCACGACCTACGCCATAGTAGTAGTCGTATGTGTAATACTCTACCTTCATACCCTTTAATGCTGCACTGCAGTCATCAAACATCGGGATCAAATCGTAATTTTCCAGAACTGCATTCTCCAGTCCTACTAATACCTCAAAGCGATCCTCGCTATTATCGTCTGCGGAACCTGCTGCAAACTCCTTCGTTGTGCCGTCTGCTGCCTTGATTGTGATCGTCTCACCACTCATGGCCTCAGTCCACTCCCATGCGGTAGCGGTGTATGCAACACCATCTGACAATGTGATCTCTACATCAGATGTCGTGGTATCCCATGCTGTATCGTACTGATACTCGCTGGAAGTATATGCTTCCATTAAGCTGTACGGATCCAGTGCGGAGCCTGTCCAGCCTACACCAAACAGCATGTCGACCTGCTGGCTTCTGAGTGCCTCGCCAAAGCCATTGCCCAGAGTATCATCCAGTGTAAATGTCAGCTTTCCTTCAAGAGAAGTACCCTTTACTGCCTCTGTGTAGCAATTTACAAGGAACTCATTTCCCTTACTGTAGAAAGAACTCTCGCTGTTCGGAATACCGATCTTAATCTGAACAACATCATCCTCGTCCATCAGACCCTGTGCAATTGCCTCATCATATGCCTCATTAAACTTCTGCTGAGCCATCTCTAAGTTATAACCGGTAAGACTCTCTACAGCGTCATCTACGTTTGCGTACATCTTGCCGTCACCGATATCATCGGACAGTCCCCAGAAGTTTGCTAAAACATTCTTTGCTTCCTCTGTGTCGCGGTATGCGATACCTTCCTCCGGATCAGAGATGATGCTGCTTGAATAGATACCAAACGATGCAGAACTCAGCGGATTTACTGCTGCATTAAATGCATCACGGTCAAGTGCATAGCAAAGAGCTTCGCGGAAGGACTTTAATGTAAGAATGGTCTTGTTGATATTATCTCCTGCTGCTTCCTGCGCTGCTACCAATCCGTCCATGCCCGGATTCAAAGCCATAAAGAAGGTGCTGTCTCCTGTGGTATAGTAAGTGTAATCACTTGAACCATATGTCTCGATATCATCCTTTGTCAGTCCGTAGCTGTCCAACTCACCGCTTAAGAACATCTCAAGTCTTGTTGCCGGCTCCTTTACACAGCTTACAACGATGCTTGTTGTCTGATACTGTCCGTCTACATTTCCAAAATAATACTCGTTCTTATCAAGAACGTATTCCTTATCCGCTTGATAGGAAGTAAGCTTATACGGTCCAAAGGAAGCTGTTGTCTCAACAGATGTACCATATGTGTTATTATATACGCCGTTGCTCTCAGACTCACAGCTCTTATAGAGATCTTCCTTTACCAGCCAGGAATCTGTCAGAGAATACTTCAAATAGAAGCCCTTTAACGGCTTTTCAAGAATCAGCACAAGCTCTGTATCGGAGATTGCCTTGATACCAACCTCGTCGATCGACATCTCAGGGTACTCAGTGCCCTTGTAGATCAGCTCTTCCCACTCTTTGTATGCATACTCACCTGCATCAGCCGCATACTCTTCTGCCGTCGCATATCCGTGAAGGTTTGCTACGATGTGCTGAAGTGCCTCTACTACTTCATCTGTAACCGGAACATAACCGTCATCATCTGCATTTGCCGCAAGTACTGTTTCATACAGATCTACATCATCCTTCATGAATGCAGACTTATAATCATCTAACTCGTAGTAAGCAGACAGTCCGTCCGATCCCCATGTAGCACTGTCATTTAAGTTAAGTGCCAAATCATGTCCGTCTACAACATAGACACCTTCATCATTCTTCTCATAGTCAGACGGATCTGAATATTCATCCTCACCCATCTCAGAAGAGATCAGCGGATCTGCATATGCATGCTGTCCTGCATACAGGAAATTCTTTGCATTCTTTAAGACAAGATTTCCTGAGTAAAGCATATCTGCACGATGATGCTGTGCCTTCGGATTTAACAAAAGCTCCGCTGATGTAACAAAATCAGCTGCTGTGATCGGCGTGCCATCGTCCCACTTTAAATCATCTCTCAGTGTAATCTTCCATGCAAGTGCCTCATCGCCATCTAAGCCATATTCTTCCTTGTACTCCGCTGTTACGTCCTCCGGATCACCTGTAGCTGCTAACGGAACCATCTGATATCCGTCCTGAGTATCATTATAATCAAATCCGTAGAAACCTGCCTCAAGATACTGCATCAATTCCGAATCCGTATTTGTCTGATTGTCATGCAAACTCCAGTTTGTCGGGAAATCAGCCAGCGCATAGCGATAGGTATAGCTCTCAGACCCTGTCGCTGCTGCATCAGAAGCAAAAGCTGCTGTACTGCCAAGCGTACCTGCTGCCATAGATGCAGCCAACATCAATGATAATGCCATCTTCCTCATTTTTCAATTTCTCCTTTTTTTCTATCCGCAAGACACGATTTTTTGCTATAAAATAATTGATTGCCGCGGATTGATACTTTCGATGTCTCCTGCCTTTTTTGTATAAGTACAGATATCCTGTACTCCAAAACGAAAATCATACGTCAATGCCCTGTTGTCAAATTTAATCAAGACTTCACAACATCAAATATAGGTTTTATTATATATGACAATAAAAAACATGTCAAGATTCGCTTTGACTTTCTTGACATGCGCATGTCTGAATCGCAATCCTTATACTGTATCTTTCAGCATAATCTTCACTTATTGTCAAGATACCTACTATCTAGCAGACATGTTCCTGCTCTCTATTGAACTTTATCGTCCAGTGAAGAGGGATTCTGTCAAAGCGGACATTCGCAATCCGCTTCGCTACTTGCTTGATTCGGTTAGATCAGCATCTCCGCTGCAAACACAATTACACAGCAAATAACTGCCACGAGAAACATACTGACGCCCTTTCTCGCGGCAAGTATCCCTGCCACGAGTGTAAGTACGCCAACGATGGGAACGGCGGTAGTTTCGATGATCGCCGGAAAGGTCATGACCGACAGCGTTACATATGGCACATAAAATAAGAATGACTTTAAAAATGGATTTTCAATTTTCCTTCTAATCAGTGTCAGCGGCACTGCTCGCACGGCAAAGGACACAAGCGCAGACACTAGGATATACAGATAAATATTATGCTGCATCGTTTTTTGTTTCTCCTTCCTGCGTTTCATCCTTCACCGGAAACAGCACAGCTGCTCCTCCTGCGATGAGAATCGTTAAAATGATAGTTCTCATACTTGAAGACAGCTTCGCGGTAACAGGCAGCCAGTGAAACAGGCCGCTTAATACAAAGCTAATCACGACAACACCGCCTATGACTTTATTTTTCTTTGTCGGCGGAATGATGATTGCAAAAAACATGCCATACAGCGCAACACTAAGCGCACTGACAGCAGGAGCCGGCAGGATATTTCCCGCGACGATTCCGATCGCCGTGGCGGATGACCATGCCGGCAGTGCGAGCGCCATTGCTCCATATGTATAGAATGGATTTACATTTCCAGGTCTTGCGATGGAGATTCCGAAAATCTCATCCGTGATACCAAAGCCCACTATGATGCGGTGAATAAGCGGCGCATCCGGTGCAAAACGCTGGCTCAATGCGCAACTCATCAAAAGATATCTTGCGTTTGTGATAAGGATGACAAGTGCCATTTCAATATATGGTGCTCCTGCCTCGATAACGGTAAATTCTGCATACTCACCTGCTGATGCATGGTTGAGTACACTTGATACAAACCCCTGAAGCGGGGTTAATCCTGCTTTTCTTGCCATGATTCCCAGCGAAAATGCAACTGCAAAATAGGCGAGCGCAATGGGAATGCTGTCATACATTCCCTTGCTGAATGCTTTTTTGTTACTCATTGTACTGATCACTGCCAGCCTTTATCCGACCAGTCATGGTCCTTGATACGCTGATACTCCTCCATGGAAATTTTCAAAATGGTTCCGTGCTTGAAGCCATATGGGAATGAAAATGCAGCGTCACTTCTAACGAATGCTCCGCTTGCAAGACTGTCTGCGACAAATGGCACATAGCCCTGACCCGCACCCGGCACTCCATAATAATCTAAGAACAGACACCATCTGCCATCCTCTAATTTGACAGCGGTTGCCGCCTCATACTTGCCTTCCTCTATCGCCTCCATGCTCTTGTCAAAGGCTGATATTCTGGTATACGTTCCGGTGATCTCATTGGCGCGAAGAAGCAGTATGCGACCTGGATTTCGGGAGCATTTTACGAACAAATAATAGCTGCCATCCTCCTCGTAGAGCGCAGAATCGATGATATCATGACCTTCCCACTCGTACAAAATCTCAGGCTTAGTAAACTCCTTGAAATCCTTTGTGCGACTGTAAAAGATTGCTTTATCTCCGTAGTTGTTTCTCGCATGAGAGGAAGTCCAATGAACCACATAGTCGCCTGCCTTCTTATCATAAATGATATCCGGCGCCCACAGACAGCCAAACTGTTCGTCTCCGATCTTGGCAAGGCGCTGCTCCGTCCAATTTACAAGATCATCAGACTCCCATATCGCAAGACACTTGCTTCCATTACGACCAATCTCATCCCATGAATGATGATACTGTCCGCGCATTCCATAGGACAAGCTTAAATCAGTCGCCAGCATAACAAATTTTTCCTTTCCAGTCTGTGGATTTGTGCAGCGCGTTACGGTAAAATCACGCACACCCTTATCACCATAGTATGCCCAAAGCACTGGTGTGCCGCCATTTACCTCCTCCCAGTGAAAGCCATCCTTACTCAGACCAAAATAGACCTGCTCGCCATCCGGCGTGGTCTTTTCTCTGAAATGTACAAATAAATATGCCTGCATTTTTTTACTTCCTCCTTATCCGCTTATTTGCTTATTTACCCGATTGCTTATTTGTTTTATCGCGTATTCGCTTATTTTTATCGCGTACTTGCCTTTCCTTCTGCTTGTTTCCTGCTGTTTTCTCGCCATAAGCTGCTGCTATCATATCACAGCAAAAATAGAAAAACAATAAAAAAAATCCCCATGACGTATTTTAAAAAGCCATGAGGAAGTGCAATTGTGTGATTCAATCATTTTATCTTGTCTTAACTTTGGATCCTTTGCTTATGCCGGAAGCAAACTGCTCTTCTTCAGTGCAGCGAATACTGCTTTTCCGAGTACGATGGCAACGACCATCTTAATTAAATCAAACGGGATAAATGGCATTACACATACGCTTAACGCATAGCTTACTGTACACTGTGCCTGGATGACAAACCATACGGTTCCAAACAGGTATGCAACTGCAGTTCCTGCTGCCATGCCAAGATAGCTCAAAATGATGTTTCTGTCGGTCTTTTCCAAAACAATTCCACTGATGAGTGCAAGTAAAATGAAGCCGATTAAATAACCGCCTGTCGGTCCTGCAAGCTTTGCTATAGTACCAGTGTAACCAGAAAATACCGGAAGTCCGACTACACCTAGAAGCAGGTAAATCAGGTAGCTGACGCAGCCCATTTTTGTACCAAGCAAATAAACTGACAGATAAATTACAAGGTTTGTAAAGGAAATCGGAACGGCTCCGATCGGGATGGACATTGGACCTAAAATGCACATAAGTGCCGCCATGATTGCACACATTGTCATGGTCTTAACGGATTCGTTTCTCATAATTATTTTTTCCTTCTTTCTTATTTTAGCTTATTTTAATTTTTCTTCTTTAACTTTTCTTTTGTTCCTTCTGGTACTTTGGTGTCACATCTCTTCCGATATCCTCAAGCATCTTTTTATCGCTTCTAATGGTTGCACAGGCAACGGTCGTCAGCATATTGCCTGTAATCGTTGCAGATACACCGGACTGGAATGCAATCTCGCCATCATTTGTTAAGAGTGCACGTCCTGCGCCAAGACGAATATCTGCCTGCGGATTGATGTAACGGAAAAATGCAGCGGTGCGCAGAATCTCCGGCTCAGAAATACGCTCAAGATGCTCAAGCGGTGTTCCCTTAATCGGCATCAGCGCGTTGATCGGAATAGAATCGACACCACACTCCGAAAGGCTCACTGCCATGTCGAGGCGATCCTCCCATGTCTCACCCATGCCAATGATGCCGCCGGAACAGACATACATGCCTTCTTCCTTTACCATTTTTAATGTAGCGAGCTTCTGCTCATAAGTGTGAGTTGTACAGATCTGCGGAAAATAACGCTTTGAAGTCTCAATATTATGATGATAACTTGATACGCCGGCCTCATGCAGTCTGTGAAGCTGCTCTCTCGTCAGAAAGCCCATAGATGCGCAAAGATCAATGTGGCACTCACGCTTCATTGTCTCATACGCGTGAATGGCCTTCTCAAACTCCTCACCCGTCAATGCCTTCCCTGCTGTAACGATTGAAAAACGGTCTACACCCTCTCGCTCATTCATCTTACAGGCTTCTACGATCTGCTCCTCCGGCAAAAAGCTATATACCTCGCAGTCCGTGTGATGATGCGCCGACTGTGCGCAATATTTACAGTCTTCCGGACAGCGGCCGCTTCGTCCGTTAATAATCGAGCAAAGATCTACCTTATCTCCTACAAAATGCTCCCGAATTTTATCCGCACCCTTGCACAAGTCATCTAAATCACAATCCAGAAAAAAAGACAAATCATCCTCTCGCGTCAGTCTCTTTCCTGCAATAATTTCCTCTGCCAGCTTCTGCATATCCATGTTGTTTTCCTCCTACTACAGGCAAATTCGAGTTGATTGTACTCTTTTTTGTTCTAATTGTCAACCCATTTCTGTTTTTAGGTTAACATTTAATTTAATGAATAAGGACAGGCAAAACACTTGCCTGTCCCTGATCGCTGCGTTTCGTTAGTCAAGCGGGATTTATTTCGTTTTCTTCTTCTCTCTCTTTACAAAAAGACAGACACATACTGCAGCAAACGCAGCTGTTGCAACGATAAGAGCCGGCCATACCGGCAGTGGACAGACGCTTTCACTTATCAGACCAAGTCCCTGATAGAGTGTGTATACACCAAATACAGAGAATATTACAAATGCAAGTGTATTAAGCAATCCATCCGGGGTCTTGCTTTTTAAAAGATAGCCAACTAACATTCCCAGAATGTCTGCCGCAAAAAGTCCAAGTGAACATCCAATCCATACAACAAATGCTGCTCCCATACCTTCATTCGCACCAAATGTAATAGCGGTAAGCTGTGTCTTGTCTCCAAGCTCTGCTATAAAAAATGTACAGAAAACGGCAAGCGGAGCAAACTGAATCTTTGATTTTCCTCCCTCTTCCTCCTCATCGTCATCATCACCGGCAATTGTTGATGCCGCAAAATAAAGGAATGCGAGTGCTGCAATTGTCTTAATCAGCCAAGTCGGAATAAATTCACTGACAAGTCCTCCTGCCAGAACAGCCAGTCCATTTAATACAAGAATTGCTGCGGCTGTTCCCATGATAATATCTCTTAACTTGTATTTTGAAGTAAGAGCGATCAGCATAAGTTGGGTTTTGTCTCCCATCTCTGCTATAAATTCAGTTAAAAACACCTTTAGAAACAACATTTTCCATTTTCCTCCTTTTCATTGGTCTCCACAATGGTGCCATCAGCCGTATTCTCTGCCCTTATACGTATATTGGGCAGAGAACAAGATAACAAAAGACTCATGTATATCAATCGCCAGCAAATGTATCGCACACAAGCTGGTAACTGATATACATGAGTCTCATTATTTACGATTTGCCAGATTCTACTCTTCATTCGATCTTCATTATATTCTTATTTGATCTTTTCAGAACAGAATCAGAATGTTGACAAATCACACTTTCGCGCTAACTACTCCCTCATGGAATAAAATATTAAGTTTTAAAATACTTGATAAAGTTTATCAGATTCATTCAGGTTTGTCAACAAAAAACTGCCTTTCTGTCAATCTGATACTTTTCACAGTACGCCCATTCACAAAACTGCATCTTCCTGTGCGAATTGTATTATGCCATATACATAATGACAACAAACAACAGATTGCTATTTGACGTCCGTACATCCTCTAACATCTCCATCAACTCTGCAAATGGGCCAACATTCCTACCGATAACAATTTCTATTTTTAATGGTTTATCCCATTCTTTTAAAATACTGTGAAGTTCCTCCAACTCACTGTTGTAATCCTTTGGCATTCCCTCCAACCGTCCGAAACGCTTGAGCGCATCCTCCTCGGTCTTTAGTCTTACCAGATCAATTCGTATTCTTTCCATAACCGCTTCCTCCAACATTATCCGCATCAGGGCATCAAAGCCCCGTCTATTGTTCTACATTATACCTGTTTTGTATCTAATTTTCAACTATTATTCACGCCGCCTGGTTACACACCCGTATTGTCAAACTGCGGAATAAAACTGTCCTTCGCAGTCTCTCCTTCCTGAATAAATCCATTTTCAACGCCAAGATCAACCGCATAGTCTACTACTTCATCGTACTCCTTTTGCGTAATGGTGCGTTCCAGCTCTGGGAAAGATTTTTCAATTCCTGGCATTGGCGTATACTGATTCATAATGCTGATGTAAATCTGATCTCCGTACGTTTCATACAGATAGCGTATCGCTTTCTTCGATTCCTCGATATGCCCCGGCAAAATCAAGTGGCGCACAATCACACCGCTCGTCATCATCTGTCGATCATCAAACTGTGCCTCTCCCGCCTGCTTTACCATCTGCGCCAGTGCACGTTTTGCAACTTCCGGATAATCCGGTGCATTTGAATACTTTTCCGCTGTTTCTTTCTTTATATATTTAAAATCCGGCAGGAAAATATCCGCTATACCGTCCAATGCCCGAATCGCTTCAACCTTCTCATAGCCACTTGAATTGTATACGATCGGAATTGTAAGCCCCTGCTTTCTGGCACGCTTTATGCTGTCAATGACGATTGGCAGATAATGACCCGCTGTCACGAGATTGATATTGTTTGCCTTTTTTTCCTGTAACTCCAGATAAATCTCGCAAAGCCGCTCCTCTGTAATGACTTTTCCAGAGTGGCCCAGTGCAATCTCCCGGTTCTGACAATACACACAGTTCAAATTGCACCCCGAAAAAAAGACGGCTCCTGAGCCCTCCTCACCGGAAATGCACGGCTCTTCCCACATATGAAGTGCAGCACGTGCCGCCGTAATTGTATTTGTAACTCTGCACGCACCTAGTCCGTGCGTTCTGTCTGCACCACACTCACGCGGACACAGGTGACAATTTGTCCAATCCATTTTCTCACTACCTTTCTGCCATTCCTTCTATCATCCTTTCACTGCTCTTTCTTTTACATTTTTCTTACAATTCCAAAAAAGCGGTTGTGTTTCTTCCAAAAAGCTATATGATAGAATTGATTGAGATGGTTGTATTTTTTATTATCGTTTTCCTATTATATTTTATTATGGAGGTGCTGTCATGTATTTTGATGCACATTATCTTTTTGACACCTTCCGATCTCGCGTAGTTTTTGCGCTTGCGCTCTGTCTTCTTGTCATCTGCTTTGTATGCTCTGCTCTTGCAGCCTCGCCGGAAAATCTTTCCACAGCAACGACGATAGAGCCGGAGACTGCCGGAATTGTCACAGAACACGGTCAGCTGAGTGTCTCCTCTTTGGGCATTGTCATTGACCAGAATGAAACTACCTTCCAAATTCAGGGCATTAGCACCCACAATCTGGCCTGGTATCCAGAATATGTAAACATCGATACGTTCCGAAAGCTTCGTGACGACCTGAATGTCAACACCATCCGCCTCGCCATGTATACGGCTGATGACGGCGGCTACTGTGTCAGCGATGAAACTGCCAGACAGACTATGCTTGACTGTCTGACGACCGGCATTGAAGCTGCCATAAAGCTGGACATGTATGTCATCGTTGACTGGCATATTCTCTCGGATTCCAATCCAAACACGTACAAAGAGGATGCTCTTTCCTTCTTTGAAAAAATCGCTTCTACCTACGGTGATACGCCAAATATTCTGTACGAGATATGCAATGAGCCAAACAGCAGTACCTCATGGGAAGATATTCGCAGCTATGCAGTTGATGTGATTGACCATATTCGCACCTATGCACCGCAGAGTATTGTGATCGTAGGAACCCCGACCTGGAGTCAGGACGTTGATATCGCGTCCCAGTCACCGATTGATCGTGACAATCTTCTCTACAGTTTGCATTTCTATGCTGCCACACACAAAGAAGAGCTTCAAAGCAAGCTGGAAACTGCTCTTGCAAACGGTCTTCCTGTCTTTGTGTCCGAATTCAGCATCACTGAAGCTTCCGGCAGCAGCACGATTGATACAGCCAGTGCCGACACCTGGATGGATCTGTTAAGCCAGAACAATATCGGCTACGTCTATTGGAACCTGTCCAATAGTGATGAAGCGTGTGCGCTTTTTCGATCCACCTGCACAGCAATATCCAACTGGACTGACGATGATTATTCCACTGCCGGGCAATGGTTTTACCAGAATCAGCAAACACGCGGCGTGTCTTTAAGTTCTGTTGGCGGTGCCTTGTTAAAGACAACGGCCGAAACTGACGCTGCAGATACACCGACCACGCTCTATGCGACTGATGACTATTGGAGCTTTAGCAACGGATGCAATGTATCTGTCAGCTGTACCGGAACATGGGCGGATGATTCGATGCAATACGCAGCCTATGATGTCATTATTTCAAATTCTTCTTCTTCTGACATAACTGGTTGGCGTTTTCGCATTACATGGGACGAAGAAATCTCCCCAAAGGAATACTGGTCCTGCGAGGTGGGCGGCTCAGGAAACAACCGTCTGTTTATCCCGGCAGACTACAACACGACCATCCCGGCAGGTTCTTCTGTCACCTTTGGAATGATCGTGTATGGAGCACAGACACCGACACTGACAAACGTCACGTTTGAATAACACAATTTGGAGCTTTTATGAAATCAAAATATACAAAAAAACAGCGCATTCTTGCCATCATCGGCATTGTTCTTTTAGTCGGACTCTATATTGCAGCGTTGATCGCTTCCTTTTTCAAGAGCCCGACTGCACAGGGATTTCTGTACAGTGCTCTGTTCTGTACATTCTTCATCCCAGTTTTAATCTATCTTTTTCAGTTTTTTTCCAAAAAGACGCGTCCGCCAAAGGAAGACGATGAATAATCTCATACCGGAAACATCTTTCCAATTAAAGGGGTCTTCGGACCTCTTTTTTTTCGGTTTTCTTCTATGATTTTATCATCAATATCGATATAATATCGCTCGTAGGCATTGACTACACGCGTTTCATTGTACTTTGACTCCCGTTTGTAGCGTCCCCCATAATTGGCATGTACATGACCATGCACAAACAGAAGCGGCTTATAGCAATCCATCAAATCCTTAAAGATCTGAAAACCCTTATGCGGAATGTCATCTCCATCGTTTAACTGATAGGCAGGAGAATGCGTCACTAAAATATCAAAACCGCCATGTCTGCGCAGCTTAAAGCGCATCCTGTTCACGCGCTTTTGCATTTCCCTTTCCGTAAACATATTTGTTCCCGGCTTATAGCGCATGGATCCTCCAAGACCAAGCAGACGCACTCCATTAATCTCATAAATAGTATCTTCAATGCAGGTACAGCCTTCGGGCGGTGTCATCTCATATTTTGCATCGTGATTTCCCCTCACGTATACTACAGGTGCCTTTGTAAATGTTGCCAGAAAAGACAGATATTTCGGGTTTAAATCTCCGCACGAAACAATCAGATCCACACCGTCCAGCAACGATTTATCAAAATAATCCCACAACGCCTTTGATTCGATATCTGCAATTACAAGTATTCTCATTCTCACTCCTCAATATTATCTACACCCTGCACTTCAACTACAGCCTTAGCATCCTCGTTCAGCTTATTCCAACGCGGCAGACTTCCCTTTACGTTATCTGCCAGCCACCTCATGTTGATGATCTCTTCTGGTGACAGCGAACGATTCTCGTCACTCTGTACAATGCCTTCCTGTGAGTACAAAACTCCGGAAAATGGTGTGAAGCCTCCCTCCATAATCTGATGCTGCATAAACTCAACCAGATGTCTCGTCTTTACCGGCACCTTCGGTGAACAGATAAAGTCAACCACTCCAGCTGACATGCCCCACCAGTAATTAAGTGCTACACCGTCACTTCCTGCACTGTCCCATGCCCCATTCTGAACAGTCTCGACCAGCTTTTTGTAAAGCGCCCCCCAGTTCCACATAACAGCGGTAAGATTCTCCGGTTCATCCTCTTTTTCAATATTCACCAGTCCGAAATAGCGGGATGGTGAGTTCGGCACAATCATCTCAAGGCACGATACAAGATTTACACCATTCGCACGGAACCCCTTGATAATCTCCTGCTTGTCGCGTACTGTCGTCCACTCCAGCTGCACAGTAGCCATCGGATTTACCATTTTGACACCGATCGCAAATGCATTGATATTCGCAATCATGCCGCAGATCGGATAATCTGCCATGTATCCGATTTTTCCATTCCTGCACAACGCTCCTGCCACCAGACCGGACAAAAACTTTGCTTCAAACAGACGCGCATAGTAAGTACGAATACACTGATGATTCGTATCAACCGAGCAGTTTAGGATCTTAACATTCGGATATTTCAGTGCAGTCTTGATACTGCCCTCCAGAAACTGCGGTGTTGTTGTAAAGATAATGCCGCACTTCTTGTCAATGGCATCCTCAAGCGTACTCGCCAACTCCGCTCCCTGTGAAATATCGTTGTAGGAAATCGTCTCCACCTTTCCTTTAAACTGCTCCTCCAAATACATGCGTCCCAGTTCATGACCATAAATCCATGCAGACTCCTGCGGATTCTTATCATGCACAAATGCAATCTTAAGATACTTCGTTCCCGGAGAAAGAAGATAGTCAAAGAGATTCTTCTTCGGTGCCTCCTGTGGCTCCATCTTAATCTCAGCCGGATTGCCCTTTGCCTGCAGGAGAATCTCATCCCACATCTTTAACAGCTCAGACTTAATCTGTGCCGGAAGCTTTTCCTCCAGTTCAAGATCGCACGGATACAGTTCCAGATACATCAAAAATGCATCACCAGTCGGTATCGGCAGATGGTCGCCTCCCTTTTCCTTATATGCCTTCTCAAAACGCACATACAAGGAGCGCACCTCCATACGATCTTCATCTGTCCAGTCATAATCGGCCTGAAATCCAATCTTTTCCAGAAAAATGCGATAGCTTCCCAGCTTGCTAAATATAATATAGTTGATTTTTGAATGCTTATAAAATGCCAGATACTCAAAATACAGTCGGTTTTCCGGCTCATCCGTGCGCTTTGGAATAATACGTGTCACGCTGCCCGGCACAGTCGGTGCTCCACAGAATTTCATTACGCTGACACGCTTGTTGCCCTCAAGCACATAATAACGATTCATAAATTCATAGCACTTGATCGGGTCGTGAATGCCCTCCTCAAGATGTGCGCTATACAGTGCCTGCCACTTGGCTGCAAACTCTGATTCCGGTTCTAACAGCGGCATAAAATTCGGTGCAAATGCGGTACGTCTTCCCGCAGTATAGGTTCCTACGATAAGCTCTGACGGAATCGCACAGACTCCCAGGTTTTCCTCTGCCACAACATCGGTGTGAGACAGCAGCTCCTCAAGTACCTGCAAATACGGATATTTTCCCTCTGACAGGCATCTCGCATAACTTCTCTCACCTTTTTTTAGTGCCTTCTGATAATCTTCTCTCGCCATATTCAGCCACACACCTTTCTTTATTCTCTCTGATTCCTTTTCTTATTCCTCTTGTTTTTGTTTTTTCTATTTTCCTTTGCTCTGCATTTTCTTTTGCTGCCGCGATTTTATTCTACCTCATTTTATCTTCTGTTACAAGTATTCTTAAGAAAACCTTTCAATCCCATAAGTGCCATGTTTTGTCTTGCTTTTTTTCAGGAAACAAAGTACAATAAAATTAATTTACGTACTAGGAGGGTTTATTCATGAAGAAATTTCGTTTAATTCCTGCATTTGTACTGTCCACTGCTCTTTTGGTCGGATTGTCAGGGTGCAAAAAAGAAACTGAATACTATAATCCAAGCACACAGACCGAGTCTGTATCTGAAACCGAGACACAGGCTGAGTCCAGCACAGAGCCTTCTACAGAGGCTTCCACTGAGGCATCTACCGAAGAGTCCACGGAAGAAAGTACGGAGGAATCCACGGAAGAATCCACAGAGGCTTCTGTTGTTTCCAAAGAACTTGCCGCCGGCGATATCTGGTATGTCAATACCGATTCCCTCAACATCCGTGATTATCCTTCCACCGAAGGCAATCTGATCGGTAAGCTTTACCGCGGTGAGGAAGTTGAAATCGTTGCTCTCGCCGAGGATGGATGGGTGCAGATTCACAGTGCAACCGCAGATGGCTATGTAAAAGCAGAATTTCTTGTATCTTCTTCAGATCAGGTCGGTGATGCAGCGGCAGATGCCGCTGCATCTGCTTTGCCCGTATCCGATGAAAATACGGCAAATGCCAATCAGACATCCACAAATGGACATATTGTGTGCATCGATGCCGGCCACCAACAGGCTGGCATCAGCGAGCAGGAGCCAAACGGCCCTGGCTCTTCTGTAATGAAAGCAAAGCTGACCACCGGAACAAGCGGTATTTCAACCGGTCTTGCTGAGTACCAGTTAAACTTAGATGTTTCCCAGATGCTCCAGCAGGAGCTTTTAAACCGTGGCTATCAGGTTGTCATGATTCGTACAACAAATGATTGTCCGATGAGTAATGCAGAGCGCGCCGTTTACGCAAATGAGAGCGGAGCCGAGATTTTTGTCCGCATTCATGCAAACAGTTCCGATGATTCTTCGGTAAACGGTGCTATGTTCTATGCGCCGTCCGCTGCGAATCCATATCTGTCCGCAGATGTGATCTCTGCGAGCAACACGCTGGCATCCACAATGCTTTCCTTCTACTGCTCCACGACTGGTCTTGCTGACAAGGGTGTACTTCAGGATGACAGCATGACCGGCATTAACTGGTGTACTATCCCGGTTACAATCGTTGAGATGGGCTTTATGTCAAACCCGGAAGAGGATCAGAAGATGGCTAATCCAGAGTTTCAGGCTGTGATCGCTCAGGGACTTGCAAATGGCATCGATGCTTACTTTGGGAGATAATCTGCTATGGCTGTTCAGGTTTACTACCAATCCATTCACGATATTGTAATCAATGAGCAGTTGCTTTTGACGCTTCAGCCGGGGCGCCAAAAGCAGCTGCTTTCATTTCGCTTTGAGGCAGATAAAAAGCGCTGTGCAGCTGCCGGACTGCTTCTTTGGGAGCACCTCTATCATCATCACCCGGAGTACTTCACGGTATCCTGCAACGCCGCTGGAAAACCGTCGGTGTCCTATCGTACAGCTCCCACTTCAAATTTATCCGGCTTGGATCCATCCGTTTATGCTTCGTCCATTCCTTTTTTTAATCTCTCTCACAGTGGCGACTTTGTGATGCTTGCGATAAGCGATACACCGGTTGGCTGTGACATTGAGCGCAAACGCAAGGCAATTCTTTCTCACCATGTATTTCACCCGAAAGAACTCGAACTTCTCCGTTCGCTGCCCGAAGGCAATGCACGAGACTACGAATTTCTTCGTCTATGGACAACCAAAGAGGCCTTTTTAAAAGCAATTGGAACCGGCATTGACGCAGATGCTGCCACATATGATTTAAGCGAGATAAATTCGATCTGCCTTGCAGATGGCTCTGTCTGGCAAATTGAGCATCAAACCATCCCCGATTTTCCAGAATATCTTTCATGTATTTGTCATAAGTGCTTGCAATGAGAAAGAATATCATTTACACTGAATACGGCACTGCTGCCACTTAAAAATAAAAGGGGGATGGTTGTTATGACTGCCTACGCACATCTTTTGCTATATTTCTTTTTCTACAGCTTTCTCGGATGGATCTGGGAATCCTGCTATGTCTCCATCTGCACGCGCAAGCTGACAAACAGAGGATTTCTGACTGGCCCGATGCTTCCGATCTATGGAAGCGGTGCCATCGTCATGCTATGTGCTACCTACCCGGTGCAATCATCTGATATTGGTGTCTTTTTTCTGGGAATGTTCGCTGCGACACTGCTCGAATATATCACTGGCGTCATCATGGAAGCGCTCTTTCAGGTCCGCTACTGGGACTACAGCGACAAGAAGTTTAACATTCAGGGACATATCTGCCTAAGCTCCTCGCTGGCATGGGGTGTATTTACACTCCTTTTGATTCGCGTTGTCCACCCATATGTAGTCTCTCTTCTGGAGCAAATTCCGCAGAAGATATGCTTTGGCGCGCTTATCGTAATCACGATCGTAT
The DNA here is from genome assembly GCA_963652495.1 of uncultured Oscillospiraceae bacterium. Lineage (GTDB taxonomy): Bacteria > Bacillota > Clostridia > Lachnospirales > Lachnospiraceae > Anthropogastromicrobium. Next base: position 16,602 of record CAVJTU010000035.1, read on the forward strand.
TCTCGATTGATTTCGCATCCTCCTTCCATGCTGCCATGGATCTTCGCCAGATTCTCGAATCGCTCACAAACCTCAAAGCCGATGCCGAAAAGCTGCGTGATCATTTTACTGCACTGACCGATTCCGTCAGCGAAACATTGCGCGATAAGCTCGGCACGATCAAGAAGCCGGAAAATGCCCGCCTCGAAGAGTTTCAGACATCTTTTACTGAATATCTTGAAAAGCTTTCTGCCCTTGTTCCAAAGGAAAAGATGGCCGATGTCATCCGTCTCAGGGAACGCTTTGCCTATTTAGGTGAAATCAAAAGCTCTATCACAAAGCGCATCGACTTTCGTAAAATCATTCTCTTAAAAGGAAATCCGATGTTGACTTCCCGCAAATATGCTGACGCACTGAATACCTTGAAAGAGCAGATCGGACTAAATAAGAAAAAAGAAAACTAATGTCAAATATCTAAAAAAAGATGGTACACAAATAGCAATGTGTTCTATCTTTTTTTTGAACTATTCTCTTTTATTCCACGGCAGATTTCATTCTGCTTTTTATTTACCGATTCTCTTGGGCTTACAGGAACATCCAATTCCAAGACCTCCCGGTCCGATATGGCATGCTACACCTAGCGACAGATCATCGCACATCACTTCCATTTCCGGGAAGGCCGTGCGAATTTCCTGAACCCAGCTTTCTGTCACCTCTTTTGGTGCACTCGTTGCCGCCAGCAAATACACCTCGCCTGCCGCATATTCCTCTGCAAAAACGGTTTCTAAGTCGTGCTTCATCGCGTCGATCATCGCATGCTTTGCCTTAACAAAGCCTCTGCACTTTTGAAATACATCAAGTGAACCGACATCAAACTTTAAGATTGGCTTGATGTTTAATAACCCGCCAATCATCGCAGATGTCGCCGACACGCGTCCGCCTTTCTTTAAATATTCAAGCGTCTCAACTGCCACATACACGACCGTCTTTTCTCTGTATTTTTCGAGTGTTTCTTTTACTTCCTTTGCACTGCAGCCCTGCTCTATTAGTTCGATCGCATCAAGAATACTTCGATGAAGCGGTGTTGCCACACGGCCATTGTCCACAACAAAAACACGCCCCTCATACTCGTCCTCCTGTGCCAGCATAGAAGCCGTAGAACACGAACCGGACAATCCACTGCTGATCGGTATGTATACGAGTTCATCGTACTGCTTAAGTGCCTCATCCCACATCTGCATAACAGCCTCCGGGGACGGCTGAGACGTACTGACCTTTGCCTTGCCCTTCATTTTCTCAAAAAACTCAGCCTGCGTCAGATTCACATTTTCATAGTAACATTCGTCGTCAATATAAAACGGCATCGGCATCACAAAAATTCCTTTTTCCTGTGCTTCTTTCGGCTTAATGCTGCTATGGCTGTCAGTCATAATACCAACTGTTTTCAATGTATTTCCTCTCTTTTTCCCATCTGCCTTTTTAAGCGCTTGACAGATAATTTGAGCTTGCTTTATAATAAAGTGCAATATGAGCGCAACATTTCACTGTGGGCAACAAGCATTCACCCATTGCCTTTATTATATCATCTCCCCCAAGTGAAAGAAAGTCTTTTTGTGCAGAAACGAGGATTTTTATGAAACATTACGACATTATTATTATCGGTGCCGGTCCCGGCGGTATTTTTTCCGCATATGAGCTGGCTACCAGGCAATCTGATTTAAAAATTGCTGTTTTTGAGGCAGGAAATCGCCTTGAAAAGAGAAAGTGCCCGATTGATGGCCAGCGCATTACCAAGTGTGTTCACTGCAAAACATGTGCTATTATGAACGGTTTCGGCGGTGCCGGTGCATTCTCCGATGGAAAATACAACATCACAAACGAGTTTGGCGGCACCCTCTATGAGTACATCGGCAAAAGAAAAGCCACTGAATTGATGGAGTATGTTGATGAGATCAACATGGCTTACGGCGGCGAAGGCACCCATTTATATTCCTCTGCAAACTCAAACTTTAAGCGTGTCTGTTTGCAGCACAATCTTCATCTTCTTGAGGCATCTGTACGCCACCTCGGAACTGATAAGAACTACGAGGTTCTTGGCAATCTTTACAACCTGTTAAAGGATAAAGTAGACTTCTACTTCCTGACACCGGTTCACGATGTGAAGCTTTTGGACAATGGAAACTATGAGATCATCACCGATGATGAGACTTATACATGTGAAAAATGTATCATCTCCGTTGGCCGAAGCGGAAGCAAGTGGATGGAGCAGATCTGCCACAGCCTTGAGATTCCGACAAACTCCAGCCGTGTGGATATCGGTGTGCGTGTTGAACTGCCAGCCGAGGTATTCTCCCACCTGACCGATGAACTCTACGAGAGCAAGATCGTTTACCAGACCGAGAAATATCAGGATCGTGTTCGTACCTTCTGTATGAATCCGAAGGGTGCTGTCGTTACTGAGAATACAAACGGCATCATCACCGTAAACGGACACAGCTACGAGAATCCTGCCCTTCACACCAAGAATACAAACTTCGCACTGCTTGTCTCCAAGCACTTTACTGAGCCATTTAAAGACAGCAATGAGTATGGCGAGAGCATTGCACGCCTGTCCAACATGCTCGGCGGCGGTGTTATGGTTCAGCGCTTCGGCGACCTGATCCGTGGTCAGCGAAGTAATCCGAAGCGTATTGCAGAGTCTTTTCTGACTCCGACTCTTGATGCCACTCCCGGCGATTTGAGCCTTGTTATGCCAAAGCGTATTCTTGACGGCATCATCGAGATGATCTACGCACTGGACAACATCGCACCTGGTACCGCAAATGACGATACCCTTCTCTACGGTGTCGAGGTTAAATTCTACAACATGGAGGTTCAGATCGACAATCATCTTGAAACGCGCCACAAGAATCTCTTTGTAATCGGTGACGGAAGCGGTGTTACCCATTCCCTGTCCCATGCTTCCGCAAGCGGTATTTATGTTGCCCGTTATCTGCTCGGCGAGAACGAGGCAAACGAATAATATACCTTCAATGCCCCACGCTTTTACGGTTATTCCATAAAAGCCGGGGCATTTTTGTCGCCGATTTCTTTTTGTATTGCTCAAACCAATCAGTATCGCTTCATTAGTCAGTCTGCCCTGTCGCCATGTACCTGACAATTCCAAAATTATTCCTGCCAATACAAAATTAAGCATACAAACCTTCGTCTCGCATTTTGCAGTCTGTTCACTGCTACCATAATCCAAACGAAAGATTGTATGCCTGTTCAACTGTGAAAGCGGACATTCGCAATCCGCTTCGCTGCTTGCCTAATTCGGTTAAACTACTTTAATAATGCCTGATAAATGTCTCTTTTGCTCACGCCGCGGTCCTTTGCGACTTGCTTCATGGCTTCTTTTCGATCCATATCTGCGTACAGTTCCATATGCTCTTCAATTGTCATTTCTTCCCATGACTGCTGCTTTTGCTTCTTTAAGCTTTCAGCATCCACGCCCTCAATGACCAAAACACACTCGCCTCTCGGCTCCTCATCATCGCGGTAATGTACCAATGCTCCGTCAAGTGTATCCGCATAGACCGTCTCATGCTTCTTTGTCAACTCACGGCAGATACGCACCCTGCGAGATCCGAGTGCCTGCACAAGCTCCTCTAACGTCTTGACCAGATGATGCGGTGCCTCATAGAGAATGACTGTCCTCGTTTCATCCTTTAACTCCTCAAGAATCTGCGCTCGCTGCTTCTTGTCCGCCGGAAGAAAGGCCTCAAAAGCAAACCGTCTCGTGGAAAGTCCTGACATCGTAAGTGCTGTAATACAGGCTGCCGGTCCCGGAAGCGATGTCACTTTGATTCCGGCTTCGTAGCACTTTTGTACAAGTACCTCGCCCGGATCAGAAATGCCTGGCGTTCCCGCATCGGTAATGCAGGCAATATTTTTTCCTTCTGTCATAAGACCAACAAGATAGTCGGCCTTATCGTACTTGTTGTACTCATGATAGCTTGTCATCGGCGTATGAATCTCGAAATGATTCAATAGCTTTTGGCTGTTTCTGGTATCCTCTGCCGCAATGAGGTCGACTTCCTTCAATGTGCGCAATACACGAAACGTGATGTCTTCAAGATTTCCGATCGGTGTTGCACACAGATAAAGCATTCCTGCCATAAACTTTTCCTTTCTTCTTACACTTTTGCTGCTTTATATTTTCTTGTCTCTTATTGCTTTTTCATGTAAACATTTTTACTATAATCCATCTATAATCCATCACAATCTTCCGTGAATCCTTTTGATCGAATCGCTCTCCTGCCCGTTTTCATCAAAGAGAAACAGAGGAGCCTCAACACGAATCTGCGTGTTGCCTCCTCTTATACCCTCAATCAGGACAAGATTTGCCTCCTGTGAGCACTTCGGATGCACCATACACAAACGCCTTGGTGACATGCGATACTTCTTCATCAGGCAGATGATATCCCCAAGGCGGTACGGCCGATGCACCATGTACATGCGTCCGCCCGGTACTAACACCTGCATGCCTTCACGAATCACATCCTCCAGATTGCATAAAATCTCGTGGCGTGACACCGCCTTACTGTAATCGCCGCCGACAAGCCCGCTTCCGCCTGCCATATACGGCGGATTGACTGTCACTACATTGAACGTGCTTTTTCCAAACAGTTCCCCCGCCTGCTTCAAATCGCCGCAGACGATTGACACTTTTTCTTCCAGATGATTGAGTGCCACGCTTCGCGATGCCATCTCGGCGACTTCCTTTTGGATCTCCAGTCCTGTAAAATGCGCTGCCTTTGTCTTTGCCGTCATCAAAATCGGAATGACTCCGGTTCCGGTACAAAGATCAAGCACATTTTCCTCTTCCGCGGCTCTTGCAAACCACGAGAGGAGCACCGCATCCACTCCATAGCAGAAGCGCCCCGGATGCTGAATCAGCATCAGTCCATCGCGCTCCAGATCGTCCAATCGTTCGCCCGACCTAAGTGTTTTTGGCTCACTTATCATTCAGCTTAGACCGCCCTTCCCTCTTGTCAAGCTTGTCCAAATTCTCAAGCTCTTTTAATTCCTGATCAGACAGCTGTGCTTTATCTTTTCTTCTGTGAGGGCGGAATTTCAATTGAGATGCCTTATAATTGCGAATCTCCTTCTCGTCCTTATTCACAGTAACAATGACCTTCACTTCCTGACGAAGCACGCTGACGCTTGAGACCTCGCCCTTCAGTCCGTCATCTGTTGTCACATAATCGCCGACACCCGGCAGCTTACTGTTTAAATACTCGTAGGTTTCCTCCTCGTTCTTTAAGCAGCACATCAGTCGTCCACAGACACCGGAAATTTTTACCGGATTCAGGGACAGATTCTGCTCCTTTGCCATCTTTATAGACACAGGTGCAAATTCGGACAGATATGAATTGCAGCAGAGCGGGCGGCCGCAGCTGCCGATTCCGCCGATGATCTTTGCCTCGTCGCGTACACCGATCTGGCGCAGCTCAATACGCGTGCGAAATACCGATGCCAGATCCTTTACCAGTTCGCGAAAATCCACTCTTCCATCTGCCGTAAAATAAAAAAGAACCTTGTTGTTGTCAAATGTATACTCTGCATCGATAAGCTTCATATCCAGTCCATGCTTTGCAATTTTCTCCTGACAGATTTTAAATGCATCCTTTTCCTTTTGTCTGTTTTCATCTGCAATTTTATCGTCCTGAGGGGTGGCGATGCGAAGCACTGGCTTTAACGGCTGAAATACCTTCTCCTCGTCCATCTCTTTCGTACCGAGTACAACATAACCATATTCCACTCCTCTTGCTGTCTCTACAATAACGTGCATTCCCGTTGTAATATCCATATCAAGCGGATTAAAATAATACACCTTTCCAGCTTTGCGGAAACGCACACCAATAACCTTTACCATGATACTCCCAAACCTTTCCTATTTCTGGCACTCTCGGATCGTCAGCCACAAAAGTTCCAGTGTCAGCTGGAAATTTACATTTGCGTCCAGTCTGGCTGACGCGGTATTGATGGCTTCCAGAATGCGATTGATCTCATTATAACCACACGTCTGGGCAACCTTGCTGATCGCGCGATACTCCTCTGCAAAAATCAGAAGATTCGGATCTCTCGTTGCCTTAAAGATCAGAATATCCCGATACCATATTTGCATAAAGCCAAAGCAATCCTTGATGTTCAGCTTATATTCTTCAAGCTTTGCGATATTCTCTAGAAGTTCCGAAAACGGCATTTTCGAGGCGGTCTTTAATAACAGCATGATCGTCTGAATCATAGAATTAAAATCATCCGACTGCGCTAATTTCAAACCCTTTCCGATATTTCCCTGAGAAAACTTCTCAAGCGTTTTTATCTTATCCTCGTCCACGCCGTGTTCTCTCATATACGTTGCAAACGCATCCGACTCGACCGGCTTCATATTTAAGACAATGCTTCTTGAGAGGATTGTCTCAAGCATCGACGCGGCATTTGTCGTAAGAAGCAGAATGATGCCGTAAGAGGGCGGCTCCTCGATTGTTTTTAGGAGGGCGTTCTGCGCCTGCACGGACAATTTCTCAGCCTCGTCCACAATATAAATCTTGTATGGGCTGCTGTATGGCTTGATCTGGATATCTCCGATGATCTGCTCTCTGACATCATCCACACCGATTACAGTCGGCTTCTCATGCCTGGGAAAAATCACATCCGGATGATTGCCGCTTAAAAACTGCGTGCAGGAATGACATACGCCACACGGACGCTTATCCGGCTCTGCCTGACACTCTAATGTCTGCGCAAATGCCTTCACTGCCGTCATCTTTCCAAGACCTTCCTCACCGCTTATGACATAACAGTGTGATACCTTCCCGGAAGAGATCGCATGTAAAAAATGTTCCTTGATCTGTTCATTTCCGATTAATTCTGAAAATCCGCCTGTGTGCATATCAAAATCGCCTCCCATCGTATCGATCTATTTGATCCATTTTTCTCTGTATGAACTGCATTTATCATAGCACAACTTTCAAAAATAGTCTAGCTATTGTGTTTTTGTGATATACTTCAGAACCTGTTCAAGACAAACTTCTATATTTTCATTCAAAAAACGCCGCGTAATCCCTGCCGCCTTCAGATTTTCCTCTGAAAAATCAGCCTGATCTGCGAGAAAACGTCTGCACATCTCCTCATATTTTGCAGTTTTCTGAGTGCGTTCTCTCGCGATTGCACGTTCAAGGCGAATTCCATCTTCGACTTCAAGATACACCGGAATCATCGCTTCCTCGCCAAAATAAGTACGCAGCGGCAAATAGGATTCGAGTGTGCCGATTGTCATGTACGTTGAGTTTTCATCAAACTGACCATCATCAGCAGTCGCATAGATCCACTCCCCATACACGGTATGATAGACACGCTTTTCGATGATTTTTCCTTCGTTTTCCATGCGCGCGATCTCCTGAGCGGATACAAAGAAATATTCTCTGCCATTTTCCTCATGATCACGGATCGGTCTTGTTGTATAAAGTATAATTTCCTTTGGCGCTGGATTTAGTCTCTCCTTCACCTTTTTATAGATCGTATCCTTGCCAGATGCACTTTTTCCCATAAAGTAGATAATTTTCATATCTTTTTTCCTTTTTGTTTTCTTTTTTCGCTGTCCTGTTTCTATAAAGTTTTCATATAGTGTATAACTCCCATGAACAGGATGCTCTTCCTAATTTGATAGCAATTTAACTGATAAGACGAATGTTCTTTTCAGACAAATCTTTGCACTGCTGTCAGCTGTTGGTACTCGCAGGATTTTGTACAGTAAGTATCCTCTGTCCGGTTTCATCCTCCATTCCGTACAACTCCATTCCACTCTTTTTATAGTTCCGAATAAGCGCGAGCAGTTCGGCACTGATCTCCTCACCCGGCATCAAAAACGGACATCCCGGCGGGTAGACGTAGACTGTTTCCGCACTGATTTTTCCTTTTGCTTCTTCAAACAGCATCGGAATCTTCTCCGCCTCAGCTGCCTCACTTGGAAGCATGGTTTGCTTGAGTGGTACAAACACAGGTGAAGATGTAATGCTATCTTTTTTCTCCCAGGGAAGCGTACCATTTTCTAACCCGTCATTGATTTCGCTAAGCGCTGCCTCGATGCGGGAAAAACCTTCCTCTGTGTCCATCAGCATTGTCATCAAAATCACATAATCCGGCGCTGACATCTCCGGTTGGAGGTGATAGCGGTCGCGCAAAATTTCATGCAGATGCCTTCCTGAATTCACATATCCCCTCGCGCCAAATACAATTTTTGTATAATCCACAATCGGAAGACTGTTATCCGCCTGGCATGTCTTATTCGGATTTGCCCCCAATTGCTGCGCCTCTATTTGCTCTTTTTGCTCTTTCGTTTCTTCTATTTGCCGTGCCTGTACTCGCTTTGCTTCCATCTCCGGATACAGGAACCAGAGCTGCTTCCAGTCTTTGCTTCGCTCATAGAAAAGCTGCAAACGATTTGTCAGCTCACGCAATTTTTGCGCACCTTCTCTTTGCATGTAACGCACACACAGATCCATTCCTGCCATCAGCACGTAGGACGGACTGGATGTCTCGAAAATATGAAGCGCACGCTCGATTTTCTTTGCATCCACACGGTCGCTGCAGATATGAAGTGCTGCACTTTGCGTCAGACAGGGAAGTGTCTTATGGAGGCTCTGAATCACAATATCCGCCCCCTCGTGAATTGCACTATGAGGGAGACGTGTTTCCATGGCTGAATTTGCTCTTCTCACATTGATTTCCTTTGGCTGTGCAGCCAATGCATTTTTCTCATGCACTTTATTTGATGTATGCATGTTTTGTGCATACGGAAGATGTGCTCCGTGCGCCTCGTCCACAATCAAAATGCCATTATGCGCATGTACCACATCTGCAATCGACCGAATATCCGAAGTAATTCCCTCATATGTCGGTGAGGTGAGGATGACAGCAGCAATATCTGGGGATTGTTCGTAGGCTTTTTCCACATCTTTGTGGATAACTTGACCACTTATGCACAAGTTATCCACATTTTGGGGATAAATATAGGTTGGTTTTAATCCTCTGAGCAAAATTGCATGTGCCACACTCTTATGTGTGTTTCTCGCCACCGCAACGGTTGCGCCCTGTGGGCAGGTTCCATAGATTGCCGACAGGATACCGCACGTTGAGCCGTTCACTATGTAGTAGGACTGCTTCGCCCCAACTGCATGAGCCATACGCTCCATTCCTTCTTTTATTAAGCCCTCGGCATGATGCAGATCATCAAACCCGTCAATCTCAGTAATGTCAATGTCATACACATTCGCCATCCAGTCCACGCACCGCTTATGCCCGGGCATGTGAAACGGATACGCATCGCTCTTCGCGTAAGCCTCTAATTTTTCGTAAATTGATTGCTCCTGCATTTTTCTCTCCTGCTGATTTCATTTTCCTGCACTTTCCCAAAGTGGCTTTTCAGACTGAACTTTTCTGCATCAGTTTTACTATTTCTTTCGGTAACCGCTCTCAAAATCCACGACATTCCACATTTCGGTGTGGTTTAAATACGCCTTTAGGTTATGTACACAGATTTTTGCTATGTTATCCTCTACCTGCGGCGCATGCCCAAAGCTTATCCCCGAAACATGAGGCGTTATCAACACATTTTTCATGCCCCACAGCGGATCATCTTTCGGAAGCGGCTCAGGGTCGGTCACATCAAGTACAGCACCTGACAAATGACCTTCTTCAAGCAGTTTGATCAGATCGGGCTGTACAATTAAGCTTCCCCGACCAACATTGACTACCAGTCCACCTTTTTTTATCTTGCGAAGCCGCTCTTCTGTGAGCAAATGAGTTGTCTGCAATGTCTTTGGCAGACAACCGATCACAAGATCCGCACGAGACAGCTGCTCGTCTAATGAAGCACTTGTCCACACTTCATCAAACCATTCGGATGCTTTTGATACCGTTCGACGGAGGCCGATTGTGTGCACATCAAATGCTTTCAGACGCTTTGCCACATTTGTTCCGATATCACCTGTGCCAAGAATTAATGCTGTCTTTCCCATGAGTGCTTGCTCACTTCCCGCATCCTGCCACAGGCACTTTTGCTGGTGATCAAGGTAGCGAGGAAATTTTCGATACATCGTCAAAACTGCTCCCAACACATACTCTGAAATAATGCCTCCAAATGCGCCTGACATGCTGCATAGCAGCACATTCCGTGGAAAACCCGGCACCTGCGTATACTTTTCCACGCCTGCATTTGACAACTGGACAAACCGTAGTGATGGTGCCGACGAAATCTCTTCAATTGTTGGATTTCCGATCACAATCTCTGCCTCATTGAGCAATGATTTATAGCGTTCTTCGTCCTTTTTTCCCTCAAGCCCCAACAAATAACTTTCCTGAAAAAAGAATTGTGCATTCGGGACGGTTTCCTGTAACATCGCTTTATGTGGTTCCCGAAACGGAACTGTCACCAGTATCTTCATGCTGCTTCCTCCTGTGTATCGTTGTACTTTACTTTTTTACAAGGCATTTTGCCCCTCATTTGATATCTACGAATTGCTCCGCTGCAAAAAAGCTTCCCTGTGCCGTTCTTGATCCTGTCTATTCGACCTGCTTTCGCACATCGGATATCCACGCAATATCCTCACTGATTTTTTGAATTTCCTCTGGCAGCTGATAAGCATAGGTCGCTTCCGGATAAAGATACGCATGCAATTGCACCACATTATCAGCAAGTTCCTTCGCCACAACGGCATCCTTTACACCATCTGTCAGCTCATAGATCTGCCCGAGATATTCACCCGCCACATATTGAAATGGGAATGAAACACTTTCTTCGATCTCAAAATCACCTGCCTGAAATGCCAGATTTCCAAGTTCCAGCATAGAAAGATTCGTTGCAATGCTGTCCATTCCAACGGAAACTGCCCGGACTACTGTAGTAGGCTTTGTCAAAATCAAACTCTTCACCTTCTGTAAACACTTTTCAATCACCATTCGCTGATTTCCTGTCCGTCCTACATCGCCCAACCCGGCATATCGCACCCTGCAAAAAGCCACAGCCTGCGTGCCGGTCAGATTAAAGGTTCCAATTCCGTCAAGCTGTTCGGACCAGATACCCGTCTGCTTATTGACCTCAGTGAGATAACCATTCATATAGCGGATGACTTCCGGATTGTCAATCGAGACCTCGATGCCTCCTAACGTATCGACCACCTGTGCCGCCGACAACCAGTTTACCACCACATAATCCTGAATGTTCAAATCAAGATTCCGATTGATCATGCTGATCATATCTGCGATACCCGTATAACAGATTTGCGAATTTGCCTTGTCATAAAGACGCCCCTCATGATAACTGCCCGGATTCTCCAGACGAAGGAGCGTATCGCGAAGCACAGACACCAGACGAATCATTCCTGTATTTTCATTGATACTGACAATCATGATCACATCCGCATTTGCCCCGCTATCTATGCGCTTCTGGTTCCTCGCGTCCACGCCAACTAGCAGGATGTTTCGATAATCCGAAATCAGTGCATCATAATCCACCCGTTCATTTCCGGTTATCGTTCCCTGCTCATCCGTCATTTCCACGACATTTGTGCCGTGATCCGCGACAAATACCTCCTGCAGCGGATCATTCTGCATGGCTCGCGCATAGCTTCCGATCACATACGCACCTGCCAAAAGCAGCACAATAAATGCTGCCTCCAGCCAGAATAACGATTCTTTGTGCTTTCTTTTTCTGCTTCCCATACACAATCTCTTTTCTTATTGGCCAGTTTCCGCGCCACTCGGCTGCGGTTTGCACCATTACTCCTACTATATGCATGAGAAGCAGATTTTATACGTTGCCGCAAAACACGGGGATACAGTTCACGGATAAGCTAATATTTATAGCAAAGCCCTGAGGTGGATGGCTTTCACGAGGCGATTCCCGTGTGAGAGCGGGCTTACGCAGTAACTAAGACAAACAAGTGCGTGGAAGGCGCCGCGGGAACAAGGGGCGCCGACGAAACCATCACCGAGGGGCTTTTTGTACCCCCACTCGTGAACTGTAACAAATCCATTATCTGAATCTAACGATCCGCGCAAGCCGTCTCACAGATCGTTGCACCACCAACCACGACATCGCCATCGTACAGCACAACAGCCTGCCCTCTTGTAATCGCGCGCTGCGGCTCGTCAAATACAACTCGAATGCGATTGTCATCAAGCTGTTCTACTGTTGCCGGCTGCTCGGCATGACGATAGCGCACCTTCGCCTTCACCCGCATTTTCCCTTCGATTTTCGGAACCGAAATCAGATTCAAATCATCCGCAATCAGCTCACTTGAAAATAAATCTGCTTCAGCTGTGAGAATGACCTGATTTTTCTCCTTGTCGATTCCGTAGACATACATCGGCTTTGCGAGTGCTAGACCAAGACCTTTTCGCTGTCCAATTGTATAATGAATAATTCCCTTATGACGACCAAGAACATTTCCATCCCGATCCACAAAATCACCTTCCGGATAGTCCTTGCCCGTATACTGGCGAATAAAATCCGTATAACTTCCGGATGTTACAAAGCAAATATCCTGACTGTCATGCTTACGTGCATTGATTAAACCTTGTTCTTCGGCAATTTCTCTTACCTTAGGCTTAGGAAGCGACCCTAATGGGAACTGCGTATGCATCAGCTGCTCCTGCGTTAAGCTATACAATACGTAGCTCTGATCCTTGTTGGCATCAAGCCCCTTCTTCAACAGGTAACGACCAGTTGCCTTATCATATTCGACACGCGCATAATGACCCGTTACCACCGTATCATAGCCCATCAGCTTTGCGCGCTCATACAACTCCTGAAACTTGATATAGCGATTGCAGTCGATGCATGGATTTGGTGTGCATCCATTTTCGTAAGCATCCACGAAACGCTTCATTACATGCTCCTCGAATTGTCCTGTAAAATTATAGAGGAAATGGCGGATGCCCAGCGTATAAGCCACGCTTCTCGCATCGCTCACATCATCAAGTGAACAACAGGTATTTTCACGTTTGATCCCGTCACCAGTCTCATTAAAGGTCTTGATTGTAATTCCGATACACTCATATCCTTTTTCCTTCATCAAATATGCCGCAACGGAACTGTCCACACCGCCACTCATGGCTATGACTGCTTTTTTATTCATCTGCTTCCTTCCTTTCTGCAGCCGCTGTTATCCGCAGCCGTTATTGCTTTCTATTATACATCAAAAGTGTATTTTTTTGTAAAAAAAAATAACCAACGTTCTCCGTTGATTATTGAAATTGCGGGGGCTGGATTTGAACCAACGACCTTCGGGTTATGAGCCCGACGAGCTTCCAGACTGCTCCACCCCGCGATAATATAGGATGTTTTCTTTTGAAAACCAATGGATGGAGGTGGATTCGAACCACCGAAGCAAGTTGCAGCAGATTTACAGTCTGTCCCCTTTGGCCACTCGGGAATCCATCCATTTAAATGGGGCCTATAGGGCTCGAACCTATGACCCTCTGCTTGTAAGGCAGATGCT
>CAVJTU010000036.1:0-29915 GCA_963652495.1 uncultured Oscillospiraceae bacterium
CCTGAGGTATCTTCAATTTTCAACCTCCACGCTTTTTATTATACAGGAAGCTCCCTTCTATTGGTTATTATAGCAGATATCCGCAAAAATAGCGAATGACGTTTTGTTTTCAATTCGTCATAATGCCTATGTTTTTTAGCAGATTCATTGTTCATACAGACATAATAAATATTAGGCTTTTAAAATGGCAGAAATTCATCTTTCTCCCATACCAAACCTTTGATGCGATCCGTTCTTCGACCACAGAAAAGGTAAAGCGTATCGGGAACAAATGCAATACTTCCAATTTGAGTCGTAATAATAGATGCCGGTCGGTCAATTCCGGCTCGTAAGTCTGTATAGCCGGTTACTATATAGATCTGCTTGAAACAGACGGCATCATTCAACATGTTGTACATTTTTCAAAATTTGCTCATTTATAGTAAATTACTTTTTTCAAAAGGATGAAAAATAAAAGCCTTACCAATTTTCAAGTATAATTTCTGAAAACCAATAAGGCTCTTTAAGTAAAACTTTTCTTATTACTCTTCCGAGTTGCCATTACTTGCAATGACTGCACTCCCCATGTCCGGTACACTTGTTGTCCTTAAGCATCTCTTCCATGGTATGCCATCCAAGTACTGCGCACTTTACACGAGCCGGCATATGCGCAATATCTTCAAGTGCCGATGCTTCCTCAAGGCTCTCGATCTCTTCCTCGGTAGCGGTTCCTTTGATCATCTTTAAGAAGCTGTCTGCAAGTTCCTGTGCCTTCTCCACCTTCTGTCCGATAATCAGATCGAGCATCATGTCAGCAGATGCCTGAGAAACGGCACATCCCTCGCCTACGAAGGAGCCGTCCACGATTACGCCATCCTCAACCTTGAGTTTCAGCCAAATGTGATCGCCGCAGGTTGGGTTTAAGCCTTCCATCACTATATTTGCATCATCTAAATCATGCTTGTGACCCGGATGCATGTTGTGATCAATTAAAATTTCATTGTAAAAGGTTTTGTTCGTGTTAGTCAACGTAACCCATCCTCCTTCTTACCTGAGCGAGGCTCTCTGCCAGCGCATCAACTTCTTCCATTGTATTGTAAAATGCAAAGCTTGCACGTGTGGTTGCCGAAACCTGTAAATGCTGCAAGAGCGGCTGTGCGCAGTGATGACCGGCGCGCACGGCGATGTGATCCATATCGAGAATGGATGCGACATCATGCGGATGCACATTGTCGACAAGGAAGGTCACGATGCTGTGATGCTCCTTTGGCTCCTGTGAACCAAGGATGTGCACACCCGAAATTGCCTTTAAACGTTCTACCGCATACTCGGTAAGCTTAGCTTCGCGTCTCTCGATCGTGTCAAATCCGATTTCTTTTAAATAGCGAATCGCTGCCATCAGGCCAACTGCACCTGCTGCATTGACAGTACCTGCCTCAAACTTGTGCGGAACCGGTGCGTACACAGCGCCGTCTCTTGTAACGGTGTCGATCATCTCGCCGCCGCAAAGAAATGGCGGCATTGCCTCTAACAGCTCTTTCTTTCCATATAAAGCACCAATTCCCATCGGTCCCATCATCTTATGGCCGGAGAATACAAGAAAATCAACATCAAGTGCCTTGACATCCACTTCAATATGAGGAACGCTCTGTGCGCCGTCTGCTACGATCAGACAGTCCTTTTTATGACAGACCTCTGCAAATGATTTAATATCATTCTTCCATCCAAGTACATTTGAAATCTGTGTTACAGCAAAAATCTTTGTCTTATCGGTGATCGCAGCTTCCACCATCTCGGTAGTCAGCTTTCCATCCTGTGTACAGTCCAGATAGCGAAGCGTCGCACCGGTGCGCTTTGCCGCCTGCTGCCATACAAGAAGATTGCTGTGATGCTCCATAATGCTGACAAGCACCTCATCGCCTGGATGAAGCACCAGACTTCCCAGACTATATGCAATCAAATTTAAACTTTCCGTTGCATTTCTGGTGAAAACGATCTCATCTGCATTTGCATGGAGAAGCTCTGCAACAGCTGCTCTTGCCTCCTCGTAATGCTCGGTCGCTGCCTCGGCCAGCTCATAGACACCACGGAACGGATTTGCATTGTATTTTTCGTAAAATTCTGCCTCTGCCTGAATTACGCAGGACGGCTTCTGCGTCGTCGCTGCGTTATCCAGATAGATCAGCTGAGGATTTTGTGCAAATAACGGGTACGCTGCACGAAAGCGTGCGTCTTCTGCCTTTCTTTCTTCTGCTGTCATCTTACTGCTCCTCTCCCTCAGACTCATCACCATCTAACATCTCTTCCAGCTCTGCGCGAAGACCTTCCACTGGAATCTTCTTGCATACAGCCTTCAGTCTGGCCTTTGCCATCAGTTCATAAGCGGCTTCCTCACTGATTCCTCTGGACTCCAGATAGAAAATCAGCTCATCATCCAAACTTCCGATGGATGCGCCGTGATTTCCTTCTACATCCTCCTCGGCACATAGAATTAACGGAATCGTCTGATTCTGGACACCGTCATCAAGAAGCAGTACATCCTCTAACTCATCGCCCTTTGCGCCTGCTGCACCCTTCTTGAAGTCGATGGTACCACGAAACAGCTTCTTTGCGCGGTCACGAAGAACACCATTTGCCATCATGCTGCTGGTTGTCTTCTTGCCTTCATGAACGGCATTGTAATTCATATCCAAACGATTGTCACCGGTTACCTGATAACCGATTGCCGCAGTAAAATCGGATTCCTTTCCAAAAAGTCTTGTCTCTGCGCCCATCCAGACATTCTTTCCGCCGATCACAAGCTGTACCAGCTCCACGCCTGCACCATCTTCACAATATGCACCGATATCGTTCATGCAGTCAAAGCCTTCACCAAGACGCTCGATCTGAATCAGCTTTAACTTTGCATTCTTCTCTGCGTGAATCTTTGTCTGAATCGCTGCAGTGCCGTTTCCCTCGTTGCTGTGATAATCCATAACAACCGTCATTTCGCTGTTTTCCTTCAGATAAATAGCAACGATATTGCCCTTTCGGTCGCCATCCTGATAGCCAAAAGAAAGTGTGACCGGTGTGCTTTCCTTCACGCCAGCCTCAGCGGTCAGACAAATCGCCTCTGTACCGGACTTATTTAACAGGCTGGTCATATCCTCGCCCATACCTGTTGTAATCTTCTCAACTATATTCTCTGCTGCCTTTGTCTGTGCAATGGATGCCGGACACTGAATCTGTACCGGGCACTGCGCCAGATCTGCTTCCTGCTCAATGCGGGTATCATTCATGTGCAGCCATCTCCATGTTCCGGACGGCAGTTTATTGATCTTCATTTCCAAAACGTGTTCACCTCTCTCCATTATCCGATGCTGCCTTTCATCTCCAGACGAATCAGATTGTTCATCTCCATTGCATACTCAAGCGGCAGTTCCTTTGATACTTCATCTGCAAAACCGCTTACGATCATCGCTCTTGCATCCTCTTCCGAAATACCTCTTGACATCAGGTAGAATACAGCCTCATCGCTGATTCGGCCGATTCTTGCCTCGTGACCGATATTGGCATCCTTTGTGCGGATGTCCATAGCCGGGATGGTATCGGAACGGGAAATATCGTCGAGCATCAGAGACTGACAGGAAACAGCAGACTTGCTGTGTTTCGCCTTGCTGTTTACAACAACAGCACTTCTGAAAGTGCTCACACCGCCATCCTTGGAAATGGACTTGGTGTTGACATAGGATGACGTATTCGGTGCATTGTGAACGACCTTTGTCCCTGTATCCAGGTTCTGACCCTTTCCGGCAAAGGTGATTCCGGTGAACTCTGCGCTTGCACCCTCACCGTTTAAGATGCTCATCGGGTACAGGTACGATACATGAGAGCCGAAGGAACCGGACACCCACTCGATCTTTCCGCCTTCCTCAACTCTTGCACGCTTTGTATTTAGGTTGTACATGTTCTTGGACCAGTTCTCGATTGTAGAATAGCGAAGAGTCGCATTCTTTCCGACAAACAGCTCCACGCAGCCTGCGTGAAGGTTTGCTACGTTGTACTTTGGTGCGGAACATCCCTCGATAAAGTGAAGGTATGCGCCCTCATCGACAATGATCAAGGTATGCTCAAACTGACCTGCACCCGGCGCATTCAATCTGAAGTAGGACTGCAGCGGAATGGTAACGGATACCCCCTTGGGAACATAGACGAAGGAACCGCCAGACCATACAGCACCATGCAATGCAGCAAACTTGTGATCGGTCGGCGGAACAAGCTTCATGAAGTGCTTGCGCACCATATCCGCATACTCGCCATTTAATGCACTCTCCATATCGGTATAGACAACGCCCTGTGCGGCGACTTCTTCCTTTACATTATGGTAAACAAGCTCGGAATCGTACTGAGCACCGACACCGGCCAGAGACTCTCTCTCTGCCTTTGGGATACCAAGCTTTTCAAATGTGTCCTTGATCTCCTCAGGTACCTCGGACCACTTTGCTGCCATGTGCGTGTTCGGACGGACATAGGTTACGATATTATCCATATCCAGTCCCTCAATGGACGGACCCCACTCATCCGGCATCTTGCTCTCGTTAAAAATCTGAAGGGATTCCAGACGAAACAGCTTCATCCATTCCGGATCATGCTTCTCGCGGGAGATCTGCTCTACGATTGCAGGATTCAGACCTTCCTTTACTTTATAAGCATCTTTGTCTTCGTTTCTAAAGTCATACATGCTTCTATCGACATCTTCTACATAAGTCTTTTCTTTCATAATCGCGCTGCGTCTCCTTCTATCCTATTACAGAAAACGCTCAAAACCGTTTTCATTGATCTCATCTACTAAGGATGCATCTCCGGATGCCACAATGCGGCCATCTACAAGGACGTGAGTGGCATCTACATGGAGAGATTCTAAGATTCTGGTGCTGTGCGTGATGATTAAAAGTCCGCCGTGAATGCTCTTCTGATACTCCTCAACACCGCTGGATACGGTTCTTACTGCGTCAACATCCAGACCGGAATCAGTCTCATCAAGGATGGCAAATGATGGCTTTAACATCAGCATCTGTAAAATTTCTGCCTTCTTCTTCTCACCGCCGGAAAAGCCTACGTTTAAATCTCTCTCTGCGTAGGACGGATCCATCTGCAGAACCTTCATCATTTCCTCAAGCTCCTTCTTATATGCGAAGAAACGGATTCTCTTGCCGGTGCGCTGCTCTACGCCGCTGCGAATGAAGTTGCTTAAGGATACGCCCGGAATCTCGATCGGATTCTGGAAAGATAAGAACATACCATCCTTCGCTCTCTTGTCCGGTGTCTCCTCGGAAATGTCCTTTCCCTCAAACAGGATCTTTCCTCCGGTGATCTGGTACTTCGGATTTCCCATCAGTGCGTAACCAAGTGTGGACTTTCCTGCTCCGTTTGGTCCCATCAAAACGTGGGTCTCTCCCTTTTTAATCTGAAGATCGATTCCGTGCAGAATTTCTTTGTCCTCTACGCGAACGGATAATCCTTCTATCTGTAATAATGGTGCTGACATCGCTGTGCCTCCTCATAAAAAATAATGAAATAAATGGCAGTTTTCAAAGCCACATCTTATTTTTTCGCATTGCTCTGAATCACTACCTATGATTGATTAATCAACAAAAGAAAAAGGCATGTCAGGCAAAAAACCTTTCCAAACCTATTTCCTACGGTTTTTATAGGTTGATACGGGCTTATTATACAGCATTGTTAAAAAAAAGGCAAGCAAAAGAAGTGCTTACCTTTTTGTTTTTTGCTTATTTTTTCCTTATTTTGTGCTATTTTTCCGGTTTTCTCCTTCGTTTTGCAGGTTTGTTCCCACTAACCCGTGTGTTTCGAGGCGATAAACCTTTTCACATACCTCCCCGATGTATTTTCGGTCATGGGAAATGCTGATGATAGCTCCCGGAAATGCGGCGAGTTTCGATTAATTTAAACCGCGGAAACCTTTTCCGATGATTTCACTTGAATTAACGATTGTAATAAATGCACCTGGCTGATAACGTCTTACAAAGTTTCTTAACTGTACGGCCTGTCCACGCTTCATGACAGACAGGACAATCATTTTCTGGTTATGCGTAAATGCGCCATGTGCCTTATAAACAGTTGCGCTGCGGTTTAAATCCTTATAGATAAACTCACAGATTGGCTCTGGGTCATCACAGACAATCATGAATACCTTACACAGATTGATGCTCTCAATTACATTGTCGATGACAAGTGATTTTGCTAACAGTCCTGTCAGTGAAAAAAGTCCTGTCTGAATGTCAAATACAAAGCAGGATGCCACGACAATCAAACAATCAACAATAAAAAGTGCAATACCAATCGGTACACTGGTGTACTTTTTTAAGATCATTGCGATAATATCCGTACCACCGCCAGATGCGCCAATGTTAAATAAAATGGCTGCGCTGAGTGCCGGAAGAAAGATTGCAAAAATTAGTTCCAACACAGGCTCAGTTGTTAATGGTGCGCTCATCGGAAACCATTTTTCCAGTGCCGACAAGCCAACGGATGTCAAAACACTGACGTAAACGGTTTTCGCACCAAAGCTTTTTCCTAAAAATAAAAATCCTAACACCAGAAGTGCCATATTGATAATAAAGGTATAGGAGCTCGCAGATGTTTTGCTGACTGCTGAAAGCACGACTGCAATACCCGTTACGCCTCCGAATGAAAAATTATTTGGAAATTTGAAAAAATATACACCGACTACTAAAAGCAGTGTCGCTACCGTGATCACGCCATATTCAAATGCCGTTCTCGCAAGCTTCGCCCTCATTTGAAAGTCCTCTACTCTCTTCTTTTTATTATTTTTCTATTAACAACTGCTCAGTATCTTCACTGTTGCAATTAATTATCATCGTACTCTTTCCCTGACGATTGCTTACTCTGCTGTGTGATATTATTTTTTATATAACAAAAGGTCAGGTTTTTATTTACCTGACCTCCATTATACCATATCGTTTAAAATCGTCAAATAAAATACGAGATACTCTCAACTCCATTTGGCCGCTGAATTGCGATGCGTGTCAGCTGCGCCTGTGGATCTGCAAGAAAAATCTTCTGTGTTTCCCCCGGCTTAAGTGATGCCAAGTGATGCCAAGTAATATCTATGTTGTTTTCCATTTACACTGATTTCTTCTGACTTTTTCGCTTCTGCTGATAAATGCGAATAGTACCATTTTTGATTACAAGCGCGCTGAGTTTTTGACCGTAAACGCAGCCAGTGTCCATATTGATACAGCCTTTCTTTGGCAATTCATAGACTTCGCCCGGAAGCATCTGAAGTTTGGTGCCATCTGGACTGCGATATGTCACTTCTTCTGTCTCGGTATGTCCAAAAATGACAAGCTTTCCATCATAAGGACGACCATATGCCATCTCTCGATCCCATATCAGATCATGAAGTGTATTATCTTTTGGATTTTTGTGTACGAGTCCGGCATGGACAAAGATGGCATCCTCATTCTCATAATACGGGCTCATTTCATAGAACCAGCGAAGCTGTTTTTCCAGAGCGCAATGATGCTCCTCAAAGGAATCAAGCGTTGCCTGTCCCTGATTTCGCATCCATCTGTCATAAACCATCGGATCATAAAAGGAATTCATCATCATATCATCGTGATTTCCCAAAATCATGATACAGCGATCTCCCATCTTATTCTTTAAACTGCGAAAACGATCAAATACGCCGAAGCTGTACGGACCACGATCCATCAGATCGCCCAGACAGATCAGCTGGTCTGTCTCTGGATCAAATCCTGCCTGTGCCCATACGCTCTCAAGCTCCTCTAAGCATCCGTGAATATCGGTTACAACAATTGTTTTCATCTATTTCTATACTGCGGCAAGCCGCGTCTCCTTTGTTTCTTATTTTGCCTTCCCTCAGTATACAAAGTTGTGCGAAAGAAATCAACACCCAAAAGAAGAAAGGCTGCAGATGCAAAACACCTGCAGCCCTGAAATTATTCGTGCATTACTTTACGTTAAATTACTTTACGTTGAATGCCTTGATGCCCGGATATACAGCACTTGCGCCAAGCTGCTCCTCGATACGAAGAAGCTGATTGTACTTTGCAACACGCTCAGATCTGGACGGAGCACCAGTCTTGATCTGGCAGGTATTCAGTGCTACTGCAAGATCCGCGATGGTAGTATCAGCCGTCTCACCGGAACGATGGGAGGAAATTGCGGTATAACCTGCCTTGTGAGCCATCTTGATAGCTTCAAGAGTCTCAGATACGGAACCAATCTGGTTTAACTTGATCAGGATTGCATTTCCTGCGCCCAGCTCAATACCTTTGGAAAGTCTCTCGGTATTGGTAACGAACAAATCATCACCAACTAACTGAACCTTATCGCCCAGTCTCTTGGTAAGCTTCTGCCAACCTTCCCAGTCTTCCTCATCCAGACCATCCTCGATGGAAATGATCGGATATTTCTCGCACAGTGCAGCCCAATGCTCGATCAGTTCTTCTGCAGTATACTCGGTACCAGCCTTTGGAAGCTTGTAGTACCCCTTGCCTTTCTCGCTCTTCCACTCAGAAGATGCAGCGTCCATAGCGATTCTAAAGTCCTTACCTGGTTCATAGCCTGCCTTCTTTACAGCCTCAAGAATCGTCTCGATTGCCTCCTCGTCAGACTTTAATGCTGGTGCAAAACCGCCCTCATCACCTACGGAAGTAGCCAAACCTCTGGACTTTAAGATGGAAGCCAGTGCATGGAATACCTCTGCACACCATCTTAAGCACTCCTTAAAGGAAGGTGCACCAACCGGCATGATCATGAATTCCTGTACATCCAGACCAGAGGAAAGTGCGTGGCATCCACCGTTGATGATGTTCATCATCGGAACCGGAAGACGGTTTCCAGATACGCCACCTAAGAAACGATACAGCGGGATATCCAGAGAAGCTGCTGCTGCACGGCAGGTAGCGATGGATACAGCCAGAATTGCGTTTGCACCAAGCTTGGACTTATCCTTTGTTCCGTCTGCCTCGATCATTGCCTTATCAACTGCATAGATATCAGAAGCATCCATACCCGTGATGGCATCGTTAATAATGGTGTTGATATTCTCAACTGCCTTTGTAACGCCCTTTCCAAGATAACGGCTCTTGTCGCCGTCACGAAGCTCAAGTGCCTCGAACTCACCTGTAGAAGCGCCGCTCGGTGCAGTTCCTCTTGCTACGGTTCCATCTGCCAGAGTAACCTCTGCCTCTACGGTTGGGTTTCCTCTGGAATCCAGAATTTCTCTTCCTATAACCTTTTCAATCTCTAAATAATCCATGATAAAATACCAAACCTTTCTTTTTCTTTCCGCTTATACAAGCGGTTTCCACTGGCCTCCAACGGGAGCAGCAGTCTCCCGTTTCAGCAGTGAGGAGCCAATGGTTATTTTACGTGAAGTTTGAAGTTGTATTCAGGCGTTTCTTGTTAGCCTTTGCAACTATTAGTTAGTTTATACTAATATTGTTTCGAATGCAAGTGTTTTCCGTTTATTGAAAAAATTTGTTCATGAACGGCGGCGATTATGATATTGCCCCGTGAACTATCATCTAGTCTATCCGGAATTAAATTATTTTATTCATCTTTCTCTTGACAGATTTAATATGAGATAGTATAATCTCATTCACGTTAGATATTTCTAACCGCCATTATGCATAGCTAATTCATTTGTACAACAAATGAATTAGCGGCTAATGTATAAATTTTTATTTTTCATGTATCATTTTATATGGATTTGATTTTATCTGGAGACTGTTATGGATCATTATCTGATTGAGCATTGTGCGCCTACATTGGCATCCATCAAAACGGCGAATCTTTTTCGTGTCAGCTTTGATAAGCAAAGCGAGCTGTTCGATGCGGTACGCCGCTGGAACCAAACGCTTCGCGACAAAGGTGTTTTGTGTTTTTGTCTGTGCCTTCACGAGTACACAGCTCTGATCTATGTGGTTCGTATGAGCCGCCTGCAAAGTGATCTGTCTGACCCGGCCGTCGGTGAGTTTCTTTCCTCCTTTGGCTATACCAGCCTGAATGCAATCGACGCTCTCCTCGTTCTCAGACAACATTTAATGCAGTCCGGCACGTTTCCTCATGAAATCGGAATTTTCCTTGGATACCCGCTTGCGGATGTGAAAGGTTTCATTGTAAACCATGGTCGCAACTGCTTATGCTGCGGTGACTGGAAGGTGTACAGCGATCCGGAAAATGCGATTGCAACCTTCAGACGTTTTGGCAAATGCAGGCAGATTTACCGCAAAATGTGGGAACAGGGAAAGGAGCTTCGCTGGTTGACAGTCAGCGCATAACAAGCCTGACTGATCTGACAAAATATATTTTTTATGAAGGAGAATGATTATGAGCAAAGTAGCTATTGTTTACTGGAGTGGAACAGGAAATACCGAGCAGATGGCAGAAAAGGTTGCTGACGGAGCTAGAAATGCCGGCGCTGATGTAACTACTTTCACCGCCGCTGAATTTGATGCTGACAAGATGGATGAGTTTGATGCAATCGCATTCGGATGCCCTTCTATGGGTGCTGAACAGCTTGAGGAAGATGAGTTTGAGCCAATGTTTACCGCTTGCGAGGCAAAGCTATCCGGTAAGAAGATCGCTCTGTTTGGTTCTTACGGATGGGGAGACGGTGAGTGGATGCGCAACTGGGATGAGACCTGCCGCAACGATGGTGCTGTAATGGCTCACGATTTCGTTATCTGCAACGATGCACCGGATGAGGATGCTCAGGCAGCTTGCGAGGAACTTGGACAGGCTCTTGCATAATTTGTGCCGATTCAGTTCCATGCAAAATTGTTTTCTGCGAATGCGTGCATTCAAGCAGAATCGCAATTTTATATGGCAATTTTACGAATGGGATTCTGAATAATTACCATTTTTTTTAGAGAAACGTTGACTGGGGTCAGATTGATATGTCTGACCCCAGTGTTTTTATTATCTTATTTTACTTTTTGTTTTAGTTATTTTTTGCTTTTATTAGTCAACTGTAAAATCCAGGCAGGAACGGATTGCCGTATGTGGTCTTACCTTTCCATTTGCCACGGCAATGTGAGCCGGATGTACCGAATACCCCTTTAAAGACTTTTCATCGGTAAATGTGGAATCTAACATCAAATCGACGTTGGAGCTTTCCAATCCATTTGTGTGAACATGAATGTCAACCAGTCCCGGAATCTGTCCTGCTAACCCCTCAAGGCCGGCTTTGATCTCTGCCTTAATTGCCTCTTTTTCTTCCTTTGAATATTCACTCTTTAATGTCCATAAAATCACATGCTTTACCATATCGTTTTCCTCCTATTTGTTTTCTTTCTATCTTTATTCATTGGTTAATTCGCTATTTTTTTAAGATTGTGCAAGAAATTCGTAACCGTAATCTGAAGCTATTGACTGCTAATCCCTTAGCGAACGCTAACCAGACGAATGCGATCTAACTCAAACAGTTCCTCTTCCTTTTCGGCAAAGAACCAAAGTTCCAGCTCGTAACATCCGCTTCTAAACGTACCGATTGAAGTCTTCCATACATGCTGCGTTGAAATGTCCTCTGCATTTACAACACCGACTGCCTTTCCATTTGCCAAAATGCTGATTCCACAGCCGGAAAGTGCTGTTCCTTCGATCTCAATCTCCCACTCGCCATCGTTTTCAAGCTTGACATAACGCCATTTTACGCTGCATCCGTCTGTAATATGTACCAATGGGAATTTGTCACCTCTCTGGGTAAGATAGGCACCTCCCGTCAGACCGCACTGCCAGCCTGCCTCAATATATTCTTCTGCGTTAAGTCCGTGCGAAAATCCCTGTGAGGTCATTGTTGCCTGTTTGATGATTGCTCTCTCCTCATCCACTTCGATGCGCTCAACGCGGGCGCGACGCGCATACTTTGTGTTGTTGGAGGAGCCATGATAAAATACATACCATTGATTTTCTATCTTTACAATGGAACCATGATTATTCCAACTCTGCGGATCAATTCCGGTATTGTCGATAATGCGGCCCTTTCTGACATATGGCCCCTCGACAGACTTGCTGACAGCATAGTCCAGATTGGTCGGACGACCGCCATTACGATGCTTTTCATCAATAAATTCACTCGCATAGACGATAACGTAATGCTCGCCTATCTTGCGAAATGAAGATGCTTCATGAAAACCATGACCGTCAGCATCCTTGTTGAGCAGTGCTTCGTGGTACGTCTCCGGACGCAGTGTACACATGTCATCGTTTAACTCTGCCATATGGCAATGCCCCTGCCCCCAGGTATAATAATAGGTTCCATTGTCCTCAAGTACGGATGGGTCAATGCCCTCAATCGGCTTTCCGTCCATTGTAATCTGCACCGCATCCTCAAACGGGCCGTATGGATTTTTGCTCTTGGCAACACCTTCCGTTCCATCGGAAAGGCAGAAGTAGAAATAATACCAATCTCCCTTCTTTGTAACATCCGGTGCCCATAACAGCCCATCGGACCACGGTACGCCCTTTGAGATGCCCTCATTTGCGTACTCATTCGTCGATGCCAACACCGGACCATGATCCGTCCACTCGGTCAAATCCGATACCGGTGACGAATATACATGAAACTTATGGCAGCAATACTCACCGTCAAACTCATCCTTTGAACCGTACAGATAGACTCTTCCATCAAATACTTTTGGCTCACCATCCGGAATATAAATATTCAGCGGCAAAAATGGATTCTTCGCTCCGCTGTGATATACGGCTTTGGCAGGCTCCTTTACACATTCCATGTGAAATCCTCCAATCTTATCGGGGGTATAAGTTTGTTTTTGTTCACGTAACACACGTTCGCAAAGTGTCACTTTTCATACGATGCATGAACCGTAACAATGAAAACCTTTGACCCCAACTAAAAAATATGATACCATGAAAAACGATTGTTGACAAATACAATTCCACTTTTAATTTTACGAAAGGACTCGAAAAGTTTATGAAAAGCACTCATTTAAAACACTCATTTCTGCTGCTTTTGACCTCTGCCATATGGGGCTTTGCCTTTGTCGCGCAGAGTGTCGGAATGGAATATGTAAAACCATTCACATTTAACAGCATTCGCTCCGTAATCGGTGCATTTTTTTTGATTCCATGTATTTTTCTATTTAAAAATCATTCCGGACAGTCCGAAAGTTCCTCTGTCGCGACGTCTTCTCCAACTTCATCGGTTCAGGCAGACCAGATATTATCAAACTCCTCTTCACCCGATCGAAAAACACTGATTATAGGCGGCATTTGCTGTGGCATTGTTCTGGCTGCTGCATCGTCTCTCCAGCAGCATGGCATTCTATATACAAGTGTCGGCAAGGCGGGCTTTCTGACTGCGCTCTACATCGTACTTGTGCCGATTCTTGGTCTTTTTCTAAGAAAACATTGCAGCCCGCTTATCTGGGTAAGTGTGGCATTCGCGTTAGGCGGTCTTTATCTGTTGAGTGTACCAAATGGCTTTGGCTCGATTGAAAAAGGGGATCTTCTTTTGATTGCCTGCTCTTTTTTCTTTGCCGTCCACATCCTGGTAATTGACTATTTTTCACCGCGCTGCAACGGTGTTGCACTTTCCTGCATTCAATTTTTTGTCTGCGCTGTTTGCTGTCTGATTCCGGCAATTCTCTTTGAACAGCCGTCACTTTCTTCGATTCTGACAGCATGGGCACCGATTCTGTACGCAGGTATTCTCTCCTGCGGTGTAGGCTACACCCTTCAGATCGTCGGTCAAAAGGGGATGAATCCAACCGTTGCTTCACTGATTTTAAGTTTGGAATCCTCAATCTCTGTACTCGCCGGATGGCTGATTCTCGGTCAGAGATTGTCCATGCGTGAGCTTGCCGGATGCGTCATTGTTTTTCTGTCAATCGTACTTGCACAGCTTCCATGGCCGCCTGCAAAAAATAAGCCAGCAGTGTTTCCGTTCACAATGGATGAATGAAGTCTCCTCGCCCATACGATGCGTAACTCCTATGGACATGGTACTCTTCCTAATTTGATAGAAAGGGCATTTTATGGACCGAATACTTACTTATACCGTTTCAAATGAAGAAATTGGTCTGCGCGCAGACCAATTTTTATCACGCCGTGGCTTTTCCTCTCGTATACTAACACGGCTTCGCAAAGATCTGGAGCATCTTTTGATAAACGGTGTCCACAGCCGTACAAATACACCGCTTCACGAGGGCGATGTCCTGACTGTACATATCGTTGAAGAACATCCCTCCTATCATGTGCCGCCTGTAGAACTGCCTCTCTCAATTGTCTACGAAGATGAGGATATTCTGGTTGCCAATAAACCTGCCGGAATGCCGATTCATCCGTCTATGGACAATTATTATAATTCACTGGCAAATGCGCTTGCCTGGTATTATCGTGACAGCGGCAATTTTATTTTTCGCTGCACAAACCGATTAGACCGCGATACATCAGGTCTTACTGTTATTGCAAAAAATATGCTGTCTTCTGCCATCCTCTCGGATATGGCAGTGCGCCATGCAATCACGCGCGAGTATCTGGCGATTGTGCGAGGAACCGTTATGCCGCCATCTGGCACCATTACAGCCCCATTGTCAAGAAAACCAGGCTCCATCATTGAGCGGTGCGTAGACTTCGAGAATGGAGAGCGCGCCGTTACTCATTACAAAACTGTGAAAACACAAAATGGGCACAGCCTTGTCTCGTTACAGCTTGAGACAGGCCGTACCCATCAGATACGGATTCATATGAAATATCTGGGGTTTCCGCTCGTTGGCGACTACCTGTATAACCCCGATATGGAATTTATCACGCGCCAGGCACTTCACTCGTGCCGACTTACATTTCAGCATCCGATTACGCATGAGCCACTATGTTTCGAGGCACCGCTGCCAAAGGATATGCAGTGCGTGTTAGACCCACTAAGACAGTTAAACAGTGAGCAGTGAAGCGAATCTGTCCTCATAACTATCCGAGAATCCACTCCAATTTATTCTACATTTTTCAGTGCATCCGTCATCGGAATCGCCTTGATCTTGCGAATCTGGAAAAACGAGATCACGGCATACGTAACAAGTCCGGCTACCAGTACCTTCGCGAGATCAACCGGTTCCATATAAAATTCAAGATAGCCGGCATATTCTGCAAATACAATCTCGCAAACCCACTTCAGTATTACAATGCACAGTCCAATTGTTGTCACAAGTGAGACAACTGATACAATCGTAGTGGTACGAATGTATAAGCGGTTGATTTCCTTGTCACTGTAACCAAGAATCTTTGCCATGGAAATCGACTGCGCATTTTTTTCGATTACAACCTTAGACAGCAAATACAGCAGCAATCCAAACATAATCATACCAAAGCCCTGAAGTACGACAGCCATGTTTCCCATAGAGACTTTAAGCTGTCTGGAAGTCTTTGTCAGATCCTCCTTCGTGATTGTCATTGCAATGTTCTTCTGTGTCAGATCCGTCAATTCCTCATTTGAAAAATAGCCTGGATAATAACTGCCCTTTGCGAAGATCTCCTCAAACGCAGTCTTATTCATAAAAACAGATAATGCTGCCGGATACGTATACACACCTGTGACAGTAAAGGAATACGTTTTCTCCCCATACTCCTCCTGCAATGTAATCGTATCTCCCGTCTTGATATGCTGCTTATTCGCATAGGCATTGGAAATCAGCACTTCATCCTCTGCAAGACTGTTCTTTATATAAGCGCTGTCTTCCTGCACGCCATATACCATCACTTCCTCGCTCTTGTAGCGTCCTTCCTGTGTCTTTAACACCGTCACATCATAGTGTTCTGCTTCCTGATTTTTCGTCTCTTCCCCGCTGATCAGTACATATTGATGCGCTGCAAGAAGATGCGTCGTAATCTCCTTCTCAAAATGATCCAATAATGGCATGAACATAAAGCCAAACAGCAAGATGAAATTTGCAAGCATAATTCCAACAAACAAAATGATATAATTGGGAATATTCTGAAACAAAATCCGCATACGAAAACGCTTCATAATCGGAATCGTCGTCTTCAAGCGAAATGCCTTTTTCTTCTGTCTGTGGCTCAGATCATGGCGCAGGAAGCGAAGCGGCGATAGGCTCATCTTTTCTGCCAGCATCACAAAGTTAATGACAAACATAAGGATCACTGGAATGATTGTTGTCTTGATAAAGGCATCTGCATTCCAAATTGTAACATAAGTCGGCAGACTGTAGCTCGCATAATAGATTGCTGCCATGTAGTCCTTAAAAATCGTATAGCCTAAAATATTTCCAATTCCTGCTGCAATGATGATAATGAGCATCGGCATTGCCATATAGTGGCGAATCAGCTCACCTTTTGAGTAGCCGGACGCACGAAGCGTGCCAATCACCGCTGATTCCTTTGCAATCGTATTGCTTGTTGTTACTGCAAAAACAAATGCAATAATGATAATAACAATGTAAAGAAATACCGCCATCATCATATCGTCGCCCTTAATGTCTTCTCCGGTAAAGATGATCGCCTGATTGACATACTCCGGAAGAAAGCCCTCTACGCCATTCAGATTCAAAAGCGCATTTACATACAACGTCTTTAAGAAGGATTCGCTGCGTGTTTTCGCTTCCTTCTCGTCTGCCGGACGCTCGCTATAACGCCATGAATAATTATAGTGAAGATGATCGTCATTTATTCGATTAAACCCATCCTCTGTCACAATCGCCACGCCAAAGCGTATCGAATCAAACATCATATCAGACGTTGAAGAAAACAGCGCACTATAGTCAGAAAGTGCGACAAAACCACAAACTGTGCAGGACACATCTTCCAGTTCCATTACGTCTCCGATGGAAATTTTATTATTGACGGCGTACATACGGTCAATTGCGATCTCATCCTCGCTTTTTGGAAACGTACCTTCCATCAAACATTCCAGGTCGATTTCGGTACGTTTCCTGAAAATACGAAGCGTGCTTTCCACATTCTTTGTGGTCTCTTCTTTATAAAAGTTTGGATATACAACGGTTCCATCCTTTTGCAGCGCATTTAACAAACCACTTGACGCTTCTCTTTTCACTTCAAAATTTCCGTCCTCGATGTTATACTTTTCAAAACTCTCATCGTAAGCCTGTGACATGCTGCCGCTTGCCACCAGAAAACCGGATACCAGTCCAATCACGCCTGCCATAAAGACAAATAAAACGATATATTTTCCCAGTTCACTTTTTAGCTCACGAAGAAAACGTTTGTTTAATGGATTTGATTTTTTCTTTACCATTCCAGTTCCTCCGCTGCCACACGCATCTCATTGCGTCGATTCTCACGAATACGGCCGTCATGGAGCTTTACGACGCGATCTGCCATCTGTTGGATCGCATTATTGTGTGTTACCATCACGACCGTATTTCCATATTTGCGGTTGACCTGCTCAATCAGCTTTAAAATCTCTTTTGAAGTCGTATAATCGAGCGCACCTGTCGGCTCATCACACAGCAAAATATCCGGATTTTTGACAATGGCTCTGCCGATTGCAGTACGCTGCTGCTGCCCGCCGGATAACTGATTCGGCAGCTTATGACGATGTTCATACAGACCAAGCGTTTTTAACAAATCATCTACGTCAAGAGGATTGTCGCTTAAATATGCGCCCACCTCTACATTCTCTTTGATATTTAAATTTGGAATCAGGTTGTACATCTGGAAAACATAGCCGAGATGTTTTCTGCGATACAGTGTCAGCGTCTTTTCGTCCATATCGGCCGTTTTCTCACCATTGATTGCGATATAACCGCCATCTGCGCTGTCAATTCCACCGATAATATTTAAAAGTGTTGATTTTCCGGAACCGGACGGCCCTAAAAGCACGCATAATTCTCCTTTTTCAATTTCCATGTCAAGTCCTTTTAACACTTCAATGCGGCTGTCTCCCTCACCGAAATGCTTTTTGATTCCTTTGATCTCCAAAAACATGATACTCCTCCTCTCTTTCTTCTGATGAGGCTGACATTCCACCCAAGACTTATTGCGTTTCGCAATTGAAGCAGAGAACTTACTTCGTTCAGTGAAACTACGTCTTCAGTTGGCTTATGTTCCGGCGAAAGTTAGTCCCATCTAACTTCGTATTATACGTGCTTTTATAAAGAAAAACAACCCGTGCTATTGATACTTTTTATCAACAGTACTGGTTGTTTGTTGTTGTGGATACCCGGTAGTTTTACGAAAGGGCGGTTCGACGAATGATTTTGTCGACGGGCCCAACTCCGCAGGCCCCACTACATTACTTATTATCATATTCTACTTTGACCGGCCTGCTACAACGTCCCGTCTCGTAAAACATGTCGTCTCACCACCCACTACGCAGTGAATGCTACTATAAACTTTACTTCTCCGGTACTACAATCAAATCTTTTGTGAAGTGATTAAGTACTTTGCATCCATCCTCTGTCACGAGAACGAGATCTTCGACACGCACACCAAAGTTTCCTGTAAGGTAGATGCCCGGCTCGATGGAGAATGTCATGCCCGGCTTTAATACGTCCGTATTTGCAGAGGAAACGTCGCCTGCCTCGTGTACTTCCTGACCGATGTTATGTCCGGTACGATGTACGAAATATGGGCCGTAACCCTGCTCGGTTATGTAATCTCTTGCTGCGGCATCGACATCACAGAAACGCACACCCGGCTTTACTGCTGCGATGGCACGCTCGTTGGCTGTTTTCACAATGTTATAGACTTTCTTCTGTTCTTCGCTTACGGAACCGAAAAATACAGTTCTGGTCATATCAGAGCAATAACCGTTCCACAGACAGCCGATATCAAGAATTACGCTGTCGCCGATCTTTCCGGTGGAGTTGTCGTTGCTGTGATGCGGATCTGCAGCATTTGCGCCATAGCAGCAGATCGGATAGAAGGAAAATCCTTCTGAGCCAAGATCATGGTAGATATCGAGCAATTTGTCGGCAAGTTCCTTCTCGGTATAACCCTTGTTTACCTCTTTGATCAGACGCTCAACTGCCAAATCATTCAGTCTGGACGCTTCAATCATGAACTCCTGCTCTTCTTTTGTCTTTATCTGGCGAATCTTGTCAATGATATAAGAGCCGTTCTTGTAGGTCAGATTTGGACGAAGTTCCATCAGGCGAAGTAAAAACTTTGCTGCCCAGTTTTTATCAATGCCGATCACACCGGTCTGTGCGATCCTCTCAGAGAGAATTGCCACACAGTCGTCTATATCATCCACATAGGTAACCGGCCATACCGGATTGTCTCCCTGCGGATAAAGCTTGCTGATTACAAGCTCAACCTTTTCGTTAGCTGCATCAAACACAAGAACCATTAATCGTTCACCCGGATTCATAAGTCTTCCCATCAGATAATTGATGGAAGCCGGATCGCTTACAATCAACTGATCCATGCCATTTTCCTTCATTGATGTCAAAACATTCTTTGCTCTTTCTTCAAATACCATCTCTTTTGCCTGCCTTTCTGCCTTTGTCTCTGTGCCCTATCTGCCCAACTTTTATTTGGCTGTTTTTGTTGCTTGATTGCCTGTTTTATTTTTCTACCGGCGTTGGTCTGGACCAGTCAAATACCAGTCTCGAATCAAACAGTGTCGATAAGCGGTCTACTGCACCGGATGACGGATCCACATAGGAGCTGATTGCTTCCCACATACGCTGTCCATCCACATTTGCACGACCCATACGGAAATATTCTGTTCCCAGCTGAGTCCAGCCAAGGTTCGAGTCAACACTGCAGAAATAGCTAAAGCCTAACTGCTTTAACAGCTGATATTTTGCATTCGTGGTATCATAGCCTCTCCAGGAACCTTCATAGAGATCCTCTCCCTGCGGATAAATAATGATATCCACATCGCCAAGCAACGGCTTTACTTCAAGATCCCACAGACGTGCATCGGACTCAAAACGCTCATAGGATCCGGAATCACCCACCTTATTATGACCCCAGGTATGGCTTGCAAACAGCCATCCGTCGTCGCGGCATGCCTGAGCAACTTTCTTTGCACTCTCCTTGTCCTGCTCAATGTTTGGATTATCATAATACATGGTCTGCTTCTTCTTTGTATTATTCTCCAGATTCCATGAGAAATACTGGTCAAAATAGCTGCAATTGCTGTTATACCAGAAATCACTTGTACGATAACCAAAAATGCCTTCATATCCGGTCAGCGCAATGATACCCTTTGCCCCGCGGTAAGAAAAGTCAGGATGCGTCTCAATAAAGTCGTCCAGAATCGGAACTACATCATAGGAACCATAAATCACACTGCCATCTGGATTTGTATACTCACTTGTCGGAGTTCCATCCTCACCGACCACAAGCTTGCTGGCAAATCCATGACCTTCCATGTACTCATAGTAGCTGACATCATCAACAGACAGTACAAACGGCTTCTTGCCCTCCGGCAGATAAATCGGCTGATGCTTCATTACCTGTGTGCCGTCTGTCTGTGTCTCATAGGATGCCACGTCGTAAATGCTGACGAGCACATATCCTCTGCTATACATTTCTTCAAGGATACGGCAAAACTCATCCACGGTAGTCATAACATAATTATAATCCTTAACCTTATTCATGCCGTCCTGCTTGCTGATCGCAATATTGTCGTCAAATGCTCTGCTGGTATCCACAACTAATGTATGGAAGAAAATATGAGGAATGGTGCTGTTATCCGCATAGACAACAGCCTCACTCTTTCTCTGCTCATAATCGGCAATCGCTGCGGTATACGATGCATTGCTCTCATAACCGGATACGGACTGAATCTTTGCAATTGCACCGTCATAATCATACATTGCTGCCAGATAATTGGCATCATCAAGAACCGTATCGCCTGTCTTCTCTAAGACATATTCCCATGCCGGTTCCGTTTCCATGGAACCTGCCTGACGCGCCGGAACGATCATATTTCCATTTTCATCCGTCTCATAGGTCTGTGTCTCCATCACAGTAGCCTTTCCTGCTGCCTGCGCCTGACCGGTTGCTGATGCTTGTGACTCTGCTGCACTCTCAGTCTGTGCTTCTGTCTGGTTCTCGCTATTATCTGCCGCACTTGTCTGTGCTGCTTCCTGTGTTGCGGAAACTGTCTGTGATACCGTCTGTGTATTGCCGCCTGTTTTTCCACCAAATCCGACTGTCTCACCGTTTCCTACACGAATGATCTGCCAGATCAAAATGCCAAGTACAGCAAACAGAAGGATCAGCAGCGTCACACATACCACAATGAGACCTGTGCCTTTTTTCTTTTTTCGCTTGTTTTTTCCCGTCTTATTCTGACTCATGTTTCTCCAATCTGCCGGAAACTTTCCCGGCGTATTTCTTATTCAATCAGCTCTCGTAATATAAATGGGGGTGAGGCGAATGTGATTTACGAGGCGGAACGTTGAAGCGAGCTGCCCGAAATACAGTATTACAACAAAGTGCACAGTGGGCATCGCTGAAAAGTGACGCCGACAAACACTTCGCCGAATCCCCTTTTGTAACTTTCCCAGCCGATTATACCGAAAATGATTGTACCTCATTTTCATGAAAAATACCATAACAATTTTCTTACGTACTTCTTACACACCTTACATAACGTAAATGGGCAGCCAAGGTTCCCTTCGTAGAACTTCCGGGGTACACTCACTCCCCTGCGATCTGCTCCTTCACATTCTCGATCGCTTTCTGCAGCTGGTTATCCTCATCCTTCTCGATGGTCAGCTTCGTCTTAAGGTCGTCGTCTAACTCCACCTCAACATCTGGTGTGATACCCGTACCATGGATGCAGACACCATTCGGCGTAAAGTAGCGAGACACCGTAATCTTGATTGCACTTCCATCATTGAATGGCAGGATGCTCTGCACAATTCCCTTTCCAAAGGTCTGCGTTCCTATAATTGTGCCGGCTTTGTAATCCTGAATCGCACCAGAGAAAATCTCAGATGCAGACGCACTGTTTCCATTGACAAGCACAGCAAGCGGCAGATCAAAATAATGCTCGGCATCTGAAGTGTATGTCTCACCCTCGCCGTTCTTATCCTCGGTATAAACAAGAGTACCCTCTGGCAGCATATAATCAAGCATCTCGACAACACAGCTTAAGAGTCCGCCTGGATTATCGCGAATATCAACAATTAATCCTTCCATACCCTGCGCCTTTAAATCATCCACAGCTGCAATATATTGATCTGATGTAACTTCATCAAATTCTGTAACTTGAACATAACCGATGTTATCATCCAGCATCTCGTAGGCAACGGTCGGCACCTCGATCTTTCTTCTCTCTACCGTAAAATCATAATACTCATTCTCCGACTCACGATATACACGAATGTCAACAGTCGTGCCTTCCTCGCCCTTGATCCAGGAAACAACGGTGCTGACATCTGTATCACTGACATCATTTCCTGCCACCTCAACTAGTACGTCACCCGGCAGCATACCTGCCTCGGCACCCGGACACCCCTCAAACGGACGCACTACAGTGATCAATTTTGTCTGAACATTCTGTGATACAACCACGCCAATTCCCTCATAACTGCCGCTTGTGGACTCCATCATTGATTCGTACTCATCTGCCGTATAATAACAGGAATACGGATCATCGAGTGCATTCATAAAGCCCTTGTAAATTTCATCCTGATAATCCTGTGCATCTGGCATATCAAACAAAAAATACTGATCCACACATTGCTCAAGAAATTTTAACTTACTCGTGAGTTCATCACTGATCGCTTCTTTGCTTTCCGACTCCAGATCCGTTGACGAAGTTTCCACTGTTCCACTCGCTGCATATGCCGTATGAAGCGTGCCATAGCGGGAACGCACATTCACATAGACACCCGCAATGGAACAGCCAAGAAGCGCCACTGCCGCTCCGACTGCCATGCCTGCCGCAAAAGTACTTCGTTTCTTTCTTGGTTTTGTTTCTTTATCTTCCACCAATATCCACCTTTCTTCTGATCAATCAGATTTATCGTTATTTTCAGCATAACCAAATTTAATCGATCCATACTTTTGTATAGTAAGCCAAAAGGGGAAACAGACCCTTGTGTCCGTTTCCCCCTCGTTCCCTACCTTAAAGACTTAGTTTTTCTCCATATAATTCATATACTTAACAACCATGAGGGCAATCTTGAATGTGATCGCATCCTCAAATACACGCAGATCCAGTCCGGTGCTCTTCTGAAGCTTGTCCAGACGATATACAAGCGTATTTCTATGAATGTACAGCTGTCTGGATGTCTCAGATACATTCAGACTATTCTCAAAGAACTTGTTGATTGTTGTAAGTGTCTCATCGTCAAACTCGTCCGGAGACTTGCCATCAAAGATTTCCTTAATAAACATACGGCACAGCGGAATCGGGAGCTGATAAATCAGACGACCAATACCAAGCTTTGAATATGCAACGACATTCTTGTTGCTGAAGAAGATCTTTCCAACATCAAGTGCCATCTTAGCTTCTTTGTAGGATCTGGATACTTCCTTAAGCTCGTTTACAACAGTTCCATATGCAACATGTACCTGACTCATCGCCTCTGTGTTAAGCATATCTACCATCACTTGTGCAGTCTTCTCAAGATCCTCAGCAGTCTCCCCCTGCTTTACCTCGCGTACCACGATGATATTCTTCTCATCTACTGCTGTGATAAAATCCTTCACTCTACCGGTAAACAGGCTGCGTACTGTCTCAAGTGCGTTGACATCCTTCTCATTCTTTGTCTCAATTACATACACAATGCGCTTTGCAGATACTTCAATATGAAGCTTCTTTGCACGATTATAGATATCTACCAATAACAGGTTATCAAGAAGCAGATTCTTAACGAAATTATCCTTGTCAAAACGCTCCTTGTACGCAACTAACAGGTTCTGTATCTGAAACGCTGCAATCTTTCCTACCATATAGACATCATCACTGCTGCCCTTTGCCAACATTACATATTCCAACAGGTGTTCATCAAATACCTTAAAAAACTGGAATCCAGCAACCACCTGACTGTCTGCCGGTGACAGTGTAAAATTCACGATAGTATCCGTGGTAATCTCCGGATC
Source organism: uncultured Oscillospiraceae bacterium (assembly GCA_963652495.1). GTDB lineage: Bacteria > Bacillota > Clostridia > Lachnospirales > Lachnospiraceae > Anthropogastromicrobium. The sequence goes on from CAVJTU010000036.1 coordinate 24,040, forward strand.
ACCAAACGTAGATGCCAGCATGTTTCCGTCGGTATCACATACGCATAAATCAATTCGTGCGATATTTTTCAGCCCTTCAATCGTACTTTGCAAAATCTGGTTCGAAATCATACTTTCCTCACATTCCGCCGCCATAGCAGCTTATAGTTTTCACAGCTTACCGCCATTTCTTCCTATATTGTATAACATTTTTAGAGAAAAAAAAAGAGGAAATGTAATTTTTTTACATTTCCCCTCAAAACTTCTTAAACAGCTTCGATTAGTTTAATACAACCAGTTCGCTGTCCTTATCGAAGATGTGGATTCTGCTCAGGTCAAGACCAAGTGTCAGAGTATCGCCAGGTCTAGCAGTTGTTCTTGGGTTTACACGAGCGGTAAAGCTTGTCTCATTGATATCGAAGTACAGGAATACTTCAGCACCCAGAAGCTCATATACACGGATAGTAGCTGTGATAGTTGCACCCGGATAGTTGCTCATATCGCCATCATGGATATCCTCTGGACGAATACCGAAGGAAACTTCCTTACCAACATAACCCTTCTGAACCAGAACCTTACCCTTCTCATCCGGCAGAGTGATATCAGCATTACCAAACTGAACATGTACCTGATTGCCTACCTGAACAACCTTAGCATCGATCAGGTTCATCTGCGGAGATCCAATGAATCCAGCAACGAACTTGTTAGCCGGCTTATCATACAGGTTCTGCGGAGTATCTACCTGCTGGATAACACCATCCTTCAGAACGACGATTCTGGTACCCAGAGTCATAGCCTCGGTCTGGTCATGTGTTACGTAAATGATGGTTGTACCTAATCTCTGATGCAGCTTTGAAATCTCAATTCTCATCTGTACACGAAGCTTTGCATCCAAGTTAGACAGAGGCTCATCCATCAGGAATACCTTAGGCTCACGCACGATTGCACGACCCATGGCAACACGCTGTCTCTGACCACCGGAAAGAGCCTTCGGCTTACGATCAAGCAGATGCTCGATATCAAGGATCTTAGCTGCCTCATGAACCAGCTTATCAATCTCAGCCTTCGGAACCTTTCTTAACTTCAGACCAAATGCCATATTGTCATATACGGACATATGAGGATACAGAGCGTAGTTCTGGAATACCATCGCAATATCTCTATCCTTCGGCTCTACATCATTAACTACCTTATCACCAATCTTTAACTCACCGGAAGAGATTTCCTCCAGACCTGCGATCATACGAAGGGTAGTAGACTTACCACAACCAGACGGTCCTACGAAGATGATGAATTCCTTATCTGCGATCTCAAGGTTAAAATCCTTAACACCTACAAAGCCATTCGGATAAACCTTAGTTACATTCTTTAAAGATAAACTTGCCATTTGAACTTCCTCCCTAATTTTTCGAAACTGTTGACAGTCAGTTTTCTGATACGACTATAATACATTATTTCATACTTTTTTACCATACTGTTTTTTAACAAAAAAGTGAGGTCATTTTTAGATATGTTGTACACTTCTTTTTCACATTTCGTTAGTAGGTTAAAACTGCTATTTTTAGTGTATTTCCACAAAACCTTCTCCCAATACTTCTCTTGCATCATTAACTATCACGAATGCTTTTCCATCAACCTCTAAAACAGCATCTTTTATACGTGCAATTTCACGGGGAGCTATGACACAAATAAGAATTGTTTTGGTTTGGTTCGTATACATTCCGCAGCCATTCAGTCCGGTAACTCCCCTGCCCAATTCATTCATGATTCGATCCGCAATCGTTTTCGCTTGATCTGATATAATATAAAGCATTTTTGATGACGTACTGCCTTCCATCATACGGTCTGAAACCTTAGCAGTCAGATAGACGACTACGATTGAGTAAAGCGCAATACGCACGCCAAAAACGTAAATACCGGCAGCTGTGATTATTACATCAAGCATCTGCATCAGCTGTGGCAGAGAAACATGTGGAAAAAAGTGCTGAAGAATTGCACCGCACATATCTGTACCGCCTGTCGTTCCCTTTCCTAAAAACACAAGACCAATACCAACTCCCATGCTAACGCCGCCAAAGACTGAGGTTAAAAACAGATCTGGCTCCTCCATAAGCTGTACATAAGGAATTACTGCCAGCCAAAAGGAAAGAAGAAGAGAGCCTGCGAGCGTTCGTTTTGCAAAGTCCCAGCCTTTGATCTTTAATACAATTGGCACCATTGGCACATTAAGCACAAGATTTGTCACCCATAATGGAATACCATTCGATACGAAGCATCGTGTCAGTGCCTTTACAATAATCGCAACTCCGGTAAATCCACCAGGAACTAAACCATATGGGTCTAAGAAAAATTGAAGTGATACTGCCATAATAGCCGTGCCTGCAATGATCAACAGATATTCTGCGATTTTTCTTTGTCGAATTATAAGTTTTCTTAGCATATTTTCTCCTTAAAAGACAAAGAAAGCAAAATCCTGCGAGGGATTTTCCTTTCTTTTTTCTTTATATTCTTCTATACTTCTTCTCAAAGTACAATTATTTGCAGCCACATAAGCAAAGGAAAGTCTTGTAAAAGTCACTTTGCAAATGGGGATTGAATCGTTATGCATTACATAGAAGCGGAGATTTTGTCAACTGCCCGCCACCAAAAGGCAGTGGGCTTTTGCCTGCAAAAACGAAAGGACTTTATTTATGAATCCACACTATTCCTATGAATCCACTTACAGCCTGCTGATCGGTCATCGCATCCGAAACGAGCGCATAGCACTCGGCATGACGCAGGCTGAATTTGCCCGGATGCTCGGTATTTCTCCGAGCTACCTAGGTGCACTTGAGCGCGGCACACGGCCTGTCTCGCGAAGCATCATGAATCGTCTGCATGAGAAGACACACATCTCCTATGATTATCTGCTAGAAGGATTGGAATCGCCGGATCCCTCTGCATCCGCCTTGCAAAATGTTGTAGCAGAACCGGATCATTACCGCATCCGGCGCGACATTGGTTTGTTGCTCATCTCCTGTACGCCGCGCGAAGCAAAGGACTGTTATCAGCTGATTCACACCTATCTGAATCACTTAAGAAATTCAGCCACTACCTCATCAAACGAATTATCATAAAGAGAACACAGATAGCTGCGCCACCAATAAAAAACGGATCCATCAGCCTGCGTGCTCCCCGCTTCTCAAGCGCTTCCCTCTCGCCGCCATGAAGAACCCACGCAAAATAGTCCTCTCTGTCACATAATTTTGCCAAAAACTTCACTAATAATACAACCAGAACTGTCGTCACAACTGCAATGATACCGATAACAACAATTGCGGTAACCATATAGGTCTGCTGAAAGGCACCAGAAATCTGAAGTGCTGCACTCTCTTCTTCACCAGCGGTCCATGCGCTCAATGCATTGATTGCCTGCGCTGACTGAAAATTGATCAGAAAATGAATTACCATGGATGCATAAATGCTGCCGGATGCCTCAACAACGGCTGCACAGATGACTCCGAGCGCAAACCCGTAGGAAAACTGATTAAAATTCAGATGCATCAGACCAAAAATCAGACCACTGATAAGTGCTGCCTTCCAGAATCCGTGACTGCGGTATCCATGGAAAAAGACACCTCTGAAAACGAATTCCTCACTGAATGCCGGAATGATTGCCAAAAATAAAATATTCATCAGTCCTGATCCGCCTGCCATCTGCACCGCCAGACCTGCTGCTGCATTCGGCACAAACATAGAACTGAACAGATTTAAAAATGATAACAGCGGCATGGAAAGAATCGTGATGCCGACCAGACAAAGAAGTGCGCCAACGCCCAAACGGCGATGACGTATTTCCTTGTGCAAATTAATATGCTCTTTTACAGTATAACCCCATACCGGAATCAGGATCAGAAGCTGTGCCACTAAAAGGTCTGCATAAATCGGAAGCCCTATGTTCTTCGTCAACAATGAATATACATAAGATCCTCCGATTGAACATGCCGCCAAAATCAAAAAAGTCAGATTTAATTTTGCAGTTTTTGTCATCTTCACTTCTCTTTTCTGTAGCTGATACGGTTGTCGCCGATTTCAATTTTTCCTTCCTTAAGCAGATGACCAAGCGCACGCTTAAATGCGTTCTTACTCATCTTAAGTTCTCTCTTGATCTTGTCCGGCTCTGCCTTCTCACTAAATGGAAGATAGCCGCCAAAAGACTCCATTGCATTTAAAATCGTCTCACTGTCTGTGTCCATCTGCAAATATGCTTTTTCACGGACAGCCAGATTTAACTTTCCATCAGCGCGTACCTCGGTAACACGGGCACTTATCTGATCACCGGTACGATAATTGTCATAAATTTCCTTTCGCGGAATCAGTCCAAAGTAACGGTTATCGACAGCAACAAATACACCGATCTCCGGATTTACACGGTAAACAGTACCGCTTACCTGATCCCCCTTCTGATATGGACTGTCATTATGGAGACGTTCGTATACCTTCATAGTCGCACACAGACGGCTGCTCTTATCCAGATACAGTGCCACCAGACAATGCTCGCCTCTTCTGACCGGAACGGTCTGCTCCTTGAATGGAAGAAGAAGATCCTTCTCCAGTCCCCAGTCTAAGAATGCACCGATTCTTGTCTTCTCCTTAACGGTCAATACTGCCATCTCTCCCATCACGAGAAGTGGCTTCTTTGTCGTGGAGATGATACGATCCATGGAATCCTTATATACAAATACCTCGATCTCGTCTCCTTCCTTTGTTCCTTCCGGAACCTGCTTTCTTGGGAGCAGCACGCTCTCTTTCTCCCCATCATGTCCCAGATAAACACCGAACTCCTTGGTGCGAAGCACGGTCAGCGTCTGCATCTTTCCTAACTCGATCATATTTCCTCTCATTCTGCCGCAGCTTCGCGGCCCTTTGTATTCGCTTGCGCTTATTCTACAGGCATATGAATCCACTGTTGCGTTTTTTCCAGTTGTTTTTGGATCGCTGCCTGTGGTGTTGCATTTTACTGAAAAGCAATGACTGCATAGGCAGTCTGCTCATCTTTTTTTAACTGAACAATAATAGTTCCGTCATCCTGTTTGGTGACAACCGGAATCATTGTATCGCCCAGAAGTGCCTGATAACGGTATTCAGCCCGAACCTGATGCAATACAAAATCTGACGGAAGGTAACGGCTTGCCATCAGCACATACTGCGTATTATTAACGTGGTGGTTGCTGTCAAGATTCTCCGGACGCACGATAACAGACTCCATGACAATACCGTCCTTCGGCGCAGCAATCTTGCGATCTGCATATGGCATGTCAAACGGCTCTCCAAGTCCATATGGACTGCTGTCCTCCTCTGTTATACGCACCGGGCGCATCGCAGATATCTGAACAAGAGCCCAGTTTGAGTTTGCGATAATGCAATTTGTACCGTCCGGTCTTTGGATACAAAAATTTCGCATGCCAAGCGTTCCTTTGAACTTATAAGCCTGTGTTCCGATTACGATCGGCTCGCAGCATTTTGGCCGCTCGTTTATGATGATCTGCCATGAATTAAGCAGCCATACCCGGTCTTTCTTTTTCAATACTTCGGTTCCATTGCCTACATCTTCTGAGTGAAAAACACTGCAGTCCTGAAGATAATTCATAATGCCTGCCAGCGACAGCTTTCCATCCTCATCGGTCTCGCTGAAACGGACTCTGCTGGTAAATGTATACATAATCTTCCTCCATCCAGAGCGCCAAACCGCTCCTCATGATTATATCATTTCCTTTCGGGAAAAGAAAGTAAAATTTTATATATTTTTCAAAAAGTGCTTGACATTTTTATAGTCTTGTATTATCATAAACATGTTGTTTAAAGCGCTATCGCCAAACGGTAAGGCACTGGACTCTGACTCCAGCATTTTCCAGGTT
>CAVJTU010000037.1:0-29905 GCA_963652495.1 uncultured Oscillospiraceae bacterium
GAGGTCAAAAATCCTCTTGCAAGCAAGCTTGCATCGGCTTTCTGACCTTTTGACTCTGGTATCATAATATCTGCATGAAGAATCATGCATGGAAAATAAAAAATTAAGGGAGAAATATTATGAAGAAGCGTTTAATTATGACAGCCTTTTTTGCAGCTGCAGCCCTGTCAGCAGGAAATACTGTACCACAGAGAGTTAGGGCAGCTGAGACAGAGACGGAAACAGAAACAGAGACGGAATTAAAAGTGGATGATCTGACGCTGGAGCAGAAGGTGGGACAGCTCTTTATCATACGTCCGGATGCTTTAGATCCTGAGAATTATACATCAGAGCAATGCAATGATCCAAAGGCAGAAGGCGTTACGGAAATTAATGATACGATTTGTGAAAACATAAAGAAGTATCAGGTGGGAGGTGTCTGCCAGTTTGGCAAGAATATAGTGGATCCTGAGCAGATAACGAAATTTAATGCTGATCTTCAGAATGCTTCGGATATTCCGATGTTTATTGCTGTAGATGAGGAAGGTGGAAGAGTAGCACGTCTGGCAAATACCGAAACATTTGATCTGCCTAAATATGAAAGTGCGGCAGCTGTGGGCGAAGAGGGTATTGATGCTGCTTATGAAATGGGAAATACGATTGGTAAATATGTTAAAGATTATGGATTTAACATTGATTTTGCTCCAGATGCAGATGTTAATACAAATCCGGATAACCCGATCATAGGTACCCGGGCTTTTTCCTCCGATGCCGCAAAAGCAGCAAAGCTGGCACAGGCAGCAGGGCAGGGAATAGCGGATGCTGGTGTTATTCCAACATTTAAACACTTTCCGGGACACGGCGATACGGCAGAGGATAGCCATACAGGTTTTGCTTACAGTTACCGTACACTAGAGGAAATTAAGGAATGCGAGCTGTTACCGTTTGAAGCTGCGTCAGAAATTGGGCAGCATGCAATTATGGTATCTCACATTTCTATGCCAAATGTAACAGGTGACGATACGCCTGCTACGCTCTCTGAACAGATTATAAGCCTGATTCCGGATGCAGACAATACGCTGATCATCACAGATGCACTTGCGATGCAGGCTATAACAGATGCATATTCTTCAGGAGAGGCAGCTGTAAAGGCTTTTCAGGCAGGCTGTGATATTCTGCTCATGCCTTATGATTTTACAGAGGCATATGATGCTGTTCTGGCGGCATGCGAGGATGGTACGATCAGCACAGAACGGTTGGATAAAAGCGTCAATAAAATTCTCGAATATAAAGCCGGAATCAGTGATGGAGACAATGAGTCTGCTAGTCCGGAGACTCTGTCTGATTAAGAATAAGACAGTTCCCTGCATTGCGAATGTCAGCTTTGATTATTTCAAACGTATGTTTTAGAAAAATATTACAAAATTGTTACATAAATATATTCCATTTGCAATAAAAGTGATAAAGTTCTTTGTAAGAGGTTTACAAAGATGAAAAGTATGTTATAATGAAACAGACTTGATAAAATGGGTAGGGCATAATCAGGTTTAATTCGTCATATTGCACGAAACGCTTAAAATAGATAAAATCGAAGATAAAGATGAGTTGAATTGCCGATGCTGTTTTTCGGTGATTGTTTCGACTTGTCAGATTCCCAGAAAAACCGATTGGAAACGGGAGATAGGAATATATGGAACAATATGTAATAAAAGGCGGGAATCCGCTGGTTGGCGACGTTGTGATCGGCGGAGCCAAAAATGCAGCGCTTGGAATATTGGCTGCAGCAATCATGGCAGACGAGTTTGTCACAATTACAAACCTTCCTGATGTAAAGGATGTTAATATCCTTTTGGAAGCAATCAGCGAAACTGGTGCAGCAGTAGTACGGGACGAACGCCACACTGTAAGATTAAACGGAAAGACAATTGGCAGCTGTGTTGTAGATAACAGCTACGTAAAAAAGATGCGTGCGTCCTATTATCTGCTTGGTGCGTTATTAGGTAAGTACCATCACGCAGAGGTAGCGCTTCCGGGTGGATGCAACATCGGAAGCCGTCCGATTGATCAGCATTTAAAGGGATTTCGTGCGCTCGGTGCGACCGGAAAGATCAGCAATGGTATGATTATTGTTGATGCAAAGAGATTGGTTGGTGCGCGTATTTATTTCGATAAAGTATCCGTGGGTGCTACCATCAATGTTATGTTAGCTGCTATGTTGGCAGAAGGACGCACTGTCCTTGAAAATGTTGCCAAAGAGCCGCATATTGTAGACGTTGCCAACATGTTAAACAGCATGGGAGCGAACATTAAGGGAGCAGGCACCGATGTGATCCGTATCGAGGGTGTAAAGGAGCTTCATGGTGCAGAGTACAGCGTGATTCCGGATCAGATTGAGGCTGGTACCTTTATGATGGCAGCAGCAGCTACCAGAGGTGACATTACCGTAAAGAATGTCATTCCGAAGCACTTAGACTGCTTAAGTTCCAAGCTCCGTGAGATTGGCTGTGAGGTTTCTGAGTTTGATGATGCCGTGCGTGTTGTCTGTAAAGAAAGACTTCATGCAACCTCTGTCAACACGCTTCCGTATCCGGGTTTTCCAACAGACATGCAGCCGCAGATGTCAGTTGTGCTGGCACTGGCGAATGGTACTAGCGTTGTTACCGAGAGTATTTTCGATAATCGTTTTCGTTATGTTGATGAGTTAAACCGTATGGGTGCAAGTATTCAGGTGGAAAGCAATATTGCGATTATCAACGGAATCGAGCAGTTTTCCGGTACCTCTGTGACAGTTCCGGATCTGCGTGCCGGTGCAGCACTTGTCATCGCAGGATTGGCAGCACAGGGTGTCAGCGTACTTGAGGACATCGTCTATATTAAGAGAGGCTATGAGGATTTCGCAGAAAAACTCACCAGCCTTGGCGGTGTCATTGAGGAAGTGGAGACCGAGAAGGATATCCAGCGATTCCGATTGAAGAATGGAACAACAAATAGTTGAGCCGCACTGTGTACGCGTCCCGCGAGCAGTAACAATCTGGTATCAAAGGGGTCAAAATGCCTTTTGCCCCCAACATCATGCAAAAACTACTTGCAATTTTTCAAGAACAGGTTTATAATGCCTTTTGCAAAAAAAGAAAGGCTGTAAGACAGCGATGTTTTACAGTCTCTTATACCCCCTTATTCAGAGTGATGGAGATACATAGGATCTGAGAAGTCACGGCAACCCCTTGAGAGAGGAAGGTGCCAACCTGAGCGAGCAGGTTTGCCTGCAGTCGAACAATAAGAGGTGAACGGATAAATAAAATTTTGTCGGTCCGCCCCTTATCGGGCGGATTTTTTTGCGCTGGCAATTCATACGTCACGTTAGATTTGAGAAAATCCCATGCTTGCATGAGGATTTTCCAAAGCAACGTGACGAGGTGGATGCACAGAAAGCAGTAGCACAGATAAGTAGCAATAGAACACACAAAGAAAGGACAAACAGAAGAAAATCATGGCACATTATTTATTTACATCTGAATCCGTAACCGAAGGACATCCAGACAAGGTCTGCGATCAGATTTCTGACGCAGTATTAGACGCAATGCTTGAGCAGGATCCGATGAGTCGTGTTGCATGCGAGACTTGCACCACCACCGGACTTGTTGTAATCATGGGAGAGATCACCACAAAGGCTCATGTTGATATTCAGAAGGTAGCAAGAGATACGATTCGTAAGATTGGTTACACCGATGCCGCATACGGCTTTAGCGCAGACAGCTGTGCGATTATGACCGTTTTAGACAAGCAGTCTACTGATATTGCAATGGGTGTCGATAAGTCATTTGAGGCAAAGACAGGAGAGGATAAAGACGATCTGGATACTGGAGCAGGCGATCAGGGTATGATGTTTGGTTATGCAAGCAATGAGACACCAGAGCTGATGCCATATCCGATTTCTCTGGCACACAAGTTAGCACGCAAGCTGACTGAGGTTCGCAAGAATGGTACGCTGACCTACTTAAGACCGGACGGAAAGACTCAGGTAACGGTTGAGTATGATGAGAATGATAAGCCGGTACGTCTGGATGCAGTTGTTCTTTCCACTCAGCATGACCCGGATGTAACTCAGGAGCAGATTCATGAGGACATCAAAAAGTACGTATTTGACGAGGTAATTCCGGCAGAACTGATTGATGAGAATACCAAGTTCTTCGTAAATCCAACCGGACGATTTGTAATTGGCGGACCGCAGGGTGACAGCGGACTGACCGGAAGAAAGCTGATCGTGGATACCTACGGTGGTATGGCAAGACACGGCGGCGGCGCTTTCTCCGGTAAGGACTGCACGAAGGTAGACCGTTCTGCATCTTATGCAGCTCGTTACGTTGCAAAGAATATTGTGGCAGCAGGCTTGGCACAGCGCTGTGAGATTCAGGTTTCCTACGCAATCGGTGTTGCTCATCCGACTTCTATTATGGTAAACACATTTGGAACAGGCGCAGTAGAAGATGCAAAGCTTGTTGACATCATTCGTGAGAATTTCGATCTTCGCCCGGCAGGCATCATTAAGATGCTTGATCTGAGACGTCCGATTTATTCTCAGACGGCTGCATATGGTCACTTCGGCAGAACCGATATCGATCTTCCGTGGGAGAAGACCGACAAGGCAGAAGCACTGAAGAAATATCTGGCATAAGATGGCAGGATATAGCAATCAGAAGGTGTTCATTCTATACGAGGATGAGCACCTTCTCGTAGTAAAAAAGCCTTTTGGCATGGAATCCCAGCGGGGAAAGAACTTTGCGATGGATTTGGAGAGCCTGCTTCGAGGATACTTATCCTCAAAGACAAAGAGTGATCGCCCCTATCTGGCTGTGATTCACCGGCTTGATCGCCCGGTGGCCGGTGTGATGGTCTATGCAAAGACAAAAAAGGCAGCTGCAGATCTTAGCAGTCAGCTGCAAAAGGAAAGCTTTTCCAAGGTATATGAGGCAGTTGTGAGTGGGACACCTTCTGGCTGTGAGGGCAGGCTGGAGGACTATTTGGTCGCAGATAAGCGCACCGGAATGGCATCGGTATCCGATTCGTCAAATCCGGATGCGAAAAAAGCAGTCTTAACCTGGAAAGAAATCCCGGCACAGAAAGTAAAATCAATTGATTTGATGATGCCTTATTTAAACAGTCCGTCACCGGCTGGCGGCTGGCACTGCCTTCGTATTGTATTAGAGACAGGGCGACATCATCAGATCCGCACACAGCTTTCTCATGCAGGAATGCCGATTGCAGGAGATATGCGCTATGGCGGTATACAGGCAAATGGACCGCGCGGTGCAATAGCTTTATGTGCAGCGCAGTTGTCATTTCGCCATCCTGCGACAGGAAAATACTTGACATTTTCCTGGAATGATGATACCAATATAACAGCAGTTGCCGGAAGGTGATCAGAAGATAACTGCAGTCAGACTATTGTTGAGGAGATACGATTATGAAGAAGGTTGTTAAGTTTGGCGGAAGCTCTCTGGCGAGCGCAGAACAGTTTACAAAGGTAAAGGACATCATCTGCAGCGACGCTGACAGACGCTATGTGGTTCCGTCTGCACCGGGAAAGCGTTTTTCCGGCGACACCAAAGTAACAGACATGCTCTATACCTGCTATGCAGCAGCAGAGCAGGACGAGGATTTTTCCGATAAGCTTGCAAAGATTCAGGCAAGATACAATGAAATCATTAGCGGTCTTGGACTGAACCTTTCACTTGAAACGCAGTTTGAGGAGATTGCGTCAAAGTTTGCAGCAAAGGCCGGAAGAGAGTATGCGGCATCGCGCGGTGAGTATTTAAATGGTATTGTCATGGCAAATTACCTGGGCTATGAGTTTGTCGATGCAGCAGAGGTCATTCGTTTTAATAAGGATGGTTCCTTTAATGCAGCAGTTACAAATGAGATCATGTCCAAGCGCCTTGACGGAGTAGAGCGCGCTGTTATTCCGGGATTCTTTGGAGCTGAGAAGGATGGCACCATCCGTACTTTCTCCAGAGGCGGTTCCGATATCACAGGTTCTATCGTAGCAAGAGCCGTTAATGCAAATATGTATGAAAACTGGACTGACGTTTCCGGCTGTATGATCGCAGACCCGCGTATCATCAAGAATCCGGAGCCAATCACAACCATCACCTACAAGGAACTTCGTGAGCTTTCCTATATGGGCGCTTCCGTTCTTCATGAGGATGCCATCTTCCCGGTACGTCAGGCAGGTATCCCGATCAACATCCGAAATACCAATGCGCCGGAAGACAAAGGAACCATGATTGTCGAGAAGACCTGTCATATTCCGAAGTATACCATTACCGGTATCGCCGGAAAGAAGGATTTCGTGGCAATCAACATCGAGAAGGATATGATGAACTCTGAGATTGGATTTGGCAGAAAAGTATTGGAGGCATTCGAGAAATATGGTATCTCCTTCGAGCATATGCCGAGCGGCGTTGATACGATGACGGTCATCGTACATCAGACCGAGTTCGAGGAAAAGGAGCAGAAAGTTTTGACAGAGATCAAGCATCTGGTTCATCCGGATGTGCTCGACCTTGAGCCGGACATCGCGCTGATCGCTATCGTAGGCCGCGGCATGAGAGAAGCGAGAGGAACGGCAGGACGCATTTTCTCTGCATTGGCGCACGCAAAGGTGAATGTAAAGATGATCGACCAGGGTTCCAGCGAGATCAACATCATCGTTGGTGTTAAAAATTCCGAGTTTGAGACTGCAATCAAGGCAATTTACGATATTTTTGTCGTATCGCAGCTGTAAAACGGGTTGACAAATTGTTTTTTGTTTTGTAAGATGGAATCGTTCAAATTCAGGCAAATGCCGGATTTGTCATATGCGGTGAGAAAGAATAGTACTTTCAGGCGGTTTCACAGAGAGTATGCGGTTGGTGAGAGCATACAAATGCGCAGGGACGAACCTACTTTGGAGCATTCCGGGAAACCGGACGCAGTCCAGTGTCACGGGCATGAAAAAGAGAAAACCGTATGGTTTTAATGAGGGTGGTACCGCCGAAGTAAAGTATGATTTGGTCCCTTGTCAGTAAAAGTTGCTGACAGGGGACTTTTATTTTTACATTTACAGCCGCCGAGACGAACTGCTTTACGAGGCGTGCCCGTGTGGGAGCGGGCTTACGCAGAAAACTTTCGTTGAAATAACGTAGAAGGCGCCGCGGGAACAAGGGACACCGACAAAGCTTCGTCGAGACGGCGTTCGGGAAAAACACCCACATCGAGAAAATGGAGGTTAACATGGCAAAGGAAAAGAAGTTAGTAGAAGCAATCACTTCAATGAGCGAAGATTTTGCACAGTGGTATACGGATGTCGTAAAGAAGGCTGAGCTGTGTGATTATACCAGTGTAAAGGGATTCATGGCAATCAAGCCGTATGGCTATGCGATCTGGGAGAATATCCAGCACGAGTTAGACAGACGTTTCAAGGCAACAGGTGTACAGAACGTGGCAATGCCAATGTTCATTCCGGAGAGCCTTCTGGACAAGGAAAAGGATCACGTAGAAGGCTTTGCACCAGAAGTGGCATGGGTAACTCACGGCGGACTGACCGAGCTGCCGGAGCGTATGTGTGTGCGTCCGACTTCCGAGACACTGTTTTGCGATTTCTATTCCAGAGACATTCACTCCTACCGTGATCTGCCGCGCGTATATAACCAGTGGTGTTCTGTTGTCCGTTGGGAGAAGGAGACTCGTCCATTCTTAAGAACAAGAGAGTTCTTATGGCAGGAGGGTCACACTGCTCATGCAACCGCAGAGGAAGCAGAGGCAAGAACCATCCAGATGTTAAATGTGTATGCCGATTTCTGTGAGGAAGTGCTGGCGATCCCGGTTATCAAGGGTGTAAAGACGGAAAAGGAAAAGTTCGCAGGTGCCGTATCCACTTACACCATCGAGGCTTTGATGCACGATGGAAAGGCATTGCAGTCCGGAACCAGCCACAACTTTGGTGACGGCTTTGCAAAGGCATTTGATGTAACCTTTACCGATAAGGATAATAAGATTAAGTATGTTCATCAGACATCCTGGGGCATGACCACTCGCGTCATCGGTGCGCTGATTATGGTTCACGGCGATGACAGCGGTCTTGTTCTTCCGCCAATGATTGCTCCGACGCAGGTGATCGTTATCCCGATTGCTGCTCACAAGGAAGGCGTTATGGATAAGGCATATGCGCTCAAGGAAGAGCTGGCAAAGAACTTCAGAACTGCTATTGATGATTCGGATAAGGGACCGGGCTTTAAGTTTGCAGAGGCAGAGATGCGCGGTATTCCGGTTCGTATCGAGGTTGGTCCGAAGGATATCGAGGCAGGACAGGCAGTGATCGTTCGCCGTGATACAAGAGAAAAGATTACTGTAAGCTTTGAGGAGCTGTCCGCAAAGGTTGGTGAGGTTCTTGAGACTATGCAAAAGGAAATGCTTGAGAGAGCAAGAGCACACAGGGATTCTCATACTTATACTGCAGCCAACTACGAGGAATTCAAGGACATCCTTGCAAATAAGCCTGGCTTTGTAAAGGCTATGTGGTGCGGCGATCGCGCTTGCGAGGATAAGGTAAAGGAAGAGCTGTCTGCAACCAGCCGCTGCATGCCGTTTACGCAGGAGGAGATCTCTGACGTATGCGTATGCTGCGGAAAGAAAGCAAAGAAGATGGTTGTTTGGGGCAAGGCTTATTAATTATACTCGGAATTTCTGTAAATGTGGTTGTTACTGTTCACGGGTGGGGGTACGAAAAGCCAGTCACCTCAGGACTTTGCCATAAACATAAGTTAGCCATAATCTAACCCCCCATTGCTTATCGCTTATCGCAATTAAAGCAGGGACTTACTTGATTCGGTTAATTGCAAGTCAGTTCCCCTGTCGGCAAAGTAATCAAATCGGAAAGGAATCATCAATATGTCGAAATATTCAAAGGAAGATATTCTTCACATGGTAGAAGAGGAGGACGTCGGATTTATCCGTCTTCAGTTCACCGATGTGTTTGGAACTGTGAAGAATATTGCAGTTACAGCAGGACGGCTGGAGCAGGCACTAAATAATGAGTGTTCATTTGACGGCTCTGGTATTGACGGATTTGTTCGGATTGAAGAAGATGCCATGTATCTGTATCCGGATCTGGATTCTTTTGAGATCTTTCCATGGAGACCGCAGACAGGCAAGGTAGCCCGCCTGATTTGCGACATTCATAAAGACGATGGCACTCCATTTGAGGGAGACAGCCGATATATATTAAAGAAGGTTATGCGTGAAGCAGCTGATATGGGAATTTATCCATATATTGCGCCGGAATGCGAGTTTTGCCTGTTTCCATATGATACAGACGGCGAGGTTATGTTACAGACACAGGGCCATGGCTCTTATTTTGATGTAGCGCCGCTCGATACAGGCGAAAATGTGCGAAGAGATATTATTCTTGCACTTGAAGATATGGGTATTGATGTAAGAAGTTCTTACCATGAGCATTCTCCTTATCAGCATGAGATTGATTTACAGCCTGTGAATGCACTTGCGGCAGCTGATAACGTTGTCACATTCCGCATGACTTGTAAGACAATCGCCAGCCGTCACGGTCTGTATGCCACTTTCATGCCAAAGCCGATGAATGATTCCGATGGCTGCGGTATGCATTTAAAAATGACACTCATGGATATGGAAGGAAATAATATCCTGTCCGATCCGTCCGATTCATATGGTCTGAGCCAGACCGGATATCAGTTTATGGCAGGTATCATGGCACATATCAGAGGTCTGTCTGCTTTGACAAATCCGCTTGTCAATTCCTATAAGCGAATTGCTCCGGGCAATGAGGCCCCGGCATATATCGTATGGTCATCCGGAAACCGTTCGCCACTGATCAGCGTGCCGCGCACCTCTGCACAGCGCATTCATATCGAGCTGAGGAATCCGGATCCATGCGTCAATTCTTATCTGGCATTTGCCGGTATTATTGCCGCAGGTCTTGAAGGCATAAAGAAAGGCTTAAAGCCGCAGGCTGCTACTGAATTAAATATCTGCCGTCTCAGCGAAGAGGAGTGCAAAAAGCTGAATTTAGAGCGTCTGCCGGAGAGTTTATCCGAGGCTTTAGAGGAGATGGAAAAGGATACGCTTGTGATGGATACGCTTGGCGATTATATTTCTGGAAAATATGTTCGCGCAAAGAAGCGGGAGGTAAGCCAGTATCAGGCATATGTAACAGATTGGGAAACCCGACAGTATCTCAACAAATACTAAAAATAGTAAAGAGTATAAGCAGATGATACTGCACACAAATGGTTATTTTTACGTGTAAAAGGGGGAAAATCGGTGACAAACTTGATAGTAGCATTTCCCAAACCAGAGGATGCCAAAAGCATTCGCAATATTTTGGTAAAAAACGGGTTCCCCGTAGTTGCCGTCTGTACCTCGGGTGCGCAGACGCTTCAGTATGCGGATGATCTGCATAATGGAGTTGTCGTGTGCGGATACCGTCTGACCGACATGATTTACAGTCAGCTGAGGGAAGATTTGTCGGAACAGTTTGATATGCTTCTCCTTGCGTCCATGCGTTTTATAAGTGAGGTCGATGACAGGCGGATTCGGTGTGTAGCGATGCCGCTTAAAGTACATGAGTTAATCACAAATGTAGATGCGGCAGTCGAGGCGAGCGAGATGCGAAAGCGAAAAGCACGCCAGCAGCCCAAGCAGCGAAATATGCTTGATAAGCAGCAGATCACACTCGCAAAAGAGCTTTTGATGGCGCAAAAAGGCATGACAGAAGAGGAAGCACACAGGTACCTGCAGAAGCGCAGCATGGCAAACGGGGTGAATATGATAGAGACAGCTCAGATGGTGCTTTCCATACTGGGCAAAAAAGAATGAGCCGTAATGGCGGAAAGAGGAGAAAAATGGTAAGAGTAAACGAAAATTATCTGAAGCTTCCGGGAAGCTATCTGTTTTCCACAATCGGAAAGAAAGTGGCTGCATACAGTGCAGCAAACCCGGATAAGAAGATTATCCGTCTGGGAATTGGTGATGTCACACAGCCGATCGCTCCATCCATCATTGCTGCTACTCAGAAAGCAGTTGAAGAGATGGGTCACGCAGAGACTTTCCATGGTTATGCACCAGACTTAGGATATGAGTTTCTTCGCAGCGCCATTGCAAAAGAATATAAGGACAGAGGATGCCGTGTAGACATCGATGAGGTATTTGTTTCCGATGGTGCAAAGTGTGATTGTGGAAATATTCAGGAGATTTTTGCATCTGACAGCCGCATCGCTGTATGCGATCCGGTTTATCCTGTATATGTAGACAGCAATGTCATGGCAGGACGCACCGGCACCTACGATCCGAAGACCGAGACCTGGAGCAATGTCATCTACATGCCGTGTACACAGGAAAATAATTTCACCCCGGCACTGCCAGAGCAGACACCGGATCTGATCTATCTGTGCTATCCGAATAACCCGACCGGAAGCGTTATCACGAAGGATGAACTTCAGAAGTGGGTAGATTATGCAAATGAGAAAGGTTCCGTCATCATCTACGATGCCGCATACGAGGCATATATCTCTGAGGAGAATATTCCGCATTCCATCTACGAGTGCGATGGTGCGCGTACCTGCGCGATCGAGTTAAGAAGCTTCTCCAAGAATGCCGGCTTTACAGGAATGCGTCTTGGTTTTACGGTAATCCCAAAGGAGCTGACTTGCGATGGTGTATCGCTTAACTCCCTGTGGGCAAGACGTCACGGAACCAAGTACAACGGCGCTCCGTACATCATCCAGCGTGCAGGCGAGGCTGTTTATACACCTCAGGCACAGGCAGAGCTTCAGGCACAGATTGACTATTATATGAACAATGCAAAGATGATTTTAGAGGGTCTGAAGAGTGCAGGCTACAGCGTATCCGGCGGCGTAAACGCTCCATATATCTGGTTAAAGACACCGGATAATATGACCAGCTGGCAGTTCTTTGATTATCTTCTTGAGACTGTTAATGTTGTAGGTACACCAGGTTCCGGATTTGGCCCGAGCGGTGAAGGATACTTCCGTCTGACTGCATTCGGAAGTGCTGAGAATACCAAAGAGGCAATCGAGAGAATCCGTAAGATGTGATAAAACAGTTCACACGTCATGGCAGATTCATGAAATCCCATGCTTGCATGAGGATTTTGTGAATCAACATGACGAGGGGGACGCCCATTCATGAACAAAACAAAGCTGCGAAGCAGCGGCGCACAGAACGTGCGGTTTTGTGAATGGCGTCCGTGAACTGGAAGTAATTAAAAAAAGAAAGGGCACTCTGCATGGAAGAATACCGCGTAAAAAAAGTAAAAGGAATCAAACAGCCAAGCATCACAGTAAACGTGCCCGGATCAAAAAGCATAACAAACAGGGCGCTGCTTTTAGCGGCGCTCGCAAATGGAGAGAGCGTGCTTAACGGCGTGCTCTTTTCTGATGATTCGAGACATTTTTTGGACTGTGTGCAAAAGCTTGGAATTGAGACAAAAGCAGATGAAGCTGCATGTCAGGTAACAGTAAATGGTCATGGGGGACTGGTACCGGTCACGGATGCTGCGGTATATGTCGGCAGTGCCGGAACAGCCGCGCGCTTTCTGGCGGCTTTTCTAGGCCTGTCAGACGGCAAACATTATATGGATGCATCTGCACAGATGAGAAAGCGCCCGATGGGGCCATTGTTAAAGACACTGACTGGAATGGGTGCGTCCTTTTCTTTTGAGGAGAAAGAAGGTCATTTTCCATTTCAGGTGACAGGAGCCGGACTGCTTTTTGGTGCAGACAGCAATCTCAACACGAATGGAAAAGACAAGCATAATACGGATAAAAAGAATGCAAATGAGAATGTCAGACACAATATGGACAAGCAAGATGGAAATGATAATGACTGTAGTGAAAGCGGGAATGAACACAACCGGGTTGATGTCAGTGTCAACATCAATGACAGCAGCCAGTTTTTAAGCGCGTTACTGATTTCACTCGGTGCCTATGCGGGCGAATCAGTTATTCATGTTGAAGGAACGCACGGCATGGCATATATTGAAATGACCGTGCGTATGATGGAGCAATTTGGAATACGCGTGCAGTCTGAAAACGGTGTCTACAAAATTGCACCGCAGGGTGGTTATCAGGCAAAGTCATATGACATTGAACCGGATGTGTCTGCAGCCTGTTATTTTTATGCAATGGCTGCGCTTCTTAACATTTCAGTGACCGTTCCCGGCGTGCATGAAAAATCTTTACAGGGTGATGTTGAATTTGTCCATATCCTCGAAAAAATGGGCTGTACCTATGAAGATACGCCGCAGGGAATCTGTGTAAGCGGCCCTCAGGATGGCATCTTAAAGGGTGTAGATGTCAATATGCACAGCTGCTCCGATCAGGCAATTACATTGGCAGCCATTGCACCGTTTGCAAATACACCGACTACCATCCGGGGAATTGCGCACATTCGTCTGCAGGAGAGCAATCGCATCGCGGCGATCTGCACCGAGTTAGCACGCATGGGCATTCGCTGCGAGGAAGGCGAAGACAGTATCACAATTTGGCCGGGTGAGCCAAAGCCTGCTGTGATTCAGACCTATGATGATCATCGCATGGCAATGGGATTTAGCCTCGTCGGACTTCGCACGGAGGGAATCGTCATTCACGATCCGCTGTGCTGTCGAAAAACATTCGAGCAGTATTTTGACGTACTGGATAAAGTGGTTGAAAAATTAGAAATGCCGTAAAAAAAACGGTGAAATATTGCAGAAAGCGGCTGGAATTTATAAAGAGATATCAGGGTCAAAAGGTCAAAATGCCTTTTGGCCCCAATATCATAAAGAGAAAATAGTAACAAAAATGTAAAAGAAAACACTCCATGAGAAAAGTCTGATTCAAAAATCAAAAATCTCAAGGAGTGTTTTGCTTTGCAAATTTATGATGCGTTCAGATCTGCTTTTCATCTTGCGTCACAGCCGGCGATCTGAAATCGGTTATGATTACTTGTTTCTGCCACAGCAGTACTTATACTTCTTGCCGCTTCCGCAAGGACATGGATCGTTACGGCCGATCTTCTTATCCTTTACGATAGTGGTGGAAGACTTCTGCTCCTTGTAAAGTTCCTTGCGGCGCTCAGGAGTAAGAAGAGCATCCCACTGAGGAAGGGTGTAAAGCCACTCAGCCTTTGCACCAACCATGTTGTAGTACAGCTTTTCTCTGTCATAATCTAAGGAAAGCTCGGTTGTCTCATCCATTGTTTCGATCGGGTTCGGCTGCTTTAAGCTGTCGTTGATACCATCCAGAATACCAACCATGATCATCTTGTCGATGCCGTACTTTTCAGCCAGCTGCGGGATGGTTCCGGTTACAACCTCGTTATCAGCCAGAAGAGATTCATAAAATCCCTTCTCGATTATAAAATAATGATTCCAGAACTGATTGTACTGTTCCTGAGTCATGTTCTCGCTGTAGGCACTGCCTCTCCACTGCTCAAGTAATGTCATAATAATCCTCCAATTTTATACGGTATAGCACAGGTCGCCTTACGGGCGTACACAATGAGTATAGCAGAAATTGCAGATTTTGCAAGGGGTTTGTTTGTAACTCACAAGTTCAACAAAAACGCCTCAACGATTGTTTTGTCGAGGCGTCTTTTCCATGTTCTCGTTACAATGATGTTGGGGTCAAAAATCCTCTTGCAAGCAAGCTTGCATCGGCTTTCTGATCTCTTGACCCTGGTATCATTACAATTGCTTTAAGGATTGCAGCGCATGCTCCGCAAGAATCAGCGTAAAATGCTCTTTGTAGTAGCTTTCTGTACCTGCATTGCTGTGAATAGTCTGTGCATATTCTGACAGAATATTGCATATCTTATTGAAGGTCTGAGGAGAGTGGCTGCCCTTGTGCAGAACAAGGTAGTAACGACTGTGCTGCGGGTCTTTATAGAGAGAGTTTTCGGCATCGTAGGCATCCAGCAATGCGCGTGAGGCACGGCAGATTTCATCGATTGAAGAAAAAGCGTAGATACGGAAAAAGTCAGGCTCACTTGTGCTGTCTGAATCGTCAGACTGTTCGTCAAGATCAATATGCTCTTCGCACAGACGATTAAACTCCTCGATAATTTCGTCAGCCTTAGTGTCGCTAAAGGCACTCTCGATATCAGTAAAGTCGCCGGAAAACTCATCATCGTCAATCGATGGTGAAAAACGGGAAAAACGGGTATCAATCTCGTCCGGATCCTCTACCTTTGTGATGAGAAGAACAAGGCTGTCACCGGACATTGGCACAGCTTCAATCATCAGCGGAATGTTTTCGGCATGGAAATTAAACTCTTTGGAAGCCTGAGAAAGCATTTCCTGAAATAAAGAACGTGCCTTCTCCGAGCCGTAGGCGAGTTCTCCAATATTTATATGATGATTTTGCAGATCAGCTTGCGTCAGTGTGCAGCGAATCTGCTTATCACTTATTTTTTCAATGCGCATTCACTCACATCCTTTCTGGTTCAAAATAAAAGGGGTCTTGCGGAAAATTCTGTGAATAGAAAAATGATTGAATCCTATTCGATAAATAAGAACGCAAAGACTGGGGAATATGATAAAACAGCAGGCATCTTGCTGCGAAAAAACAGACTTACCTACTGGTAGTATATAGTATACCCGTAAAAAGATTCTACGTAAAGAGGAAAGTTACAAAAAATCAAGCTCATTGCTGGGTACAGTTCACGGGGCACGAAGGCAGTTCGGTGATTGCCCATGAACTGTAACAGTCCCCATGGGCAGGGATTGATAAAATTCACAGGCTCTCATTCACAAAACGGTTCGCACTGTGCGTCGCTGCAAAACGCGAACAGAATCTGTGCGAAATTTGAATACAAATAGTGTCGCAATTTTTAAGGAATGCTTACAATATGTATTTTTTTCTTAAAAAAGCGTGAACAGCATTGATTTATTTTGAATTTTAGTATAAGGTAAAGACAGCGGCAGAGTTGAGAAACCTGCTGTTTGCTGAAAAAATGGAGCGTATGGGCTGGCAGAGTGACAGTAACCTTGAAGGGAAAGCAATTACGCACGAGACTCAGCACAGCACAGACGAACACGGTATATGAATTACATCACACAGGTTCGTATTTGAGCCATACACATCGGAAAAGCTGGATGAGAGAGACAGTTTTCTGGCGTGTTTTCCACATTCAGCAGACAAAAGAGAACGTAAGCCATGTGAAAATTACAAAAGAAAAAAGAAAGGCAGATAGGAAATAAAAAGCAGGCAGCTGCTGTACCGAAACTCTTATCTGCCTTTTCCACAAACAGAAAAGGAAATGCTTATGGGTGACAAAAAAAATTCTGGAAAGGATTTTGAAAAGAAAACAAATAAAAAAATAGAAAAAACACGCACTGGCAAAAAGAATGTGCCTCAAAAGGGAAAAGTGGTATTTTTATTTGTGCTTTTAATTTTGCTGGCTGTGATCGGCGCAGGTGTATATCTTTTGATTCCGTCAAAGAATCGGGTGAGCCACAACCAGTATTTTGATCTTGAGGATGATAATCAGTATGGTCTTATTGTCAATTCAGAGATTGCTGATATTACGAATGGTGCGCCGCTTGAGGAGAATGGCGTATGGTACCTGCCATTTTCCACGCTTTATTACCAGATTAGCGATGCATTTTATTACGATGGTTTGGCTCTTTTATATACGGGGCCGCTGCAGACCTACTCAGCAACGCCGGGAAAAAGCTACTACACAGATTCGGATGGAATTAAGTACACGCTTTCCTATCAGCCATGCTATTTTAAGGATGGCGGGCTGTGCATCGCACTCGATTATCTGCAATTAATGGATTATTCGTATTATACGGTTGATGATACGATGAAATCCATCTGGGTATTCAATGACTGGAGCGAGCAGTCGCATGCATCGCTGCTGAAAGATACTGAGGCACGTACACAGGCCGGTATCAAGAATGACATTGTGGCATTATTGACCGCAGGAGAAACGGTTACTGTTTTAGAGCAGGGCGCATCATGGAGTCGCATTCAGACGCAGACTGGTCTGATAGGATATGTGCAGAATAAGATGCTTGATGAGATTACCGAGGAAGCAAAGTCTGTTCCGGATGGAAGACCGTTGCCCAAGTACACCAATATTACGATGGACGGCATGGTAGTGATGGGGTGGCATCAGGTATTCAGTGAATCTGGTTACAGTCAGCTTGATGATATTATTTCCACAGCAAAAGGGATGAATGTCATTTGTCCAACCTGGTTTACAATTAAGGATGACGATGGAAATATTCAGAATCTCGGCGAGAAGAAGTATGTCACAAAAGCACATAAGGCAGGACTTCAGGTATGGGTTATGCTTGATGATATCAACATTTCAACAGATGGTCTGCAGGTGTTTGGCACGACAGCGCACAGAAAGACATTGATTACAGCTGTGATTGATGCGGTCAAGGAACTCGGAGCAGATGGAATCAATCTTGACGTAGAGACAATTAAATCGGATGTCGGCCCATCTTACATACAGTTTATCCGTGAGCTTGCCGCAGCCTGCCGTAAGGAAAGTCTGGTGCTCTCTGTCGACAATTATTCACCAATGCCGCATACTGCATTTTATGACAGAACCCAGCAAGGGCAGGTAGTGGACTATGTGGTTGTTATGGCATATGATGAGCATTATGCAAAGGGACAGGAGGCAGGAAGCACATCTTCTCTTGAATTTGTGAAGCAGTCCGCAGAGCGCACGATAGCTGAGGTGCCAAAGGAAAAGGTCATTATCGGACTTCCATTTTACAGCAGACTTTGGTGTGAGACAGCGGCAGACAGCGAGTCGGACAAAACAGATGATGCGCAGGTATTTGTCGATAACAGCGATGGAACGCTTGATTCAAAGAACAGCAAATATCTGTTAAGCAGCAAGGGAGTCAGCATGGAAGGCGAGGATAATATTATCCGTGAACATGATTTAAGCCTGACATGGTTAGAAGATGTCGGTCAGTTCTATACCGAGTATGAGGAAAATGGTTCCTGGTATCGCCTTTGGGTTGAGGATGAAAATTCTATGGATTTAAAGATGCAGGCAGCTTGCTCTTATGAGCCGGGCGGTGTGGCATTCTTTAAGCTGAATATGGAAAATCAGGAGACATGGAGCATTATCCGAAAATATACGGAATAATAAGAGAACAGGTTATAACGCGGACAGATTTTGACAAAGTGCTCTGGTTCTCTGGCAATTCGGGTATTGCTGCGTGAGTATGACGAAAATAAGGCATAAGGTTCGGTTTCCGTACATAAGATAATTTATCAAAATCCCAAAAAATGTGAGGAACAGAATGGGAAAAGCGATAGCAAAATTTGTTATGATGCTTCTGATTCTTTCGTTGGCATATCTGATGCCAACGGTCACAAAAAAACAGGTGCAGGAGGTATCTGCAGTTTCAGAAATATCTGTGACGGTGGTGCTTGATGCCGGACACGGAGCAGACGATTCAGGTAAGGTTGGCATTAATCAGATTCTTGAAAAAGATATTAATCTGGAGATTGCCAAATATACAAAGGAACTACTTGAAAAAGAGGGCATCCATGTTGTCATGACAAGAGAGGATGACAGTCCGCTGTATCAGCCATCCGACAGCAATAAAAAATTAGCTGATATGAAAAAGAGGATACAGGCTATGACTGACTGTAATGCAGATATCGCAGTCAGCATTCACCAAAACAGCTATACACAAGAATCCGTTAAAGGGCCTCAGGTATTTTACTATAAGGATTCTGCAGAAGGAAAAAAGTTGGCGGCAAGCATTCAGGATTCATTTGATTTCGTGGTCGGAGAGGATAATACACGAACAATCAAGCCAAATGGAGAATATTATCTGCTGGTGCACTCACCGATGCCGCTTGTGATTTGCGAGTGTGGATTTTTGAGCAACTGGGAAGAGGCAAGGCTGTTGGCAACACCTGAGTACCAGAAATCTGTGGCAGAGGCAATTGCACATGGAATTATGGAGTACTTAAATAGTAATTTAGGAGATAAAGGCTAGCATATTGCGAAGGCAACAAGAGTGTGATAAGATAAAGCCGAATAAAATCAACTAAAATAAATAATAAATACAGAAGGACCCCAAAATACAATGGAAACAAAAATTATTCAGATAACAAAAGAAAACATGGAGGAAACCGCAAAACAGGCTGCAAAAGTATGGGCTGACGGAGGCCTAGTCGCATTCCCAACGGAGACCGTATATGGTCTTGGCGGAAATGGCCTGAATAAAGAAGCGTCAAAGAAAATTTATGCTGCAAAAGGTCGTCCATCCGATAACCCGCTGATTTTGCATATCTTTGAGATGGAGCAGTTTTATCCTCTTGTAAAAAATGATAATGCGAAGATCATAGCGCGTGCCGAGGCACTTGCTGATGCTTTCTGGCCGGGACCGCTGACCATGATTTTGCCGAAAGCCGATAACATTCCATATGAGACAACAGGAGGACTTAATACAGTTGCAGTTCGTATGCCATCTCATCCGGCAGCGCGCGCACTTTTGCGGGAATGTAAATTGCCAATCGCAGCGCCGAGTGCCAACCTGTCCGGGCGTCCGAGTCCGACAAGTGCCAGTCACGTAATTGAAGACATGAACGGACGAATTGAGATGATTATTGATGGCGGTGACGTCGGCATTGGTGTAGAGTCCACAATTATTGATTTAACAGGTGACGTTCCGATGCTGCTTCGCCCAGGCTTTGTCACACCAGAAATGCTTCAGCAGGTATTAGGCACAGTGGAAACGGATGCTGCCGTATATCGTCAGGTTGGAAAAGATGTGCATCCAAAGGCGCCAGGTATGAAATATCGCCACTATGCGCCGAAGGCATCCATGGTATTAGTGGAAGGTCTGCAGACACAGGTGATCGTCTATATCAACGAAGAGGCAAAAAAGAAGAGAGATCAGGGACTGCGCGTTGGCGTTATGGCAACAGATGAGTCCAAGAATCAGTATCAAGCTGATGTGATTCTTTCAGTCGGAAGCCGCGCCTCTATGGACAGCGTGGCACACAACCTGTTCCGTGCACTTCGCGAGTTTGATGAAGAAAATGTAGATTTCATTTATTCGGAGAGTTTTGACGTAAGCGGCTGCGGCTTTGCAGTTATGAATCGTTTGCTGAAGGCAGCGGGACATCAGGTCGTAAAGCTGTAAGACATCAAGCTACAAAAACAGTAGCAAAAGATAATCAGCGAACGAGAACAAAATAATAACAGAACGATAATAGAAATAGTAATAGCATTTTAGGAGGATGAGTCAATCGGCTCATCCTCTCTGTGTATGTACATTATTATATAGCACATAATTTTGTACATATTTGGAGAACCTTTGCACAATACTTCAAATGTAAAAATGATGGAATATTCTAACAATAGTACCACATAAAACAAGGTAAAAAATAATTCAAAAAATATTGAAAAAGTGCTTGACAAAACAAAAGACCAATGTTATATTAAAGACACAAACAAAGGAAGACGAGACGAGTAAGAAAAGAGAGAAAATCTTACTGAGAAATCTAAGAAAAGGAGGTGCAGTCCAATGGGACAGTGAGTTGGAACCAGAAGAGGCTGAAGAGCAAATTCACCGAAATGAGGTACGAACCGATGGGACAGTAAGGTAATAAAAGATCAAAGAGACACAGCCGAAAAGCAAGACAATTGGAAAGAGGTACAGTCCGATGGCATAGGGAGTAGCACAAGAAAGACCACGAAGAGTGTACAGTGTATAAGAGCAGAAAGTACATAGAAGACAGGAAATGTATGAAGCGAGGTATAGTCCAATGGCATAGAGAAGCCGGTAGGCAAACAAGATAAAAAGAAAGACAGATACGGTTGTCAGACAGAATTTAGTAAAGTCAATTCAGTGAAATGGCAAAGGCGAATAGAAGTTTTTCGAGTCTCATAAAGGTTTGTAGCAAATTGTTGAAGAGAATCAGTTAAGCATAAGTAATTGAGCGGTGAGCGTTAGGTAATATAAAATACGATTAAGCTAGATGAAAACAAGAAATAAGCTTAAATGAGAAGACGGTTCAAGGCCGATAACATAAAAGTTTCATAGTTAGTTCGTGAAAATAGATAACCAGAAGAAACCAGTCAACAGCTTACAAAGAAGATAAAGGGAAACATAAAAGGAAACAAAGAAACAGAAACAAAGAACTAGCAAACGAAGATAAAAGAAGAGAAAGAAGAACGGGGAAAGAAAAGATAAAGAAGCAAAAGGAATAAAGCGACAAGCTAAGATAACCGAAAGAGGTAGAATCCGATGGATGAAATAGTTTAGTAGCGGGCATCAGGAAAATAAAAAGATGCCCGCTTTTTCGTGCGCAAAAATAAAAGGCAGGTTGGAACTTTGTTTTTTGGTGGAACCTTTGACCATTCAATGACCGAGTAATCATCAGGATGCATGCCCCATGATTGATAGCGGATTTTCAACATAGCAGTGTCGGATATTCGATTTTCTTTCAATACGAGAAATCGTATAATAAGGGTACAATAAAAAACGGAGGTATTAAGATTGAAAATGAGAAGTAGAGGATATCCATGAACCTGGGAGCATAACAAATAAACCATCTTACGGTGGTCGCTTTAAAAATTGAATATTAGAAATGTTAAGGCTATGCAGTTGCTGACTTGATTTTATAACCTTGATTTCGAATCAACATAAGAGCCTGTTCTATAGTGATTTCACGATCCACTGGAGGAAGATCAGTTTTCCGGTACAGTTCCGGATTATAGTTTTCTCCGTTTTTCAACATGTGGTATAATGCGGTGACTTGATTTAAAGCAGGTCAGTTTGAAACGGTAGCGCATAAGGTCGCGGAGTTGGCGGATGTCAGCAGGTGGCATAAAGCTTCCGGCAACAAGGTCGTGCTTAAACAGGTCAGCAATCCATTTGGCATCTTTCTTGTCAGTTTTTTTTCCACGGATAGCCTT
Organism: uncultured Oscillospiraceae bacterium; assembly: GCA_963652495.1. Taxonomy (GTDB): domain Bacteria; phylum Bacillota; class Clostridia; order Lachnospirales; family Lachnospiraceae; genus Anthropogastromicrobium. The sequence continues at coordinate 21,964 of CAVJTU010000037.1, forward strand.
AACATATTTGGGATGAGCAAGGACGATAGAACAATCCTTCTCAAGGATGTTATATCCAGTATTTACCGGTGGATTCCATACAGACATCCTTGCAAATCCGTTCGAGGAGCCATTGTAACAGAGTTTTCAGACCACTCGTGTAGGTTGAAAAACGGTGACTCTCATAAGAAGTGATGCCTTTATTGTCGGTAGAAGCAATAATACCGAGCTCCCTATAAGAAGAATTATAAAAGAAAAGTAGGCTCAGGCAACCATTTTCATAACGTTTTGTGACTGAGCGAAGCGAAAGGAATGGATATAAAAAAATGAATTGGAAAAAATCATTCGTGAGTTGGATTGTCAGAAAGCACTCGCTCAAAGCTGCACAATCATGAGGTCATTATCAATTCAGCGATTGCGATTATTGACCTTATTTTCCAGAAGGAAAATCTTGTTCAGGCAGCAGTCTATGAAAAGTATGGTCTTTTGTATCAGTTAGAGCATGGCATGCTTTCCAATCATATGTGGTTTGAGGGTGCGTTCGGCTATCATTTTTATGGTGTAGATGAATTGCCAGCGTGTAGCATTGTTCCAACCGGAAATCACATCGAAATGGGCAGCGGAAACTCGACCATTCGCGGAAGTAATGAGCGTTATCTTTTGTTTAAGCATGACTGTTACGGCGGTGAGCATGATCACTATGATCGTCTTGACATCAGTTATGAGGCATTTGGAAAGCGCATAGCGCCGGATCTTGGTACGACAGGGTATGGTGCACTCATGCATTACGATTATTATAAAAATACAGGTTCGCATAATACTGTAAACATTGATGGAATGAATCAGGCAACTGCTAATGGCGTGCTCACGAAATGCGAGGAGACGGATGGCATTGTGTGTTTGGAGGCAGTTGCAGACTGGATGGCACCATATCAGATGCCAGACAGTTTCACGATTGTTCAGTGGGATGAGGCAGCATATCGCACCGTCTCAATGAAACGCACAATCCTTTGGGCACCGGAATGGTTCGCGGAAGTCTTTTTGGTGAATGGAATTCCACAGGGCAAAACAGCAGATTGGATAATGCATTTTTCAGGCGGTATTGTTAGCAGACCACTGGGAGATTCTGTTTTTATTTTTTCTAAGGAAAAGCCATATAAACATCTTCATTCCATGATAAAGCTTGCAACACGAACAAAGAAAGAAGGAGAAGGCAAGACGGCACAGTTTCAAGAAGCGGCTGAGTCGATACAGACCATTTACCAGGATGGGGATGTGGTAACATGGGTGTATGGTATGGAGAATGGACAGACCATTTTTGTCGGAAAAGGACCAGACAATCCGTCCATTTCCGATATCAATTACCGGATTGAGCGTGCAGACGGACCAACTGCGGTGTTTGCGCATGTGATTGCCAGTGCGAAGGGAATCTGCCCGGTAAAGAATGTCACATTTGAGCGGGATGAAAAGTGCGTGACAATTCGTGTGGTTCAGACAGATGAAAAAGTGATTGAAAGAAAAATAGAAAAATAATAAGATATGGAAAGCAGGCAATAAAAATTGGCAATGAAAGTCAGTAATAGATGAGAAAGCAAAGTGACAAATAGCAAATAAAAATACAATGGGCACGGTTAAAGAAAATTTCTTTTTCTCAGAACTGTGTCCATTGTTTTTGCAGGCGATTTATGTTATAATTTTGTCAAAACGATCGAAAAATCGTTTGATAAAACAGATACAAAAATAAAAATGCGAGAACAAAAAAGGATATAGAAAAATGTCAATTGCCCGTCACCGAAAGGTATTGGGGTTTAAGCTAGAAAAACGAAAGGCTTTTATTTATGAATTATATTTTGGGAAAGTCCGACTGGAAAACGATGCAGCGGGGAGAAGAACACAGCTTCCTGCTTGTAAATGGCTTAGGCGGCTATTGCAGTCAGACGGTCATTGGCTCAAATGCGCGCCATGACCACAATTTGCTGACCGCAGCACTTGTGGCGCCGACAAAGCGATTTGCCATGGTGCGCCGCATGGAAGAGGTTCTTCACGTGGGAACAAATGCGTATCGCCTCGATTCGCAAAGCTACGTCACATCAGCAGATGATGTGCATGGCTTTCAATATTTGGACAGCTTTTTTTATGACGGGCTGCCATGCTGGGAATATATGGCAGAGGGTGTGCGCGTCACAAAGCGTTTGACACTGGTGTACGGCACAAACAGCCTTGCGATGCAGTATAAGATTCAGGCAGATGAGGGCGTGAATGCATGGCTGGAAGTCATTCCGGTGTACGGATTCCATTCCAAAAATGATCGCCCGCTTGCCTATGATCCGATTACCTGTCAGGAAAAAGAACACTTCCTTGAAATGACATCAAGGGAAGCAACCCTGTATCTGGATACAGACGGATGTATCGAGCCGATGGAGGAAACTACTGTTTGCTGGTATCGGTTTGATCAGGATGGACCGGACGGTCGTGATGGCTGGGGTGGCGGCCGAAAGCTGCACCGCATTGCATCTGTACATACGACAGATAAGGAGAATGACAGTCATGTATTAAATGGCTGTATCATGCTCAATCTTCTTTATGGTATGGACGAGGGATGGATGACTTGCATGGCGACTGTTGCTGAAAAAATGGAAAACAATCATGCTGTTGTCTTTGACCTTTTGTGGAATCAGGAGAAGAATCGTCAGGAAACGATCATGAAAAAAAGCGGACGCACAAGTGAAGCGGCACGTCAGTTAGCAGTCAGTGCGCAGGCACACTTGACAAGACGTGATTCGACTGATGGTATGAGCATCATGGCAGGTTTCCCGTTCTTTGGCGACTGGGGACGCGATACGATGATTGCGTTTTATGGCTGCACATTGGCAATCGGTGAGATGGAAGCGGCAAAGAGCATCTTAAAGACCTTCATGCGCTATTGTCGTAAGGGCATTATGCCAAATCTTTTTCCAGAGGGCAAGGACGAGGTCTTGTACAATACTGTCGATGCATCCCTTTTATTTATCAATGCACTGTGGGATTACTTGCAGCATGTGACAAATGACGATCGCGATGATGCATTTGAGGCAGAGGCAATCAAGACTGCCGAATCCATCATCAGCTGGTACGCGAAGGGAACCGATTACAACATTCATATGGAAGAGGATGGACTGCTTGCGGCTGGAAACGGTCTGTGGCAGCTGACCTGGATGGATGTGCGCTTTGGCGATATTTTGCCGACACCGTGTCATGGAAAGCCGGTTGAGGTTAATGCTTACTGGTACAATGCAGTCTGTATTTTGCGGGAACTGTTCAAAAAGCAGGGCGAGGGTGAAAAGGCTGCACGCCTTGACGCATTGTCTGAAAAGATCAAGACAAGCTTCCTGGTGAAATTTACAAAGCCAGACGGCACGCTCTATGATGTGCTTCCAGAAAAAGGAGAGCCGGATGCCTCATCGAAGCAGGTACGCTGCAATGAAATCTTTGCGCTTACGATGCCATTTACAATGATCGAAGGCAATCAGGCAAAGGCAATTCTTGCGCAGGTAAGAAGAGAACTTTACACGCCAGTCGGATTACGAAGTCTTTCTTTGTATGATCCGCAGTTTCATCCGCACTATGGCGGTTCCCAGTTCGAGCGCGACATGGCGTATCATCAGGGAACGGTGTGGGCATATCCGCTTGGCGCGTATTATCGGGCATGTGTGCGTTTTGCAAACGATCAAAAGAAAGAAGCAGAGGCCGTTTTGCATCAGTTGAATCAGTTAAAGGCGGCACTTGCCGAAGGTTGTCTTGGCCAGCTTGCTGAGATTTATGACGGCGAGTGTCCGGGCGAGTCAAGAGGCTGCTTTGCACAGGCATGGAGCGTCGCAGAACTTCTTCGTGCCTACGAGGATGCAGAAAATGCGGTCAGGAGGAATGCATGACAAGACAAGAAACCATACAAGACAAGTTTGCAGAGCAGAAATTACCAGAGCAGGAGTTACCGGCTCAGGAGTCAGCCGTGCAAAAAATGACCACGCAAGAGCTTACACTCGAAACCGTTGCCCGTTTGAAAAAAGAATATCCGGAAGCCGGATGTACATTAGAGTATGAGGACGCATGGAAGCTTTTAATCAGTGTGCGCCTTGCGGCACAGTGTACCGATGCGAGAGTCAATCAGGTCGTACCGGGGCTGTATGCGAAGTTTCCGACGATCAGCGCACTTGCGGATGCAAGCGAGTCTGAGATTGAAGAGATCGTGCGCCCGTGTGGACTGGGAAAGAGTAAGGCAAGAGACATCAAAGCTTGTATGATGATGCTTCGCGATGTGTACGATTGCAAGGTGCCGGATGATTTTAACGAGTTGTTAAAATTGCCTGGTGTTGGCAGAAAGAGTGCGAATCTGATCATGGGTGATGTGTTTGGAAAGCCGGCAATGGTGACGGATACGCATTGCATTCGCCTCTGCAACCGCATCGGTCTGGTGCATGACATCAAAGAGCCAAAAAATGTGGAGATGGAATTGTGGAAGCTTGTGCCGCCAAAGGAAGGCAGCGATCTTTGCCATCGTTTTGTCATGCATGGACGAGAGGTCTGTACCGCAAGGACAACGCCATATTGTTATCGCTGCTGTCTAAATGACATTTGCGAGAAAAACGGTGTTGAAACAAAAAACGAGAAATAAGCAAACAAAAACAAAGAAAAAGCAAAGCTCAGGCAAAAAAACTAAGCCGAAAGCAAAACAGAGCAAAATAAGAAAGCAAAAACAAAACCAGATAAAAACAAAAAAGGAGATGCAAAAGTTATGAAATTAACCGTATCAAAGAAAAAAACAACACCGATTTCAAAGGATCTGGTCGGCGTATTTTTTGAGGATATCAACTACGGCGCAGATGGCGGCATTTATGCCGAGATGATTGAGAACCGCAACTTTGAATTTGTGGATTGCTACGGCGATAAGGGTGATTATTATACCATTTTTGACGGCGGCTACGGCTGGAAGGCATACCCGGCAGAGGACAGCGCACGTCTTTTGGTTGTCTGCGGAAGCCCTGTTTCCGATGAGAATCCGCACTACCTTCGCTTTACTGCAAATGAGGCAGGAGCTGGTTTTTCCAATCAGGCGTACAGCGGTATTACTTTAAAGAAGGGTGCGTCATACAATATTTCCTTCTATGCAAGAGCTGTCAGCTTCTTAGGAAAGATCACTGCAAAGGTCGTAAAAGATGGTGTAACCTATGCCGAGGTCAGCGTGCAGATGGCAGAGGAAGAGAAGATGCACTACTGGCACAAGTATACATTGACCGTAACCGCATCCGAAGATGTATGCGGTGCGCTGTTTGTACTGGCACTTGCAGAGGCAGGAACTGCCGAGTTTGATTTCGTTTCCATGATTCCGGCAGATGCGGTAGCAGGTGTATTTCGCAAGGATACCTTTGAATTATTACAGGCATTAAAGCCGGCATTTATGCGTTTTCCAGGCGGTTGTATTGTAGAGGGAAATACGATGTCAAATCGCTATCGTTTTAAGGATACTTTAAAGCCGATCGAGGACAGAAAGTGTAACTGGAACCGCTGGGCTGTCCATAACAATCGTGAGGAAAATGGTTTCCACAGTGTATTTTCTCATTATAATCAGACACTCGGAATTGGCTATTATGAATTTTTCTTATTGTGTGATCGGATCGGTGCAAAGCCGCTTCCGGTTATGAATGTCGGAATGGCCTGCCAGTACCAGTCCTATGAGTATATGGAGATTGGAAGTCCTGAGTTTGAGCAGATGGTTCAGGATACGCTTGATCTGATTGAATTTGCAAATGGTGACGAGAATAGCGAGTGGGGACGTGTCCGCGCAAGTCTGGGTCATAAGGCACCGTTTGGTCTGGAATATCTGGGAATCGGAAATGAACAGTGGCAGATGGACAACACCGATTTCTTTGCCCGCTATAAGATTTTCGAGCAGCGCATCCATGCTGTTTACCCAGAGATCAAGCTGATCGGTTCCGCAGGACCAGATGTCACCTCACAGCATTATACCGATGCGTGGGAGTTCTACCGCAAGGAAAAGGCAAACAATCCGAATTTTGTTTATGCAATTGATGAACATTATTATATGCCGCCGCAGTGGTTCTTGGATCACAATGATTTCTACGACAAGTATCCGAGAGATATCAAGGTATTTGCCGGTGAGTATGCCGCTCATGACCCAGAGATCAATGTGGCACATGTCAGCAAGAACAACTGGAAGGCCGGTATCAGCGAGGCCGCTTTTCTGACCGGAATCGAGCGAAATGCCGATGTTGTGGCACTATCTTCCTACGCACCGCTGTTTGCAAGAGTGAATTATACACAGTGGGCGCCGGATCTGATTTGGATGGACGAGAATACCAGCTGGGGAACACCGAGCTACTATGTACAGAAGCTGTTTGCCACATTCCACGCAGCGAATACACTTGATTTAGGTACACAGATCGAAACTCTTCGCGCGCAGGGAATTTATTGCAGTGCAGGAGAGGCAGAGGATGGCACTATCATCGTAAAGCTGGTCAACACAACCGACAATGCGGTATCCATTTCCCTTGAAAATGAGGAAGGAAGCGCACTGACACCAGTTCGTCAGACCGAGATGTGTGCTGCACTGACCGATTATAACTGTGCAGAACATCCAGAGACAGTGGTACCAAAGGAAACAGCTGTAAGCGGCAGCGAGGTTGCACTGGCACCGCAGAGTTTTGTGATTGTTGAGATGTGATTTCAAAATAAACTTTCGCAGAAAATGCGCAGTGGGGTATGATGCCCGTTTTGCGATCGCTGGAAAAGAACGAAACAATCGTCGAACTGCCTTCGTAACATCATGAACAGGAGTCATTCTAGTCGAAATTAAATAATATTTTATAAAAAAAGACTTTCTTTTTGGTGCATAATAAGCTACAATGTAAGCAAGTGCGCAGAGTAAATAAGCAGGAGATTTCTGCGCTTCTATAAATAACAAACAACAATCTACGAGCTGTTATTGACAGCAGACAGGAGAGTACGATCATGAAATTTTTAGATGCAGAATTTGTTCAGGGATTTATCCGTATGGCAAACGATGGTTGGGAACAGGGCTGGCACGAGAGAAACGGCGGAAACCTTTCTTATCGTGTAAAGCCAGAGGAAGTAGAGTCTGTGAAAGAGAATTTTGAGCCGAAGGAGTGGAAGCCGATTGGTACAAGCGTTCCGAATCTGGCAGGTGAGTATTTTCTTGTAACAGGAAGCGGCAAGTATTTCCGTAACGTAATCATCAAGCCGGAAGATTCCATGTGCATGATCGAAGTAGACGATAAGGGTGAGAATTACCGTATCGTGTGGGGCTTAGTAAACGGCGGAAGACCGACCAGTGAGCTGCCGTCCCATCTGATGAATCATGAAGTAAAGAAGCTGGCAACAGATGGCAAGTATCGTGTTATTTACCATGCACATACCACCAATGTAATCGCTCTGACCTTCGTTCTTCCGCTAGAGGACAAGGTATTTACAAGAGAACTGTGGGAGATGGCTACCGAGTGTCCGGTTGTATTCCCGGCAGGTGTAGGTGTTGTTCCGTGGATGGTTCCGGGTGGAAGAGATATCGCAGTTGCTACCAGCGAGCTGATGAAGAAGTATGATGTAGCAATCTGGGCTCATCATGGAATGTTCGCAGCAGGTGAAGATTTCGATCTGACCTTTGGTCTGATGCACACCGTAGAGAAGTCGGCTGAGATTCTTGTTAAGATGCTGTCCATGCAGCCAAACAAGCTTCAGACCATCACGCCACAGAACTTCCGTGATCTGGCAAGAGACTTCAAGGTAACTCTTCCAGAGGAGTTCCTTTACGAGAAGTAAAGAAAAATTTGTTTGCTCCAGAGCAGGTCGGGACTTGTTTCGATGAGTCCTGACCGTATCTGTCAGAAGATATTGTGACACCAGGGTCAAAAGGTCAGAAAGCCGATGCAAGCTTGCTTGCAAGAGGATTTTT
>CAVJTU010000038.1:0-28634 GCA_963652495.1 uncultured Oscillospiraceae bacterium
TGGCGATAGAAATATCAGACATACTGCCTAAGCTGCTATATGCACTGGCTTAGGAGGGGTGAATCTTGCACTGCGACCTACCAGAAATGGACTGGTCAGCCACTATATAGTGGCAGGTAGCAAGAATCCCCTGACTTTAGGCATGGGGAGTGTCAAGTTTTGAAAGTGCCCGCTGAGTTTTGAACAACTGCAGGAAAGTAGTTTAGCCTTGTAGAAAGTGGGCAAAGAATATCTAAAGTGTTAATGATAAAAAATCATAGCAAAAGACCCATCGGGCAGAAAGAATCTGCTTGATGGGTCTTTTTGCGTATCGAAAATTTGATTTGGGTGGGTTTTACTTCTCGGCGCGAAGGAATGCCTCGTAACCACGGCAGGTCTCGTAAACATCGATCTTGCTGACAACCTCCCACGGTGCATGCATGTTCAGTACCGGAACACCACAGTCGATAACTTCCATGTTCAGGTTTGCAAGGATGTAAGCGATGGTTCCGCCGCCGCCCTGGTCAACCTTTCCAAGTTCACTTGTCTGGAAGAATACGCCGGCATCGTCCATAACTTTTCTCAGGTAAGCGATGTACTCTGCATTTGCATCGTTGCAGCCGCTCTTTCCTCTGGCACCGGTGTACTTGTTGAAGGTAAAGCCTTTGCCGCAGAATGCGCTGTTCTTTCTCTCGTTTACTTCCGGATAGTTCGGATCGAATGCAGCACTTACATCAGAAGAGAGCATCTTGGAATTCTGTAAGCAGCGACGAAGAACTAAGTCGCTGTAGGAAGCGCTTGTCAGTGCGATCAGCTCAGCAACCATGTTCTCGAAGAAACGAGAATGCATACCGGTAGCACCATTGCTTCCAACCTCTTCCTTATCTACGAGCAGACAGCAGCTTGTATGTACCGGGTTCTCTACCTTCAGCGTAGCAGCTAAAGAAGTGTAAGAGCACACACGGTCATCATGGCCATAGCCCATGATCATGCTGCGGTCTAAGCCGTAATCTCTTGCTGGACCAGCCGGAACCACTTCAAGTTCAGCAGACAAAAAGTCCTCTTCCTCAATGCCATACTTTTCCTTCAGCATAGAAAGGATCAGTTCTTTGACAGGCTCCTTGCAATCATCAGCGGCATTCATAACCGGGCGGCTTCCGATGGTTACATTAAGCTTCTCACCGTCAATTATTTTTCCGGCTGTCTTAGACATCTGATCAGCGGCCAGATGCGGCAGAAGATCGGAGATACCAAGAACCGGATCAGACGGATCCTCACCGATAACAACCTTGGCAACAGTGCCATCCTTCTTTGCAACGACTCCGTGCAGAGCAAGCGGAAGAGCAACCCACTGATACTTCTTGATACCGCCATAGTAGTGGGTGTCAAGCAGAGCAAAATCCTCATCCTGATACAGAGGATTCTGCTTAATATCCAGACGTGGAGAGTCGATATGTGCGCCAAGGATATGCATACCCTTTTCCATTGGCTCAGTACCGATTACAAACAGAGCAAGAGTCTTACCCATGTTGTTTGCGTAAACCTTATCACCAGCCTTTAATGGGGTGCTAGCCTCGATGCAGTCATTTAAATTCTTGTATCCGGCAGCCTCAGCTAAACGGATGCTTTCCTCTACGCATTCACGCTCTGTCTTGCAATCAGAGATGAACTTGATGTAATCAGCGCAGAGTGCATTTACCTGGGCGAGTTTTGCTTCGTCGCAGGATTTCCATGCATTTTTACGTTCCATAACAAATACTTCCTTTCTTCCCGAAAATACTTTAAATTCGGTAAATTCTTGTCTATTATAGCATAGAGGAGTCATTTTGTCACGAGGCAACCGAGGTGTTTGCCATATTTAAATCAGAGGGGATTTATTTGAAAGGGGCAGCCGTTAAAATGATTCACTGGGTGAAAAAGTACCTGTAGTGGTTGGCTAGATAGAGTACTAGCGAAGATAAAGTAGAATAGAGTTCGTTACGTAGTGGGTGCCGAGACGAATGTGCTTTACGAGACGGGACGTTGTAGCGGGCCCGTTGTCAAAATATACTTACGTTGAAAATGTGTGGTGGGGACCCGCGGAGTTGGGCCCGTCGACAAAGTCACTTCGTCGAGTGTGCCCCTTGTTGACTTTGCGGGTTGCATCTGAATTCCTAACGCTTTTCGTAACCTACCGGGTAGAATTTGAAAAAAATTGTAAAATCTTATTGAATTATTGCTACAAAAACGTTACAATGTTACATGGCAGAAGGTGGTTTTAACTAATATAGAACCATTCCAATAAAAAATTAAACGGAGGACGAATATGAGTACAACATCACAGAATTCAGCAAGCAGCCGCATCAGTGCTCTGCTTGATGACAACAGTTTTGTTGAAATCGGCGGGTCGGTTACTGCCAGAAATACCGATTTCAATTTGCAGAACAAAGAAACACCTGCAGATGGAGTATTAACCGGATATGGCACAATTGAAGGTGCACTGGTTTATGTTTACAGTCAGGACGCAAGCGTTCTGGGCGGATCCATCGGAGAGATGCATGCGAAGAAGATCGTAAAGCTTTACAGCCTGGCAATGAAGGTTGGCGCACCGGTGATCGGTCTGGTAGACTGTGCCGGAATGAGACTGGAGGAGGCTACCGATGCATTAGAGGCATTTGGCAAGCTGTACGAGTGTCAGGCACTTGCTTCCGGTGTAGTTCCACAGATCACAGCAATTTTTGGAACTTGCGGCGGCGGTATGGCAGTTGTTCCGGCTCTGACTGATTTCACATTCATGGAGGCAAAGAACGCAAAACTGTTCGTAAATTCTCCAAACGCATTAGAGGGCAACAAGACTGAGAATACAGCTACTGCAGCATTCCAGAGCAGCGAGGCAGGTCTTGTAGACGTAGTAGCACAGGAGGATGAACTGTTAGAGAGCATCCGTACTTTAGTAAGCATTCTTCCGGCAAATAACGAGGATGATCTGTCCTACAGCGAGTGCACCGATGATTTAAATCGTGCATGTTCCGATCTTGAGGCATCTGCTGCAGATCCTGCACTGACGCTGCCGATGATTTCGGATGACAGCTTCTTCTTTGAAGTAAAGAAGGATTATGCAAAGGATATGGTAACAGGTTTCATCCGCTTAAACGGAAATACCGTAGGCGCAATCGCAAACCGCAGTGCTCTGTATGATGAGGAAGGCAAGGAGGCTGAGACCTTCGATGGTACTTTAAGCGCAGAGGGTGCTGAGAAGGCAGCAGAGTTCGTAAGCTTCTGCGATGCATTCTCCATTCCGGTTCTGACTCTGACAAATGTTACCGGCTACAAGGCAACCAAGTGTCAGGAAAAAAGAATTGCAAAAGCAGCTGCAAAGCTGATTTATGCATTCCATGATATGACAGCTCCGAAGGTAAATATAATCGTTGGCGCAGCAAACGGAACTGCATCCTTAGCAATGAACAACAGTGCAGACATGACATATGCTTGGCCGCAGGCTACCATCGGCATGATGGATCCGGTAAGCGCAGCAAAGATCATGTACGCTGATGAGATCGCAGCAGCAGATGACAAGAATGCGCTGATCAACGAGAAGGCGGCAGCTTACGCACAGCTTCAGGCAAGCGCAGAGTCTGCAGCAAAGAGAGGCTATGTTGACAGCATCATCGCTCCGGAGACTACCAGACAGATCGCTGCAGCTGCATTTGAGATGCTGTTTACAAAGAGAGAGGACCGTCCGGCAAAGAAGCACGGTACCGTTTAATCCAGAAACACATTGCCATGTGAATGTCAGAACCTGCATACAGCAGAATGATACGATATGTGGCGTGGAATGAGAGGTAGATATGAAAAGAAAGTTAGCAGTATTATTAAGTGTGCTGCTTTGTGCGTTCGGACTGACCGCATGCTCCTCATCTGGTGCTTCTGATAATTCGGGTGAGGATATGGCTGTTTATAAGACAGAGGCAGTCGAACTCATTAACAGCTATGTAAATGATAAAACAGTTGACGAGTTAAAGGCAGAGGCAGCAAATGACGATGAAGCAACTGCACTTGAAGAAGGCTTTAGCGCATGGGAAGATGCAAAGGAAGAGTTCGGTGCAGTAAGCGAAGTCAAAGAAGACTCTGCGGATGTCAGCTATGAGAATCAGAATAAGCTCTATGTTGTCGACGTGGATGCCAGCTTTGAAAAGCGCGATGCAGTGATCACGATTACATTTGATAAGAATGGCAATGTAAATTCAGTTGCATTCAACGGTGTATATTCACTCGGTGAGAAGATGGCAAAGGCAGCTATGAACACCGTAATGGGTCTTGTAGTCGTATTTGTTATGCTGGTCTTCATCAGCTTAATCATCTACTGCTTCAAGTTTGTCCATGAGGCAGAGGAGAGAGCAGCCGCTAAGAAGAAGGCTTCTGAGCCTGCACCGGCACCTGCACCAGTAGTAGAAGAGACTGTAGAAGAAGAGGAAGAGGACGACCTTGAGCTTGCAGCTGTTATTGCAGCAGCGATTGCAGCAAGTGAAGGCACCGATCCGAACGGCTTGGTCGTTCGTTCAATTAAGAGAGTTGGAAAGAGCAACTGGAAAAGAGCATAAAATGCAGCCGCCAAGCGGCAGAAGGAGATTAAAATGAAGAATTATACCATTACTGTAAATGGCAATGTATATGAAGTAACTGTTGAAGAAGGAACCGGATCCGCAGCAGCAGCAGCACCAAAGGCAGCAGCACCGAAGGCAGCTCCAAAGGCAGCTAAGAAGGCAGCAGCACCGGCAGGCGCACAGGGCGCTGTAAAGGTAAGCGCTCCAATGCCGGGCAAGATCCTTGGCGTAAAGGCAAAGGCCGGCGATGCTGTAAAGAAGGGTCAGGTTATCGTTGTTCTTGAGGCTATGAAGATGGAGAATGATATCGTAGCACCTCAGGACGGAACCGTAGCTTCTATCAATGTAACAGAGGGACAGTCCGTTGAGTCTGGTGCCGTACTTGCTACACTGAACTAATGAAGCTCCTACATGATGTAGGTAAATCCTGCACAGGCAGGAAATATACGGGAGGAATTAGACAATGAGTTATATAATTGAAACATTAGGCAATCTAATCCACCAGACCGCATTCTTCAATTTGTCATGGGGCAACCTGTTAATGATCCTTGTTGCACTGGTATTCTTATATCTGGCGATCAAGAAAGGATACGAGCCGCTGCTTCTTGTGCCGATTGCATTCGGTATGCTGCTTGTAAATATGTATCCTGACATCATGGCAAATCCGGAAGACACTTCAAATGGTGTGGGCGGATTACTGCATTATTTCTACATTTTGGACGAGTGGAGTATTCTGCCGTCTCTGATCTTCATGGGTGTCGGTGCGATGACAGACTTTGCTCCGCTTATCGCAAACCCGGTCAGCTTCCTGATGGGAGCAGCTGCACAGTTAGGTATTTACCTTGCTTATTTCATGGCGATTCTTATGGGATTCTCCGATAAGGCAGCAGCAGCCATCTCCATCATCGGTGGTGCGGACGGCCCGACTTCCATCTTCCTTTGCGGTAAGTTGGGACAGACCCAGTATATGGGCCCGATTGCCGTTGCAGCATATTCCTATATGTCCCTCGTTCCGATTATTCAGCCGCCGATCATGAGACTTCTGACGACTGAGGAAGAGAGAAAGATCAAGATGGAGCAGCTTCGTCCAGTATCCAAGTTGGAGCGTATCCTGTTCCCAATCGTTGTAACAATCGTTGTAGTATTGATTCTTCCAAGTACTGCACCGCTTATCGGTATGCTGATGCTTGGTAATCTGTTCCGCGAGAGTGGCGTTGTTAAGCAGCTGACTGAGACCGCTTCCAACGCACTTATGTATATCGTCGTTATCCTTCTTGGTACTTCTGTAGGTGCATCCACCAGTGCAGAGGCATTCTTAAAGATGGATACGTTAAAGATCGTAGCTCTTGGTATGATCGCATTCGCATTTGGTACGGCAGGCGGTGTCCTTCTTGGAAAGCTGCTTTGCAAGGTAACAAAGGGAAAGATCAATCCGCTCATCGGTTCCGCAGGTGTATCTGCCGTGCCGATGGCAGCCCGTGTATCCCAGAAGGTTGGTGCGGAGTCTGATCCAACAAACTTCCTGCTGATGCATGCAATGGGACCAAACGTAGCCGGTGTTATCGGTACGGCCGTCGCGGCGGGTACGTTTATGGCGATTTTTGGTGTATAAAGTTTACTCGTCAGACTGTTGTGCAGGGTCTTGTGCTTGCATGAAGATCCTGCATAACGAACTTTATTCATACGTTCTATATTGATGATACCAGGGTCAAAAGGTCAGAAAGCCTTTTGTCCCCACATCATATTGATAAAATTTGGAGGTAATATAATGGCAGAGCAAGTAAAAAAGCCAGTTGGGATTACAGAGACGGTCTTAAGAGATGCGCATCAGTCTCTGATGGCAACCAGAATGACCACAGAGCAGATGCTTCCAATCGTTGAGAAAATGGATCAGGTAGGATACCACTCCGTAGAGTGCTGGGGTGGTGCTACCTTCGATGCCAGCCTTCGTTTCCTGAAGGAAGATCCGTGGGACAGACTGCGTAAGTTAAGAGCAGGGTTCAAGCATACAAAGCTTCAGATGCTGTTCCGTGGACAGAATATCTTAGGCTACAATCATTATGCAGATGATGTAGTTGAGTACTTCGTACAGAAGTCCGTTGCAAACGGTATGGATATCATCCGTATCTTCGATTGCTTCAACGATCTGCGTAACTTAAAGACAGCAGTAAACGCAACCAAGGCAATCAAGAAGGAGAATCCGAATGCTGAGGCACAGATCGCACTGTGCTACACGTTAGGTGATGCATATACACTTGATTACTGGAAGAAGATTGCAAAGGAGATCGAGTCCATGGGTGCAGATTCCATCTGTATCAAGGATATGGCAGGTCTTCTTGTTCCGTACAAGGCAACTGAGTTAGTTACCGCACTGAAGAGTGCAACTAAGCTGCCGATTCAGATTCATACTCACTACACCTCTGGTGTTGCATCCATGACTTACATGAAGGCAGTCGAGGCAGGTGCAGATGTTATCGATACCGCAATGAGCCCTCTGGCTATGGGTACCAGCCAGCCGGCTACCGAAGTTATGGTTGAGACCTTCAAGGGAACTCCATACGATACCGGTTTGGATATGAAGCTGCTCGGTGAGATCGCTGACTACTTCCGTCCGATTCAGGAGGAGGCATTAAAGTCTGGTCGTATCAACCCGAAGGTTATGGGTGTAAATATCAAGACTTTGATGTATCAGGTACCGGGCGGTATGCTGTCCAACCTGGTAAGCCAGTTAAAGGAAGCAGGCGCAGAAGACAAGTACTATCAGGTACTTGAGGAAGTTCCGAGAGTACGTAAGGACTTCGGTGAGCCGCCGCTGGTTACTCCGTCTTCTCAGATCGTTGGTACTCAGGCCGTTCTCAACGTCCTTCAGGGAGAGAGATACAAGATGATGACCAAGGAGTCCAAGAAGATCTTAAGAGGTGAGTTTGGACAGACCGTTAAGCCGTTTAACAAGGAAGTTCAGAAGAAGGCAATCGGAGACGAGAAGCCGATCACCTGCCGTCCGGCTGATCTGATCAAGCCGCAGTTGGAAGGTTTCCGCAAGGAAGCAGCTCAGTATATCCAGCAGGATGAGGACGTACTGACCTATGCGCTGTTCCCACAGGTTGCTACCGAGTTCTTCAAGTATCGTGAAGCACAGCAGACAAAGGTAGATCCGACTGCTGCTGATACCAAGAATAAGGCATATCCGGTTTAAGTTAAACATTGTAGCAATTCCCAATCTTATTTACAGAGCATGTTCTGTGTGGATTTGGATTGTTATGAAAAAGGGACTCTTGTGATACAAGGGTCCCTTTTGTAAAAAGAAAAAAGGATTGTGTAAGTTTTTTATGAGTAAAGTAATCGTAATCGGCGGCGGTGCCGCCGGAATGATGGCTGCCCTGAAAGCAGCTGCAAACGGTCATGAGGTAACACTGCTTGAAAAAAATGAAAAGCTCGGAAAAAAGATCTATATTACCGGAAAAGGCCGCTGCAATGTGACGAACGCTTCCGATATGGAGACGATTATGAGCCAGATCGTGACGAATCCGCGCTTTTTATACAGCGCATTTTCAAATTGCAGCAATACGGACGTGATGGAGATGATCGAAAATGGCGGCTGCCCGCTGAAGGTTGAACGTGGTCAACGTGTATTCCCAGAGTCCGACAAGTCCTCCGATATCATCAGCTGCTTTGCCCATCTGTTAAAAAAAGCAGGTGTGCAGGTGCTGTTTAATAAAGAAGTAATGCATATTGTAACGGAAGACGGACGCGCAGTCGGCGTATCACTTTCTGATGGAAAAAAGATGAGTGCCGATGCAGTTGTGATGGCAACGGGTGGCCTTTCCTATGCCTCTACCGGATCGACCGGAGATGGACATCGCATGGCAAAAGAACTTGGTCACACGGTAACGCCGTGTTATCCGGCACTCGTGCCAGTCAACACAAAGGAAGACTGGTGTCGTGCTCTTCAGGGTCTTGCACTCAAAAATGTCACTTTCACGGTAAAAGACGGCAAGAAAAAGCTGTATGAGGACTTTGGCGAAATGCTCTTTACCCATTTTGGCATCAGCGGCCCGCTTGTGCTTAGCGCAAGCAGCAAGATTGTCAAAAAGCTCGAAAAGGGTTCGCTTGCAGCATTTATCGACATAAAGCCGGCACTCACGGCACAGCAGCTTGATGCAAGACTTCTTCGTGATTTCTCGCAGGAGAAAAACAGACAGTTTAAAAATGCATTAAATGGCCTCTTTCCGGTACGCCTTGCCGAGCAGATCGTTATTTTATCAGGTATCAATCCGGATAAGACAGTCAATGCTATCACGAAAGAAGAGCGCGCAAAGCTTGTATTCTTAACCAAAAATCTTCCATTGACCATTCTTAGCGCAAGGGGTTATAATGAAGCCATTATCACGCAGGGCGGCATCAAGGTGCAGGAAGTGCAGCCAAAGACGATGGAATCCAAGCTTGTGCCGGGACTGTATTTTGCAGGTGAACTTCTTGACATCGATGCCCTCACCGGCGGCTACAATTTGCAGCTTGCGTGGTCCACGGGAAGTTTGGCGGGAGATAGCATATAATCTTGAGATAGAGTGGCAGGCATTGAGGCGGAAGTTTTACGAGGCAAACGTCTGTAAGACAGCCGGCCGTAAAGCGAAGCGATCAGGCCCGCCGACAAAATCTGTCCGCCGAAATGCCAGATAAAACAGGAAAAAAGGAGAGAAAAATGGGCTTTAACATTGCAATCGATGGCCCGGCAGGAGCCGGAAAGAGTACCATCGCAAAGCTTGCTGCAAGCGAGCTTTCCTATATTTATGTAGACACAGGTGCCATGTACCGTGCAATCGGTCTGTACGTGTACCGCAAGCAGGTATCGGAGGACGATAAGCAGGCGATTGGTGAGGCAGCAAAGGAGACAGAGGTTACGATCCGTTACATTGACAAAGAACGCCATGTCTATTTAAACGGCGAGGATGTCAGCGAGGAGATCCGCAAGGAGCACATCGGTCATATGGCATCGGTAGTCGGTGCAGTACCGGCAGTGCGCGAGCATCTGTTGGCACTTCAAAGACAGATCGCAAAGGAAAATGATATCATCATGGACGGAAGAGACATTGGCACTTGCATTCTCCCAAATGCAGATGTTAAAATTTTCCTGACGGCTACACCAGAGGAGCGTGCGAGAAGACGTCACGTAGAGCTTGCAGCAAAGGGCGATAATACGTCCTATGACAAGGTGTTAGAAGATATCAAAGAGCGCGATTACCGTGATACCCACAGAGATATCGCACCATTAAAGCAGGCTGATGATGCCGTTTATCTGGACACTTCAAACATGACGATCGAAGAGGCGGCTGAGAAGGTCGTTTCGCTGGCAAAGGCGGCACGCTGATGGAAGTCATTCTGGCAAAAAGTGCGGGCTTTTGTTTTGGCGTGCGCCGCGCAGTCAACGAAGTTTACCACTGTCTGGAGGAGGAGAAGGATACACCGATCTACACATTCGGCCCGATCATCCATAACGATGAGGTAGTAAACGATTTAAAAAACAGGGGTGTGCAGGTGGTTGATACTTTAGAAGAACTTGCTATACTTCCGAAGGGTATCGTCATCATCCGTTCCCACGGTGTCAGCCGCGACACCGAGATGAAGATGCGCTCCCTTGGCATGAGAATTGTTGATATGACTTGTCCGTTTGTCAAAAAGATTCATCGCCTCGTTGAGGAGAAATCCTCGCAGGGCTGTCAGATCGTCATTGCCGGAAACCCGGTACATCCGGAGGTGCAGGGCATCGTCGGATGGAGTATGAATGGTGCATATGTGGTTCGGGACACTGACGAGGCAGATGCACTTACGCTTGACGTATCCCGCCCTGTTTTTGTGGCAGCACAAACGACATTTCATTACATTAAATTTCAAAATATAGTTGACCAATTTGAAAAAAAAGAGTACAATATAAATTGCGTTAACACTATCTGCAATGCAACCAGAAACCGACAGGAGGAAGCGGCACGCCTCGCAGCCTCAGTGGATGGCATGTTGGTCATAGGTGGGAGTCACAGCTCCAACACGCAGAAGTTGTTTGAAATATGCAAAAAGGAATGTAATAATACCCATTACATACAAACCGCTGAGGACCTAGACACTAATTGGTTTTTGACAGCAGACAGGGTGGGTGTTACAGGAGGGGCATCAACCCCGAATATAATCATTGAGGAGGTTCTACACCATGTCAGACGAATTCGGACAATTATTAAGTGAACAGAAAGAAGTTGCAATCAGCCAGGGCGCAGTTGTATCCGGCCAGGTTATTGCAGTAAAGGAAGACGAGATTGTCCTAAATATAGGATACAAAGCAGATGCTGTCATTAGCCGCAACGAGTTTACCAGCACCCCGAACGCAAATCTCTGCGAGCTTGTAAAGGTTGGCGATGAGATCGAAGCTAAGGTTGTTAAGATGAATGATGGCGAAGGTCAGGTTCAGCTGTCTGTACGTAAGCTGCAGGCTGAGAGAGGAAGCAAGGTTCTTGAGGATGCATTCGAGAACAAGACTGTATTAAAGGCAGTTGTTACTGAGATCTCCACCGGCGGATTAAGCGTTGTTGTTGACCAGACCAGAGTATTCATTCCGGCAAGCCTTGTATCTGATGTTTACGAGAAGAATCTTGAGAAGTACAAGGGACAGGAAGTTGAGTTCATCATCACTGAGTTCAACCCGAAGAAGCACAGAATCATCGGTAACTGCAAGGAACTGATCGTTGAGAAGAAGAAGAAGATGCAGGAAGAACTCTTCGCAAGACTTGAGGTTGGTCAGACCGTTGAAGGTACTGTAAAGAATGTTACCGATTTTGGTGCATTCGTAGATTTAGGCGGAGCAGACGGTCTGCTTCACATTTCTGAGATGAGCTGGGGCCGTATCGAGAACCCGAAGAAGGTATTCAAGAGCGGTGATCAGGTTAAGGTTCTTGTAAAGGCTATCGATGGAAATCGTATCGCACTGAGCATGAAGTTCCCGGAAGCAAATCCATGGAAGGATGCTGAGGAGAAGTTTGCAGTAGGCAGCGTAGTTACCGGTAAGGTTGCTCGTATGACCGACTTTGGTGCATTCGTAGAGTTGGAGTCTGGCGTTGATGCACTGCTTCACGTTTCCCAGATCTCCAGAGAGCGCGTTGAGAAGCCGCAGGATGTTCTGTCCATCGGTCAGGAAATCACAGCTAAGGTTGTTGACCTGAACGTAGAGGCTAAGAAGATCAGCCTGAGCATGAAGGCTCTTGCAAATGACGAGGCACAGGATTGATTATAAGATAATCGCTCCTTTAAAGCGACACGCAGCGAAATCGAGGTTAGTTCTGAGTCGCTACGATAATTGAACATGGCTTTCGCAAAGAGAGTAAGATAAAAGCCGCCGCACAGAGAGATTTGTGCGGCGGCTTTTTGGGTTTCTTATGGATACTCGGAAGGCACATTTTAAACATTGAAATGATGTTGAGGTCAAAAATTCTCCTGCAAGCTTGCAGCGGCTTTCTGGCTTTTGGCACTGGTATCATTAAAATGCTTTTTAAACGAATCAAGCAAGTAACGAAGCGGGTTACGAAAAAAGCTCCGGCGGAGCTTCCTGTACGTCCTCGGCAGGTGACTGAATTGCACTGCGCAGTGCATTCTCCAAAATATTGTGCGCATAGGCAAGAATAAAATCCGGGTCATCAATATATTCTGTAAAAAGCTGTTTTGATGAATACTCCTCCTTATAGATATCAAACATGTCCTCATGAGAGAGTGGGAGGAATGTGCTTGTCTTCTTTGTGTAGCAGGTAGCGGCGGTCGCCTGAACACGATGTTCCGTATCGACATACTGACCGACTTTTTTGTGAACCGCACGGTCCTCACCCGGCAGATAATAATAATCTTTATAATTGTCAAAGAAATATTTCAATTCACCTGTAAATGCCCGTGTTTCCACGATGATTTGATTGGCGCGTACAGACAGGCGGCAAAGCGGCAGCTCACAGGTCACAGCCACAGGAACCTTGACCGAACAATCTACTACAATAGTCAGTGAGGACGATGCATTGCTCAGCGAATATCCGGCGAGTGTCCATTCACTGCGAAAAATATCCAGATAAGAAAGCAAAGGCATAATCTGAGGCAGTGCCTTTAAATCCTCCTCATTGTGAAGCAGCAGCACCTGATACAGCCGGTCATCCCTCGTTTCCAGATAATCTTTATATACCGTAATCATTTCCTTTCCGGTCGCATGATCCTGGCGCGGAATATCCAGATAGCTTTCAAGCGTTGCAAGCTTTAGATTTTCCAACTGCAGCATGGTCTTTACAGGACGCAGATGACGATACAGATCAAAGCTTCGCATATTATCCAGAACACTGGTATCCAGACCGTAGGCAGCGGCACATTTCCTTAAAAACGGAAGATCAAAGGTCTCACCATTGAAAGAAACAATCACCTGATAATTGCGGATAAAAGAAAAAAAGTCCTCAAGAATCTCCTGCTCTGAGGTCAGCGAATCGGAAAACCACTGACGGATGTGCCATTCCATCTGCTGATGGTAGACTGCGCCAATCAGATAAACGGAAGAGGTAGCAGGTGTCAGTCCGGTCGTCTCGATATCAAGAAAGATAAGATTCTTTAAAGGTGCAATCGCATGAGAATCATAAAATTGTGGGATTGAAAATGTTTTACTAATTACAATCATCGAAATTCCCCCATCTTATAAAAAAGTCACAAGACTAAATAACTTTTCAAAGTAAATCTTAAAAATTTCTTACAGTATATCATAAATGAAAGTGGAAGTCAAATAGGGATTTTTGTTCGTTGCACTATAGTGTACAAAGTTCAAAAAATGCACTTGAATTGTAGCAGGTAATAATGGTATAGTAAAGAAAAGTATGGAACAAAAGCAAATTGGTAGAAAAGGGAGAGAAAGATGACTGAGTTTTCACAAAAACTAAATGATTTATTAAACAGTCAGCCGGAGAAACCGGCAATTATCGCCAGGATGTCAGGTATCAGTCAGGATGAAATATCAAAATACAAAAGAGGGGATCGCTTTCCGATGAATAGTAAGAAAGTAGATGACCTCTTATCTGTGCTTAGATGCTCTGCAGCAGTATGCAAAGATATAAAAAATGCGTGGAAACAGGAATATATGGCACGAAAGTACAAGGATAGCGATGCATGGGAGTGTGTGAAAGAGATTTCGTGCTTTCTTCAAAATGAAGGCTTAATAACAGATATTAGCCGGTGCAACAAAGATAACAGATTTTGCTCGGATGGGGGGGTAATTCGCACAAGATTAGATGTCAGAAGATACTTGGAAGCCCTCTTAAACAGCAGGCAGGAACATGAAATAAAAATATTGGGAAATGAGTTTCTTACAGAAGAATTGTCAGTGATTTCATACTCGAAAGAGACACAATATACGCATCTGATATACTCAGAAAAATACGAAAAAAATTCAAAATGGGTTCATACGATATGTGGAATGCTTTCAAGAATGTTTTTTCAACCACTATATCATCCATTTGTCATATACGGTAATAGCGGATGGACAAGTCAACTGTTTTCGGGTGTAATTATTTCACAAGAAGAAGCTATTCTCATCTCAGAGGATGCAGAATGTGGAGTGATACTAAGAGAACCTGCACAGATAGATCTGCTTGAACATTATTTTGAAAAGATGTGTGAAAATGCAAAGCCAATTGTTGCTATAACACAACAAAATAGCTGGTATAAGAAAGCAGAGGACGGTGGGATTTTTATACAGAGTTGGTTTGAACTTAATCGCGTGTCGAAAAGAAAAGGGACTTATTATTTAGCGACGAATACTGTGGAAATATTTGTACAGAATGGAGTTTTGTGGGACTGCCACAAGAATGACTGGTATCAATACAAATCAAAATCAGGGAAAAGAAATATATTAAAATCAATACTTAATGACGCAGATACAATTCTTGTTGACAGTGATTTAGCACCTAAAACAGATTTAACGATAGCATTTTGTGAAAATCGTTTTTTGTGTATTTCAATAGCGGACAAAGATGGAATCAGAAGGTACGAGGTATGCGAGCCGACGCTTGTTAAATGGATTGGGTGCACATTAAAAGAAATCTCCAGCGCGGATTTTGTGATGGACGAACAAAAAAAACATGAGTTTATTTCATTGCTTATAGAAAGAGAGAATTGATAGACATGAGTACATTTATACAGCTGTTTGAGAAAATGCTAAGGGATTGTAACGTAACCATGCATCAAGTAGCCGCCAGACTGGAGATAGAATATCATGTCCTGAACCGTTTCAAAAATGGAAATGGAAAACGCTCCGCAAAATTATTAAAATCCATATTAAATGTCGTTCCATGTGAACTGGAAACAGAAAGAGAGCTGTACGAAGCACTGTTCAAGGAAGAATTAGAAAAAAAATACGGAGACAACGTATATGAATGTGTGAAGATGATAAAAAGCTTATTGAGTATACAGTTTATGTCCAGGGATGAGTTCGCTGAAAGTATAGAAATGGTTAAAAACAGCAGCACGGAATATAATCCCTCGGGCGTACTGTTTTGTAAAAGATCTGCTGTACACGATGAGGTGCTTTTAATATTAAATCAGGCACGAGTAAGCGGAAGTCATCAGCCTGTTATATTGTGGGGGAAGGGAACTGATACGCTGCTGTCAGATATTGCATTCGCTTTTCACAATACGGAAATCACAATGGAGCATTTGTATCCTCTAATGCCTGCCACAAGCCAGGGAAGTGATTTGAACAACTTAAAGCTAATGGAGCAAATAATGCCATGTTTTCGTTCAGCCTTTGATTATAATGTTAGAATTATATATGAGGATCTTTTGGCAAAGAAAACATTTTTTCTTTATGAGTGTCTGCTGCTGACAGACAAAGCCGCACTTTGGATTGAAAAGGATTATAAGCATGCGCAGCTTGTTACAGATCCGCAGGTGCTGGCATTTTATCGCACCAGATTTGAAGGGCAATATAAAAACAGTGAGGCGGTGATGCAGCGAAGTGCAAATACTCTGGAATGGGAAAATCAGCTTCAAAAGACGGGCGCGCAAGGAGACTTTTACTGTTCTCTTGGCTGGCAGCCGTGCGTACTGGAATTTATTCCTGCCAATGTCCTGGAACAACATATAAAAGAGGACAAGAAAGAGTATCTGGAACAGAAACTTTGCGTTTGGGAAAATAGGATGAAGGCAGTTAAGGAGAAAAGAAGGACTGAATACATAACTCTTGAGGGCGTGAAGTATTTTGTGAATACAGGAAAAATACTCGAGTTACCAGACGAGTGGTACGAGCCATTTTCAATAAAAGAGCGACGTATGGTTTTAGAAAGTCTGCTTGATGTTATTAAAAGAGAATATCAGGCAGAGTGCCGCACAAAGAATAGCAATGTACAGGAACGTGAGACAGAAAATAGAAATGCACGGTGCGAGGTGGAAAATGAAAATCTGACGATACAGATCCTGAATGAGAAGGATTTTAACCTCAGTCGTGGAATTGCGATACAGACATTTAACGAGGAAAATACATATATGTACTGCTTTGAGCATGGTGGCAGGATGATTAAATTTTTGCTCTGTGAGCCTAGGATTAAAAGATGGATTTTCTGTCTTATGGAGTTCTTGCCGGAGAGCGGGTGGTTATATCCTTTAGAGGATCAGGTTGATTTGTTGGAGGAAATGTTGAAAAATATACAGGGGTTAAAAAAAAAGTATATTTTTGACGTTCAAATGAAAACATGCAAGAAAAGACTTCCTCTGAAGGACAAAAAAGATTAAAATAAGAAACGTTTGTGTAACTCGTGCGCAGATTGTTGTGAGTATGTTGATGCAGGTATATTGTATGCATATTTGATATGTTGTGTGCGAATTGTTGAAGTAAAAGGTGAGAGGCGTGTTCGCAAGAGCAGCCGAAAGACGGTGAGACTTGAAAGGAGTATAGAATATGCCTGAAGATGACAGCAGAGACATCGAAGATACTCAAGATGGTAAAACCAGCAAAGATATCGATGCCATGAGAGACATCAGGCGGTTAAAGCGTTCGGAGCTTCTTGAAATGCTTATTGAGCAGTCAAGAGAAGTGGAGGCACTTAAAAATAAGGTCTTAGAACTTCAGGAACAGCTTGATGACCGAAATCTCCATGTGGAGGAGATGGGAACAATGGCAGGAGCGGCACTTGCACTTAATCGTATATTCAAGGGTGCAGATGACGCAGCATCTCAGTATATAGACAGCATCAAGCAGATGGAGCAGGAGAAAAATGTGGAACTGCAGCAGCTTAGGCAGCGGACACTTGACGCCTGTGCTGTTTTAAGAGAAGATACACAGCAATATTGTGTACGCCTTCGTCAGGAAGGCGAGGCCGAAAGGGCAGAGGTTTGCGCTGAGTTGGAAAAAGAAAAAGAAGATATTGAGAAGCAAAGGAAAAAAATGAAGAGAGAAATAAGAAAGAAAGCTGTTGCCCAGTCAAGGCGATTGCGCATGAGAGGAATTCCATTATAGGAGGCGGCATCTCATGAGAAAGAATAAGAAACAACCACTTGAAGTGCCGCCGGTGGAACTTCTCGAGTTGGAACTGCGCAGAGAGCGTTATAAGGCAAATTACAGAAGCACACTTCGAAGCACGATATATACGCTGATTACAGTGGCAGCGGTAGCAGTTCTGGTCGCAACGTTGCTGTTGCCGGTATTACAGATTTATGGTACATCTATGGAACCCACTCTGAAGGACGGAAATATAGTTATTTCTGTTTCTAATACGGATTTTGAAGCAAAAGATATTGTGGCATTTTATTACAACAACAAAATTCTGGTAAAGAGGGTAATAGCGACAGCAGGACAGTGGGTAGATATTGATGAGGATGGAAACGTCTCAGTAGACGGTGAGCCGCTCGATGAGCCGTATGTATTTGAAAAAGCACTCGGAGAATGCGACATAGAGTTGCCTTATCAGGTGCCGGAAGGAAGAGTGTTTGTTATGGGAGACCATCGTTCGGTTTCAGTCGATAGCCGAAGCACTACGGTAGGCTGTGTAGCACGGGAACAGATCGTTGGAAGAATTGTTTTTTGTGTCTGGCCGTTGTCCAGTTTTGGTCAGGTAAAGTAAGCAGAAGGGGGACAGATGTTTTGGAGAGTCCGTTAAGAGAAAAGATTACTTCGATGATGAGGAATCATAAGAAACGTCAGGCATGGTATCACGTTGTTACCACATTGGCTGTTGTTGTTGTGTTCGTAACGACATATATGCTGATTTTGCCAGCCATTACGATGGAAAATAAAGCACGATGCGGCATTACGGAGCATAAACACGATGCAAACTGCTATAGTACACACTACGAGAGTGAAAAGGTGCTTGAATGTACAACGGAAATGCTGGGTGTACATAAGCATACCGATGCCTGTTACGATGCGGAGCATAAATTGATCTGTGCGTATGCGGATTTTGTGATTCATCAGCATGACGCATCCTGCTATGACAAGGATGGCACGCTTGTATGTACCATTTTGGAGCATAAGCTTCACGAACACACAGAAAGCTGTTATCAAATGCAAAAACAGTTGATCTGTACACAGGAAGAGTATGCAGGTCATGTCCATACTGCAGAATGCTACACCAAGGAAAAAGGTGCTCTTGCCTGTATGCAGGAAGAGCATACACACAGTGAAGAATGTTATGATGCGGAAGGCAGCCTGATTTGTACACAGGAAGAACACGTTCATGATGATGCGTGCTATCAGTGGAATGATGTGCTGACATGCGCTATTCCGGAAAGTGCCGGACATCAGCATAGTGATGCATGTTATCAGGACGTACAGATTTTAGTTTGTGAAGAACCTGCCGAGATTCATACCCATACAGACGCATGTTATCAGGGTGGTGTGTTGGCTTGTGGTAAAACAGAACTAAAAGAACACCAGCATAGTGATGCCTGCTTCAAGGAAAATCAGGTTCTTGTAGAGACATTGGTCTGTGATCGTGTTGAGCATGTTCATACCGATGAGTGCTATAAGAATGATAAGAGCAGTGAGGGAGTTTCAGACGAAGTCATTGGAAGCGAGGAAATTTCCAGTGAAGAAACTTTTAACAGCGAAGAGGCGGTTAGCACAGAGGATTCGAGTGAGGAAGGATCGACTGAGAAAAGTATCGGTGTTGAGGAGGCGTCCTCTGAACTTGAAAGCAGCGAAGAGATTTATAGTAAAGAAATATCTTCTGAAGAAGTAAGCACTGAGGAGTTTTCCATCGAAGAAACAGCTCCTGAAGAAGTAAGCACTGAGGAACTTTCTGTCGAAGAGACATCTGCTGAAGAATTTACTACAGAGGCAGAGACCGAAGATGAAAGCAGCGAAGAAGCATCCTCTGAGGCAGAGAGTGAAGAAGCAGATAATGAAGATATCTTTGATGTGTGGGATTTGAGCACAGATGGAGTATTATTTACTGCATATTTAGATGACATCGAGGCGGTTGCTTTAAGTGAAGATACTGCCGCATTGTATATGGATGATAGCAATGCAGTTTTATATAGTGCGTCAACAGCGCAAACAGGTACCGATTTTAAGGATTATATAACTAGTGCAGAAGTTCAGAAAATCGTAAATGGAAAGTGGCAGGACGCGACCGAATTTGAGAATGGTGATGATGTTCAAGTTGCACTGACATATACACTGCCTGAGGGTGTCGTGACGCCAAATAACAAATCAATCTGGTATCAGCTTCCGGATGGTGTTGTTCCAAATGCAGATTTGTCTGGTAACGTTTATGATAAGTCAAATAATAAGATTGGAACTTATAAAATCGGAACAGGCGGCTTGATTCAGATTGAGTTTTATGAAGAATTTGCTACAGGAAAGGAAATAACAGGAGATATCTTTTTCTCTGGCAAAGTCGAGTCTGACAATACAAAAGAAGACAAGAAAATTGAGTTTGGAGGTTCGTCAACTGGCATTACAATAAAAAAAGAGAAAGAGGAAGAAGTAAAAACAGATATCAATATTAAAAAAGAGGGAGAAGTTTCTGACTCGAAAGATAAGATTACATATAAAGTTACAATTTCTTCTGATCTGGGAACTGGAGAAGCAGTAAAGTTAGATGATTACCTAACGAATGGAACTTATGATACAGGAAGCATAAAGGTTACGAAATCCGGAACCACAATAGAAGCGAATCAGTATACGCTTTCTTTTGATAGTGATTCTGAAACCTGTCATATGAAAATTGAAGGTCTTCCGGAACTGAACGCAGGAGAGGCATATGAAATTACATATAATGTAACTCCAAGTAAGCCTTCCGCTAATGGAGAATTAAAAGTAACCAATAATGCAACTACAAATAAGAACAAGAGTACCAGCTGCAGTAAAACCGTAAAGAAAACGCTTATCGGCAAGAGTGGAAAATATAATTCGGATAAGAACAAAATTGAATGGACGGTGACGCTCAACCCGGATGGAGCCGATTTGAAGGGATATACGATTTCTGACAAATTGAAAGGAAAAGAGCTTACTGGATACAAAGCAACTTTGAAATATTCGGATGGAAGAACAGCAGAAATAACGCTTCCATATACGTTTACAGAATCGATTACAGGAGAGGTAAGCATTTCTTATGAAACTGATGTTGATTCAGAGACAGCATCTGGAAATGTAAAAAATGTTGCTACTGTAAAAAAAGATGGTGACAGTTATGATGCTGGTTCTGAGGTAGGATATACAAAGAGAGATTGGAATCTTCAGAAGTATTTGGATGGAAGCGAAAAGATTAAGGAACAGGATAAGATGGCATATACCTGGAAGAGTATAATTACACTTCCGGATGCGACGTTTTCTGATCTTAGTGCATTTGTTTATGAAGATACCATTGGGGAGTCAGAGAAACACTCAGCAGCAAAGGCAGAGTTAGAGGCTAAAATTAAAGAAAAGATTGAATTTGAGTATATAGACGAGAATGGAAATACTCAGACTGTTTCTGGAAACAATGTAAATCAGTATTTTTCATATGAAATTACATATGCACCAGAAAACTCAGATAGGGTCTCTGCATTTAAGATAACGTTTACTCCAAAAGCTGGTTTGAATATTAAGGGAAAGAGCATTAAACTTACGTATTCAACGAACGCGGATGTTTCAGATGTACAGCAGGGAAGTTCTGCTGGGTTTACGAATACTGCAAAGGTAAATGGTATAGAGAAAACGGCTCGTGTGGATTATAAAAAGCCTGTAAGGATTCAAAAGGCAAGTTCCGGAGAAGGCGTTTTGATGCGACCAGATAACATTGACCTTTGGTGGGAAACTGGCTATGAGTATAGAGGGTATACAAATAGTCAGACAGAGATAAAATTGAGTGAGGATGGCTATTTGTATTATCGCTTGATTTTGAATCTGGAAACGGCTAAAGACATAACAATTAATGATTTGCTTCCAGTAGGAACAACATATGTTGAAGGAAGTGCATTTGCAGCATATTGCAGCGTTTCTGAAGATGGAACAGTAAATGCAATTGCATATACAAGCAATCCTATTACAATAGGTGTGAGTGCAGAGAGCCAAAAGGATGAGTCTGGAAAGGATTATCAGAAATTAACAATGGCTTTAGGTAACATTCAAAAAGGAGAGCTGGATAAACTTAATGGTTATGTTGCAGTATATTATGCTGTAAAAGTTGCTGATAATGCCTTTGGAGCAGATGGAAAGCTATCACTTACCAATAAGGCAACATGGGGAGATGAATCTGCTGAAAATACAACGAATGTGAAACACTTTGAAAAGATTGTAGAGAAAACAGGAAAACAGGTAGTGGATCAGCAGGGAAATCCGGTTGACGCGATTGAGTATAAGATTGTGATTAATCCAGGAGCATCAAATCTGGATTTGGAAAAAGACACTGTTACATTGGTGGATACAATTAGTTATACAAAGTTATATAGCGTGTCGTTGGATTTGGATGCTGTAAAGTTGTACTATTATGACGCAGCGAAGGAAGATCTCTGTGGAGATGAGGTATCATCTGCAAGATACCAGGTTCGGTATGATAGTGATTCGGGTAAGATGACAGTAATTCTTCCGGATGAATTGGCATGTGTTCTTGCTTACCAATATAATTATGATAAAGGTGATTTAGCAGACAAGAATGGAACTCTCGATGGAGCAACTGTTTCCAATAGTGTAAAGCTTATGGGAGAATCGTCGAAATCAGATGTTACTGAACTTAAGGTAAATAAGTCTGGTGCAACTACTTACCAGAATATTGAAATTTATAAGGTAGATAGTGTAAACTTCACTAAAAAATTGCCGGGAGCAAAGTTTACCTTGAAAGTGTGGAAGGATAACAACTGGCAGGAAGTTGGTGAATATACATCTGGAGATGGTGAGAATGGTACAACGCTAGGAGAAGTAGAACTGAAAGTAGCTCATGGCGATAAGGAAGAACCTGGTAAAATATGGAAAAATTATATTTACTGTCTGGAAGAAACGGAAGCTCCTGCCGGATATGCAAAACGATCTGAACCGTATTATTTTGTTAGAACGAATGGAGATATTTCTCAGTCTACTGGATATTGGATGTTGGATGAGGCTACACGACAAAAGATTCATAGAATCAGTATAAGTGGTGGAACTATTTACATTCCAAATGAAGCTAGTGGAGTGAATGTACGCAAAGTTTGGGTAGATCCAGATGGCAGTGAGATATCGAAAACAACAGGAAACATTAAAGTGCAATTGTATAAGGGCACAGGAAAACGTGATGCTGCCGAGGTTACGGTATCATGGGAAAATTATGAGTATGATAAGACTACCTATCTGGTAAAGAAAGGAAGTTCAATTACAATCCAAACAACTGCCGGCTATGGCACTTTGAAGTGTTCTGATCCTTCGGTAACGATAGCGATAAAGAATAGTGCAAAAGGACAGATATTTACTTTTAGTGGTATTACAAATGATTGTGAAATCAGTGGCTCTGATTATTACAATCAGAAAAAGGACGGTTTCAATGTTGATTATACAGAAGCAACCGATATTGTGTATACTGGCGATAGTACACTGATAGGTGAGGTTACATTGAGCTCAGACAATAACTGGAGTCATGAATGGTCTAATTTAGAGGTCGGGGATGATATTTACTATTACGTAAAAGAAGTAGGAATACATTCCGGCTATACAGTAAGCTATATGAACAATAGTGGCATTCATTCGGGTGAAATTGTCATAACCAACAAAATGGAGGAACAACCAGTCACCCTCCCCGAAACCGGTGGAACCGGTACTTATCTGTACACCCTGGGTGGAGTACTCCTAATAGCAGGGGCTGCACTCTTGATGTATATAAACTTTATGCGGAAAGGAGGCAGGAGAATTTGGTAACAAATTCTTTATAATTCCCTGAGCATAGGAAACATCCTATACTGACCCGGGCGAGAACGCAAAACATAAAAAGGAATAACGAAGAAAGTGAGAAAGTAAAATGAAGAAAATGAAAAAGATCATTGCTCTGGCATTGAGTTTCATGATGGTAGTAGCAATGAGTGTTGCTGCTTTTGCAAGCGAAGATGCTGGGACATTCACAATCACTGCACCTGACACAGATCATCAGTATGAGATTTATCAGATCTTTACAGGTGATCTGTCTGGAGAAACTTTATCCAATGTAAAGTGGGGCAAAAATGGTAATGGAACTGTGGGTGAAAAAGTTGGCGCGGAAGTACTTGCAGAACTTACAGATAAAAATGGCGCATCTGATACCGAGAAGTTAGCGGTGATTAAAAAGTATGCAAAATTAGAGAACCCGGTAGTTACTATTACTAATGGGGAAGAATATACAGCAGCAGCAGGTTATTATCTGATCAAAGACAAGGATGACAGCTTATATGGAAGAGAAGATGCATATACTCTTTACCTTGTAAAAATTGTAGGCGATGTTACTATTTCACCAAAGAGTGCCGTCCCAAGCTTTGAAAAGAAGGTTAAGGATACAAACGATACAACAGGTAAAACAACTGGTTGGCAGGATTCTGCTGACTACGATATCGGCGATGATGTTCCATTTAAACTGGAAGGTACTGTAGCATCTAATTATGATGATTACAAGACTTACTATTTTGCATTCCATGATACTGAAGAAGACGGACTTACATTTAACAAAGAGTCTGTAAAGGTGTATCTGGTGAATGGCGATAGTGAGGCAGTAATTGATTCTAGTAAGTATGAAGTTAAGGTGAATCCAGGTGATAAGCATACATTTGATGTTGTCTTTGAGAATCTGAAGAATGTTGAAGGTGTTAAGGATGGTTCTAAGATTGTAGTTGAGTATACCTCTAGGCTGAATGAGAATGCAAATATTGGTAATGAGGGAAATCTGAATACCGGAAGTCTTGAGTTCTCTAACAATCCAAATGAGGAGCAACGTGGAGATAAGAAGCCGGAGACAGGCAAGACACCGGATGACAGCGTTATTGTATTTACATACAAGGTAGTTGCAAACAAGGTTAAAGAAAATGGTGAGGCGTTACCTGGCGCTGCTTTCAAACTTGAGAAGAAAAATTCTGGAGGTGAATATGAATTAGTTAGTCTTGTAAATGCTACAGAAAACGGTGAAAACTATACAATTACGGATAGTAATAAAACCACATTCGAGTGGAAGGGTATTGATGATGGCACTTATAGGCTGACTGAGATTATCACACCAAACGGATATAATACAATTGAACCAATCGAGTTTACTGTGACTGCAGAGCATCAGACTACGTTTGACTTCGGTGAAAGAACTGAAGTGTTGACAAATCTTAGTAGCGGAAATAAAGGTACTGGAGATGTAACAACTGGTACACTTACAACTAATGTAATTAACAAAAAGGGTTCCACTCTTCCGACCACTGGTGGTATCGGTACTACTATCTTCTATGTAATCGGTTCTGTTCTGGTTCTGGGCGCAGCTGTTCTTTTGATCACGAAGAAGCGCATGAGCGCACGCTGATAGGTTAAAAACCGATTGGCAGATAGTTCTCACTTCTGGAAGGTGAGATAAATATGATGTTGGGGTCAAAATGCCTTTTGCCCCCAACATCATCCAATTCGGATAAGATAGGTTGCAATCGGGTGTCTCCCTTTGGGGATGCACCCGGATACAACCGTGAGGAGTGTCTATGAAGTGGATCAAAAAAAATATGACTACCATCCTATTGCTGTTGATTCTCTTGGTAGGTGTGTCCTTGCTGCTGTATCCAACTGTGAGTGATTATTGGAATTCATTGCATCAGTCAAAGGCAATTGCTGCATATGCGGAGGCTGTGGCTGAAGTTAATGATGAGCGATACGAGCAAATGTGGGATGATGCCTGCAAGTACAATGAGCAATTAAAAGAAAAAACAAATCGTTGGGTCATGACGGATGAAGAACGTGAGGAATATGAATCGCTCCTTAATGTCAGTGGTAACGGAATACTTGGATATATCGAGATTCCCAAGATCAAGGTGTCGCTTCCAATCTATCACGGTACTGACGAGACGATTCTTCAGATTGCGGTAGGTCATATTGAGGGTTCGTCTCTTCCTGTTGGTGGAGAAGGAACCCATGCTGTGTTATCCGGACATAGAGGACTTCCTTCTGCCAAGCTGTTTACGAATCTGGATGAGCTTGTGGTGGGAGATGAGTTTTATATCCGTGTACTCGACGAGACGCTGACCTACGAAGTGGATCAGATCCGTATTGTAGAGCCGGATGATTTGTCTGACTTGAAGATTGAGGAGGGCAAGGACTTATGTACATTAGTCACCTGTACTCCTTATGGAATCAATACGCACCGCCTTCTTGTACGCGGACATCGCGTGGAGACAAAGGCAAGTGCAAACAGCATTCGTGTAACAGCAGATGCGATTCAGATCGATCCGGAGATAGTGGCTCCGGTAGTGGCAATTCCGATTCTGCTTATGTTGCTTGTGTGGCTGCTGTGGCATAGCCATCGCAGAAAGAAAGAGCGCAGAAAAAGAAGAGGATGAAGGGAAGGAGTAAGAGTATGAAGACAAGAAGCTACTTTCAGAAAATATTTCAAAAAATTTTGCAGATCTTTCTATTGACATGTTGTCTGCTGATTTTGTCTTGCGCACAATATGCATCAGTTTGTGCAAGTGAGCAGCTTGTGTCACTTGAGATTGATCTGGAAGATGAAAATACGTCGATGGAAGGCGTAGTATTTTCCATGTATCGCATTACAGACAACATTGTACCAAAGAGTCAGGGGGATGAGCTGACGTTTATGCCGGACTTTGAAGATTGCGGTTACAGCACATCAGTGACAACAGCGGATGAGCTTGAGCAGCTTGCGAAGCGGCTGAAGATCTGGATTGCGAAAAAGAATATTCAGCCTTCGTACACGTTGGTGACAGATGTAAATGGTATATGCAGCATTGAAGGACTTCCATTCGGCATGTATCTGATTGTTCCGTCGTCATGTGATTCCTACGGTGAAATAGAGACTTCTCTGGTATTCTTACCGGGATACGATCAGGATGGCAATTTGCAATACAGCAATCGTATTATACCGAAACATACCGTTCCGGACAAAGAAACTACACCTGAAACTACACCTACGAATCCGGATACACCAACCAAACCTACCACACCGACTAAGCCTGCTACGCCAACCACACCAACTACACCAACCACGCCTACTACACCGACGGTTCCGCCGTCATCAAGAAAAATTCTTGGTATCGAAGATCCGACAGGACGCATTGGTATGATGGTGATAACAGCGGGTGTGGCATTGATGGCACTGGCAATTGTGTTGATCGTGCGCAGAGAATTAAAAAAATAAGTGATTAAAAAATGTGCAATGCCGCAGCAAGAGACGATAGTTTTATGCTGCGGCATTTTTGAAATGAGTGTCCTATTGGTTGCTGTTCACGGGGCGATTATCGTTGCGTAAATGGCGGTGAGACGGGAACCTTTGCTTGACTTTAAATGTAGATAAGAGTACAATGTCAGCGGAGGCAGTGTGCAAACTGTGCAGATTCTGGAGGTGAACGTGTGCTGAGAAAAAAGGAAAACGAAAAATATTTTAAAATTGTAGTAACGGGGGTAGTTATCCTGCTGATTGGGATGGTCTGCTTCTTTTTGTTTTATCGTATCCGGGGCTTCGGAGCATTTTTTAATGATCTGATCGCAATTTTGGAACCGTTTATCTACGGATTTGTGATCGCTTATGTGCTGCGTCCGACATGCCGTTGGTGGGAGAGACATATAAAGCAGCTGCTTGAGCAGGCACATGTAAAGCATGCCGGGGCGATCGCGTCCGGACTGGCAATCGCATTTTGCGAGATTCTGGCACTGGCAATTGTAGTCGCTTTGTTTATGCTTGTCATTCCGCAAGTGGTTACGAGTGTGATGTCTCTGATCAGTACATTGCCGGATCAGTTGGACAATGCGAATACGTGGCTTCATGATACGCTCGAAAAATATCCGACAATGCAGCAAAACTGGGATAATCTGTATGCGGATTTATCCACGCGGTTGAAAGGATGGCTGAAGAGTGATCTGACACCGATGCTGCAGGCACTGTTTAATGGAATCAGCAATCAGGTGGTTAACATTGTTGGATTTTTGAAAAATGCGTTTTTGGGAGTGATTGTTTCTATATACTTGCTTGCAGGACGCAGACGTTTCAGAGCACAGAGCAGATTGATCCTTTATAGTTTGTTTAAGGAGAAATGGGCGAAGCTGATCGAAGAGGAGATCGTCTATGCGGACAAAATGTTCAGCGGATTTTTGATGGGAAAGCTGCTCGATTCTCTGATCATTGGAATTATCTGCTTTGTCGGAACATATCTGATGGGTATAAAGTCTGCACTTCTTGTCAGTGTAGTAGTAGGCGTTACAAATGTCATCCCCTTCTTTGGCCCGTATATCGGCGCAATTCCGTCGATATTGTGGCTGCTGCTCGAAAATCCGCTGCATGCATTTTATTTTCTTGTATTCATTCTGATTCTGCAGCAGGTTGACGGAAATATCATAGGTCCGAAGATCCTGGGAAATTCAACAGGTTTGTCATCGTTTTGGGTATTGTTCTCGATTCTGTTTTTCGGTGGTCTGTGGGGATTTGTCGGTATGATCATCGGTGTGCCGTTATTCGCCGTGATCTATGACATTATGACGAGACTGATTATCAGAGGACTGCGCTATAACCAGAGAGAGGATATGCTGGAAGCATATGATGATGAGTATGTGAAGAAGAACAAACGGATACCCGGACAGGAGCAGCCTCCATTTGAGGAAGAAGCAGATAACAAAAAAGGAAAGGAGCAGCAGTGATGGGAGAAATACCAATGCTGGAATGCAATGGGCTGACAAAAAAGTATGGCTCAGAGAAAGCAGTAAACAATCTGAACTTGAAGATTGAGAGAGGGCGTGTCTATGCACTTTTAGGGCCAAACGGAAGTGGAAAAAGCACGTTTATGAAGATGGCGGCAGGTCTGATTCATCCGAGCAGCGGAGAAATTTTAATAGATGGCAGACCGGTAGGAAAAGAAAGCAAGGCACACACGGTATACATGCCGACAGAGTCCTATTTCTATTCTTATATGACATGGAAGGATGCGGGGCATTACTTTTCTGATTTTTATGAGGATTTTCAACCGGAAGTTTACGAAGAGATGCTTGAAGAATTTTCATTGGAACCGAAAATGAAGATTTCAAAGATGTCCTCCGGAATGACGGCAAAGGGCAAGATTGCGCTTGCGCTTTCTCGTGATGCAAAGCTTATTATACTCGATGAGCCTCTGAATGGCATTGATATCATTGCAAGAGATCAGATTCTGGCGAGCATCGAAGCGCATTGCAATGGAGATAAGACATTTCTGGTATCAAGTCATCTGGTGGATGAACTGGAACGAATGACAGATTATGCGGTATTTATGAGAAAAGGCGGTCTTGTCATGAGTGGAAGAGTGGACGAGCTGACTGGTCATCACGGAAAGACGATGACAGAACTCTACAAAGAAGTTTACGGTGAATTAATGTGATGATACCAAGGTCAAAAGGTCAGAAAGCCGATGCAAGCTTGCTTGCAAGAGGATTTTTGACCT
>CAVJTU010000039.1:0-28591 GCA_963652495.1 uncultured Oscillospiraceae bacterium
CAAAAATCCTCTTGCAAGCAAGCTTGCATCGGCTTTCTGACCTTTTGTCCCTGGTATCATAATCATGGATAGAATGGAAACAGGATTGGCAGTAAAACCATGCAGACCACAAAGGAAAGTCCGATTAATGGAAGACCTGATTTTACATAATCCTTAAAGCGGTAGCCGCCAAGTCCCACAACCATGGTGTTTGCCGGCATACCGATTGGCGTTGCATAGGCACAGGAGCCTGCGATGACAGTGGCAATGACAACGGCGCGCGGATCTGCGCCCACATTGTTGGCAAGTGATACAGCTATCGGAACCATGAGGGCTGTCGTAGCAGTATTGGACATAAAGTTTGTCATAGTGCATGTAACGATAAAAATAACAAGAAGCAATACCATAGGATCCGGACTTGTGCCTAAAAAGCCGACAATTTTATCTGCAATCAGATTTCCGGCACCTGTAACATCGAGTGCTTTTGCCAGTGCGAGGGAGCCGCCAAAGAGCAATACTACCTGTAAGTCAATGGATTTTAGAGCTGCCTTTTCGTCGATTACTTTCGTGAGAACAAGTATTGCAGCACCGATGCAGGATGAAAGCTGAATGCTGATACCGATTTCATCCTCGAAGATCATGGCGATGATAACAGCAACAAGTACAGCAAGAGATACATTCTGCTTCCACTTTGGTACATTGCTGAAATCGTTCTGTACTTGAACTGCATCAGTTGCGTTTGTCTTGTCCGGCAAAAGACGATGACCGATACAGACAAAGTAGAGGATGCCGATGATCAGCATAGGAATACCGACAGGAGCGTACATAAAGAAGCTTGTTGGAAGCCCCATCTCCTGTAATGCATTTACACCCATCAGATTGCCGGGTGCTCCGATGATGGAAAGATTTCCGCCAAGTGCCGCAGCAAATACAAGCGGCATTAAAAGCTTACTTCTTGAGTAGCCGGATTCATCTGCGATTCCGCATACAACAGGAATCAGTACGGCTGCTGTTCCGGTGTTTGATAAAAAGCCTGACATCACACCGACAATGACCATGATCGCGATGATCAGTGTTTTTTCCGTTTTGGCAAATTTGGTAACGACACTTCCGATTTTGTTTGCCATGCCTGTTTCAAATAACGCCTGTCCTACTACGAACATACCGACACAAAGAACCACATTGCTGTTTACGTATTGAGCAAAGGTTGTTGATACATCTAATACACCGGTCAGAGTAAGACCAAGTGCGCAGATGGTTGCAGTAAGACCGAGCGGGATTTTTTCGAGTATGAAGCTTACAACTGCGAATGTGAGAAACAGCAGGGCGATAATTGTTTGAGACATTCTGAACTCTCCCTTCTCTTTGATTGTTAAATTTTTCACTCCTGAAATGTGTCGGCCGCCACATTTCCTTTGCTGATTCCATTATAGGGCAGCACCATCACAAACACAACTTGACAGAAAATATGGCTGCATACGTTTTTTTTATGACCTCAAAACGGACAGCATCTTTTTGGATAATTTTACCAATGAACCTCTCGAAAATGGCTATAGAAATCACAAAGCGGATATGGTATCCTTATAGCAGAATTGCTAAAAGAGTATTTTTTACCATTTTGAGCAGAAGTAGAGAAAGGACTGACAGAGTGTATGACACTGAATCAACTGCGGTATTTTTGCACGGCAAGCCGCTGTCACAGCATCACAAAGGCGGCAGAAGAGTTATATGTCACGCAGCCGACGGTATCCGTTGCTATCCGTGATTTGGAGATTGAATTTGGAATCAATCTGTTTTCCAGAAAGGGAAATCAGCTGATGCTGACTGTGGAGGGCGAAGCACTCTATAAAAAAGCAGTCTATATTTTGCAATATTGCGATGAGCTTCAGGCAGACTGTTCAAGTGTGCTGCGTGTTCGTCCGCCGGTTCACATCGGAATTCCTCCGATGCTAAGCACCGTATTTTTTCCGGAGCTGTTAGAGGCATTTCAGGCAGAACACCCGGAGATTCCGGTTGTGTTGGAGGAGTATGGTTCTGTTCGTGCCTGCAATCTCGTGCAGGACGATACGCTTGATCTTGCACTCGTTAACATGGAACAATATAATATCGACAAATTCAACAACATTATCCTTGCGGATGACCAGATCGTATTTGGTGTAAGTGAGAATCATCCGCTCGCGCAAAAGGAATTTGTCACAACGAAGGAAATGGCAAAGGAAAAGCTGATCTTTTTTAATGCAGATTCGGTGCAGAACCAGCTTTTGAAGCTTCGCTTTGAGCTTGATGGCTGCACGCCGTCCGTTATCATGAGAAGCAGTCAGATTTATACCACATTGCAATTTCTCAAATTGAAGAAATATGGATGCTTTTTCTATTCCTGCATGACCGACAAATTCTCAGGCATAGTCGGAATCCCACTGGCCTCACCGATTCGTGTCAGGATCGGAGTGGTGTGGAAGAAGGGCAAGTATATCAGCAATGATATGCAGACGTTTTTAAATTTTACGAAGAGTTATTATCAGAAGCATCCGTTAATTGCCGAAAAAATAAAAAATCTTACTTGACAAATAGGAAAACGCGCTGTATAGTAACGCTATAATTAAATAACACGATAACACTTCAAACCGATGAAGCGGAGATAAAAATAAGAAATGCGCAGTACAGAGAGTCCGGGATGCTGAGAACCGGACAGAGAGCAGCTTATTAAATGGACCGCAGAGGGTATGGTCAAAGGCGTAAGCTAAGTATTCCATAACGTGTGCGCATACGTTAGTTGCGAAGGATATGCTGGTATCCGAAAAAGAGCCCTGAAAAGGGAAACAAGGTGGCACCGCGGAAAAGAGAATTGTATCCGTCCTTGGCAGATTCATAAGAGTGAGTCTGTCAGGGATTTTTTTATACCCGCATACCGGCATGACAACAAAGGAGGATCACAATGCAGATTATGACAACACTCGAAGAGCTAAGACAAAAAGCAGCCGGATATCGCGCAGTGCCGGTTGCAGGAGAATTGTTTTCGGATGTGCGAACCCCGATCGAGGTCTTACGCATATTAAAAAATGTCAGCAGCCATTGCTTTCTTTTTGAGAGCGTGGAAAATCAGGAAATCTGGGGACGCTACACATTCCTTGGATTTGATCCCAAAGAGGAGATTTCTTTTATAGGAGGAAATGACCCAAGAGAGCGCATTGAAACGGTATTAAAAGAGTATAAAAGTCCTCGTATGGAAAAGCTTCCTTCCTTTACGGGCGGACTCGTTGGTTATTTCTCCTACGATTATGTAAAATACAGCAATCCAAAGTTAAAGCTGGATGCAAAGGATGAGGAAGGCTTTAAGGATGTCGATGTAATGCTGTTTGACAAGGTAATCGCCTTTGATAACGTAAAGCAAAAAATCATCATTATGGTGACAATTAAGACCGATGAACTTGAAAAGAATTATGAAAAAGCCGTTCTGACAATAAAGAAAATTGCAAAGCTGATCATAAATGGTGAGATGAAGAAAGAACAGCCGGGATGCTTGAAGACTGAATTTCAGCCGCTGTTTCAGAAAAATGAATATTGCGCGATGGTGGAAAAAGCAAAGGAATACATCTATCAGGGCGATATCTTTCAGGTGGTGCTGTCCAACCGACTGGCAGCTAAGTACGAGGGCAGTCTTCTAAATACTTACCGCATCATGCGAACCACAAATCCATCGCCGTACATGTTCTATTTTAGCAGCGATGATATGGAGGTGGCAGGTGCTTCACCAGAGACACTTGTAAAATTAGAAAACGGCGTGCTTCATACCTTTCCGCTGGCAGGAACGAGACCGAGAGGAAAAGACAGAAAGGAAGATTTGGCATTGGAAAGCGATCTTCTTGCCGACGAGAAGGAATGTGCCGAGCACAACATGTTAGTCGATTTAGGACGAAATGATATCGGAAAGATCAGTAAATACGGAACCGTTGAAGTGGAAGAATATATGAAGGTGCTTCGCTACTCACATGTCATGCATATCGGCTCAACCGTGAAGGGACAGATTCGGGATGACAAGACGGCACTCGATGCGGTAGAGGCTGTTCTTCCGGCAGGAACCCTTTCCGGCGCACCAAAGTATCGTGCAATGGAGATCATAAACGAACTGGAAAACAACAAGCGAGGCATTTACGGCGGCGCAGTCGGCTACCTTGATTTTACCGGAAATCTGGATACTTGCATCGGGATTCGACTGGCATATAAGAAAAATGGGAAGGTATTTGTCCGCTCAGGAGCCGGAATTGTGGCAGACAGCATTCCGGAAAAAGAATTTCAGGAGTGCATCAACAAGGCAAAGGCAGTAGTCGAAGCCATTGAAAAGGCGCAGCAGATGGCAGTCGATGAGGGAAAGGAGAACAACGATGATACTATTGATTGATAATTATGACAGCTTTTCCTACAACCTGTATCAGTTAGTCGGAACCATCGAGCCTGATATTAAGGTCATCCGAAACGATGAGATGACAGTCGAGGAAGTAAAAGCATTCAATCCGCAGCTCATCATTTTGTCTCCGGGACCAGGACGCCCCGATCAGGCAGGCATCTGCGAGGATGTAGTAAGAACGCTTGGATCAGAGATTCCGATTCTTGGTGTATGCCTTGGTCATCAGGCAATCTGCGAGGCATACGGCGGCAAAATCATTCATGCAAAGAAGCTGATGCATGGAAAGACATCAATCGCACGGCTCGATCGCACAGGCGTTTTGTTCAAAGGAATGGATGCAGAGATTCAGGTTGCAAGATATCATTCACTTGAGGCTGACCCGGATACCTTACCGGAGGCGCTTCGTGTAACGGCAATAGCCGATGGCGAGATTATGGCAGTCGAGCATACACAGTATCCGGTATATGGATTGCAATTCCATCCGGAATCCATTCTCACACCGAAAGGAATCGATATTTTACGAAACGTAGTAGAGAGTACAAGAAAATAGAATAGAAAAACAAGTAACAATACCAAGCAGTAAACAACAGTAATAAGTAATAGACAGTAATAAATAACAGCAGTAAACAACAGACGGCAAAGGAGACAACATTATGATAAGAGAAGCAATCGCAAAGTTAATAAAAAAAGAGAACCTGACGGCAGAGATCATGGAGCAGGTAATGGAAGAAATTATGACAGGCGAGGCAACCGATGCACAGAAGGCATCCTTTCTCACTGCAATGACAATGAAGGGCGAGACAATCGACGAGATCACATCTGCTGCAAAGGTCATGAGAAGCCATTGCGAAAAGTTCTTAAATGACATGGATGTGTTAGAGATCGTCGGAACAGGCGGAGACGGTGCAAATACAATCAACATTTCCACCATTGCTTCCATTATCGTATCCTCGACAGGTATTCCTGTTGCAAAACATGGAAACCGTGCAGCATCCAGTAAGTGCGGCACGGCAGACTGTCTTGAAGCACTTGGCGTTAACTTAAATCTCTCCCCGGCTGAGAGTGCGATCCTCTTAAAAGAGCATAACATGTGCTTCTTATTTGCTCAGAAATATCATCCGGCAATGCGTTTCGTCGGCAGTGTCAGAAGAGAGATCGGAATCCGCACTTTATTTAACGTACTTGGACCACTTGCCAATCCGGCAGGAGCATCCATGCAGCTGCTTGGCGTATACAGCGAATCACTTGTAGAGCCGCTTGCACGAGTGCTTCATAACTTAGGTGTTAAGAGTGCGATGGTTGTTTACGGACAGGATGGAATGGATGAGATTTCACTGAGCGCACCGACAACTGTATGCGAAGTGCGAAACGGTGTCTTTAAGAACTACGTCATCACACCGGAGCAGTTTGGATTTGCCCGCTGCAAGAAAAGCGATCTTGCAGGCGGTGATCCACAGGAAAATGCACAATTTGCACTCGATATCTTAAACGGAGCGAAGGGCCCAAAGACCGATGCGGTACTTCTTAATGCCGGAGCTGCTATCTACACGGCAAGAGAAGGCATCACAATTGAGGAAGGCATTCAGATCGCAAGAGAGGCACTTGAAAGTGGTCGCGCAGCAAAGCAGTTAGAGGACTTCGCAAGAGCAGCAAAGCAGTAAAACGTAAGAGAAGAAACAAAAAGCGAACATTATAGAACCATCGTAAAAATAATTGCAGACAAACAGAACATGGCAGTAAACACACAACATGGCAGTGGGGTGAAGGAAGCATGGCAGAGAATATATTAAAAACGATCGCAGACAAACGGCGAATCTGTATCGAAAAAAAGAAAAAGCAGGTGCCGCTTGATACATTGATTTCTCAGGCAGAGGTACTTTTGCAAAAAGAAGCAGCCGGTGAAGTGAAAGCGAAACCAAGCTTTTATGACAGTCTGGCAGGGGAATCACTTTCCTTTATCTGTGAGGTAAAAAAGGCATCTCCGTCAAAGGGACTGATTGCACCAAATTTTCCATATCTTACCATAGCGCAGGAATATGAAGCAGCAGGGGCATCAGCCATCTCCGTGCTGACCGAGCCTGAATATTTTCTCGGAAGAGATGAATATCTGAAAAAAATCGCACAGACGGTACACATTCCGGTGCTTCGCAAGGATTTTACGATTGATCCGTATCAGATTTATGAGGCAAAGCTTCTCGGCGCGTCGGCAGTGCTTTTGATCTGTTCGCTGCTGGAAAAGGAAACATTGGCTGAATTTCTGGCAGCAGCCAATTCTCTTAAATTGGATGCACTTGTTGAGGCACACGATGAAGCAGAAATTCATACCGCACTTGACTGCGGCGCAAAAATCATCGGCGTGAACAACCGTAATTTAAAAAATTTCACAGTCGATGTGAGCAACAGCTTGCGATTGCGGGAGCTTGTTCCGAGCAATGTGGTATTTGTATCAGAGAGTGGAATCAAGACAAGAGAAGACACTGCAAAGCTTGCAGTACATCATGTAAATGCTGTATTGATCGGGGAGACATT
Source organism: uncultured Oscillospiraceae bacterium (assembly GCA_963652495.1). GTDB lineage: Bacteria > Bacillota > Clostridia > Lachnospirales > Lachnospiraceae > Anthropogastromicrobium. Next base: position 6,914 of record CAVJTU010000039.1, read on the forward strand.
GATGCGAAGCCCGGACAAAAAGGCAGCGCTCGATCAGCTTCGGCCATAACAAAACCGAAAACAAGCAGGCAAACAAAATAAATAGCAGCAAACAGGCAAATAAAAAGTAACAGAAAAATAATTAGATACAATAGACAAATAAATAGATAAGTAATAGATAAATTCGATAATGACATGCAGAAAGGAACCAGACAGATGAGCAGAGGAAGATATGGAAAACACGGCGGTCAGTATGTGCCGGAGACACTGATGAATGAGATTATACGTTTGGAGGAAGCATACGAACATTATAAAAATGATCCGGAATTTGTTCAGGAACTCGATACTTTATTAAAGGAGTATGCCGGAAGACCATCCCTTCTCTATTATGCAGAGCGCATGACAAAGGATTTGGGCGGAGCCAAGATCTATTTAAAGAGAGAGGACTTAAATCATACCGGTGCGCATAAGATCAACAACTGTCTCGGACAGGCACTTCTTGCCAAGAAGATGGGAAAGACACGTCTGATTGCAGAGACAGGTGCCGGACAGCACGGTGTTGCAACCGCAACTGTTGCCGCGCTTCTCGGTATGGAATGCGAGATTTACATGGGCAAGGAAGATACCATTCGCCAGGCACTTAATGTATATCGTATGGAGCTTCTTGGTGCAAAAGTTCATCCTGTTACAAGCGGCACTCAGACTTTAAAGGATGCCGTAAATGAGTGTATGAGAGAGTGGACAAACCGTGTGGATGATACTTTGTATGTGCTTGGCTCTGTCATGGGACCACATCCGTTCCCGATGATCGTGCGTGATTTCCAGAGCGTCATCAGCAAGGAAGCAAGAGCACAGATTCTTGAAAAAGAAGGAAAGCTGCCGGATGCCGTACTTGCCTGCGTCGGTGGCGGAAGCAATGCAATGGGAATGTTTTATGAATTTATCAAAGATGAAAATGTGCGTCTGATTGGCTGTGAGGCTGCCGGACGCGGTGTTCACACAGGAGAGACAGCCGCTACTATCGCAGTGGGAACGGAAGGTATCTTCCATGGCATGAAGTCGTATTTCTGCCAGAATGAGTATGGACAGATCGCACCAGTTTACTCGATCTCTGCAGGACTTGATTATCCTGGTATCGGACCGGAGCACGCATATCTGCACGACATCGGCAGAGCTGAGTATGTGCCGGTGACAGACGAAGAGGCTGTTTGTGCATTTGAGTACATTGCAAAGATAGAGGGCATCATCGCCGCAATCGAGAGTTCTCATGCGATCGCGCAGGTTATGAAGCTTGCACCGACCATGAGAAAGGATCAGATCATCATCTGCTGTATATCCGGAAGAGGAGATAAGGATGTAGCAGCAATCGCAAGATATAGAGGAATCGACTTACACGACTGAGAGGAAAATGAAAATGACAAAGATAGCAGAGGCATTTCAGAATAAAAAAGCATTTATTGGATTTTTAACAGCAGGTGATCCGTCGCTTGAGTGTACAGAGGAGTTTATCATAAAGATGGAGGAGGCAGGTGCCGCACTGATCGAGATCGGCATCCCATTCTCCGATCCGATCGCGGAAGGCCCGGTAATTCAGGCGGCGAACATTCGTGCATTGTCAAATCCGAATGGCTGCACGACTGATCAGGTATTTGACATGGTAGAGCGCGTCAGCAAAAGGACATCCGTTCCGCTTGTATTTCTTACCTATTTAAATCCGGTATTTAAGTATGGTTATGAGCGTTTCTTTGCACGCTGCGCATCCGCAGGCATTTCGGGAATTATCGTGCCGGACATGCCTCTTGAGGAAAAGGGCGAGGTGGCAGAAGTTGCCGCGGCACATGGTGTCGATGTGATTTCTTTGATTGCACCGACGAGCGAGGCGCGTATCGCGCAGATCGCAAAGTCTGCGACAGGCTATCTGTATATCGTTTCTTCTATGGGCGTAACAGGAATGAGAAGCGAGATTACGACCGATCTTGAGAGCATTGTGCGCGTCGTTCGCGAGAATACATCTATTCCAACAGCAATCGGATTTGGTATCAATACACCAGAGCAGGCAGAAAAATATGCGGGTATGGCAGATGGTGTTATCGTCGGAAGTGCGATTGTAAAGATTATCGAGAAATATGGAAAAGATGCCGCAGAGCCGGTGTACAATTACGTGAAGGAAATGGCAGATGCGGTGAAGCGCGCCGAATAAAATTGAGATAAACAGTTCACTGGAGATTTTACGAGAATGGTTTGCGAGCAGACGCTAGCGCCTTCGTAAAAGCAGCTCGTCCCACCGCTAATTCACGTTATGACTCTGTGAACTGTGGCATATAAGAAAAGGACACCACAAATGCGATGTCCTTAAATTTAACAGCGCTACCAGGATTCGAACCTGGAAAATGCTGGAGTCAGAGTCCAGTGCCTTACCGTTTGGCGATAGCGCTACAACATGTGTTATGATAACAGATGAAGATGAATTTGTCAAGTAGAAATTTACATTTTTTGTAACTTATTCAGAATCATTCAAAATTGCCTGCTGCGAATGGGGGCCTGAATAGTTACCATTTTTCAATTGATTTCTCTGTTCAATCTGGTATAATGGATGTAATGTACATTGGCGGCGGGGTGCTCAGCTAATCAAGCCAATGTTGTGAAAGGCATGGAAAAGTTTATGAGACATTTTTGGAAAAAGGGACTGCTGGCAGGAGGACTTGGCGCGATGATGCTGTCCGCAGCAGGATGTTATTATGGAAGCGGATATGGTTACAGTTCCTATTCGAGTGCAAATAAGGTAAAGACAACCGCAGCAGCAGATACATTAGATGAGTTTAAGATCACTGATTTTCAGGCATCGGATGGCACTTTCCAGTATAAGGATCTGGGATGGTTAAGCAGCTATGAGGATCTGGAGAAGGAGGTCGGAATGTCGATCGGCACAACGACAGCATTTACCGAGGGCGAGACAATGGGTGATCTCAACTACTCTGTTAAGTTGCTTGATTATATTTCTGTTGGTATGCAGCCTGTTTTCGATCCGGATGGCGGGCTGACTACACTGACGATTTATTTTGAGGATACATATACTGCAGAGCAGTTGGACGAATTGTTCGACAAGGCGGTGGATGCAGCGCGTGAGGCATTTGGCGATGAGGATAAGTATCAGGAAAGCCAGCAGGACGGCGGCAGAGGAACGGTCTATAATACAACCGGTGCGTTCTGGTATCGAGATACGGATCAATATGGTGATTATACAATGAACAGCTTCCAGATTGGAAAGCTTGACTCCGGAAATGGAACAAGTGCGGTCGTAATTGGTGTAAATATCTACGATCCGACGAAGATCGAGGAAGAGTCCAGCGAGGAAGAAAGCGGCTCTGGTGAGAGTGCAAAAGAATCTTCTTCTCAGAATGATGATAAGAATGTAAAGGAAACCAGCGAAGCAGAGAAGACTGCTGAGAGCGAAGAGTAAAAAAGACAAATAGGGGCAGGCCATTGCGGCTTGTCCCTATTGTTTTATCAAGCGTAAACGATATGTGGATTTGAATTGTTGTCGTAAGTTAATAGTGGTATCTCTTTCTGCTTGAAAGTAAGAATGCAAGTGAAATGACAAAAGCAAAGATCTCAGCTGCCACATTTGCACACCAGATACCATCGATTCCAAAGATCATTGGCAGAATAAGTACAGACGAAGTCTGGAACAGGAGCGTACGCAAAAATGAGATAGCGGCGGAGATAGCACCGTTATTTAAGGCCGTAAAGAATGACGATGCATAAATATTAAAGCCGGACAACAAAAAGCAGAATGAAAACAGCTTAAATGCGTGCTCCGTAACCTGCAAAAGTTCTGTGTCATATCCGACAAATATTGACGCGAGTGTATGTGCCAGCAAAATGGCAAGTGTTGTAAGGACGACACCGAGTATGGCAACGACGCGAACACTCTTTCCAAGAAGATTTTTTAACTCAGAGTGATTGCCGGCACCATAGTGGTAGCTGACGATCGGCGCACTTCCGATAGAGTATCCGACAAAGATAGCAACAAAAACAAATTGCACATACATTAACACACCATAGGCAGAGACACCATTCTCACCAAGATATTTTAACAACTGAAAATTGTAGACAATGCCGACAACCGATGCGGAAACATTGCTCATCAGTTCGGAGGAGCCATTTGCACAAGCCTGCAAAATAGGGCGAAGTTCAAATGTTGCTTTCGTAATGCGCAGTCGGCTGTCATTTGGTCTGGCAAAATAGATGAGAGGAAGGAAACCGCCTATGCATTGGCTGATTCCGGTAGCGACGGCAGCACCGGCCACGCCCCATCCAAGAAGTCCGACAAAAACGGCATCGAGAATCATGTTGGTGATTCCGGCAGCAAGTGTTGCAGCCAGCCCCAGATTAGGCTTTTCTGCTGCTACAAAAAAGCTTTGAAATTCATTTTGAAGCATGTACGGAGCCGTAAAGCCGATTACAATGCGTCCGTACAGCACGCAGTCATCGATCATGGCATCGGTTGCACCTAAAAAGATGGCAACAGGGCGCATAATGGCAATTCCGAGAACAGACAATACGATACCCATAATGGCAGTCAGATAAACCAGCATGGAAAAATATCGGTTTGCTCTGTTTTCATCGCCCTCGCCCAGAATACAAGATACAAGTGCTGTACCTCCTGTACCGACCATAAATCCAAGGCTTCCTATTATAATAATGAAAGGCATGACAAGATTGATGGATGCAAAGGCTGTTTTTCCGGCAAAGTTGGATACAAAAAAGCCATCCACAACGCCGTAGATTGATGTAAAGACCATCATGACAATGGAAGGAAGCGTAAAGCGAAACAGCTTCCCATACGTAAAGTGATCCGATAATTGGATTTTCATAAAAACTCTCCCATTTCCTCTTTTAATCTCTTTAATTCTTTTTGAAGACATCCTAAATATCGCTCATTTAAAGAAAGATATTGTTCGGAAGCTTCAGCTCCCCATTCTGCCAGAATGCGATTTTCAGCATCAATGACCCTGCCGGCAGTCTGTGCAGCCAGCTGCTTTCCTTTTTCGGTCAGACAGACACGCTTGTTTTTTCCACCGACCGGTTCTAAGTAGACAACTTGCTCATCTTCGAGCTTTCGCAGCGCAGAATTAAGCGTCTGCTTGTGCATACCAGTCAAAAGACAAATATCTCGAAGAAGACAGCTTTCACCGCCACTGTCACAGATCGTATACAAAATTTGCATCACGCTGTCGGATTGCCCGAAGACAGATGACATTTCATGGTAAACAACACTTGTCTCACATTGCAGATGGTTTAGTCTCTTTAATGGCGCGGAAGATTGAATGTTCATAAATTTCCCCTTATTCCTGTGTTTTGTACGAAATCGTACCTTGAAGAGTATAGTACGAAATCATACTATTGTCAAGCGGCAATAAAAGAAAAGAAATTAGTAGACAGCTACGAGTAAAAACAGTATAATGAGGCAAACAAAAAGAGATTTTCAAATCCCAAAATTCAACGGAAGGGAGAATTTATGTTGAAGGTGAGTATTGAAACAATCATAGAAAAGATAAGGGATTTGAAATGAAAAGATAAGTTTTTGAGGTGAAAAATGGGCAAATTACAAAAAGACGAAGCATTCTATAAGAAGCTTTGGAGCCTGATGGTTCCAATTGTGCTTCAGAATTTAATGCTTGCGATGGTGGCGGTGGCCGATGCATTCATGCTTGGCGGCATGGATCAGAATTTTATGTCTGCGGTATCGCTGGCAACACAGATTCAGTTTATTCAAAACATGTTTTTATCAGCAGCAACTGCCAGCCTTGGAATTTTAGGCGCACAGTATTGGGGAAAGGGAGATAAGAAAACATTCGATGAGATTTTCTGTATGGCACTTCGTCTGTGCGGTCTGGTATCTTCAGTATTCTTTGTCGGTTGTGTGTTCTTTGGTCGTTATCTGATGTTGATCTTTACGAATGAAGAAGTACTGATCAATTACGGTGTCAGCTATCTGAAAATCGCAGGTTTTTCCTATCTGATTACTGGTATTTCTCAGTGCTACTTAGTCATCATGAAGACAAGTGAGCACGCAAAGACAACCGCGATTATCAGTTCCACAACTGTATGTATCAACATCATTTTAAATGCAATATTGATCTTTGGCGGTTTTGGCATTGAACCGATGGGTGTGCGCGGCGCAGCACTTGCAACACTGATTGCGCGTATTATCGAGCTGATTATTTCGATTGCAATTTCGTATAAGCCCGATTACCTTCATCCATCTATGAGTGACCTGTTCAGGCATAACAGGCAGCTGTCAAGGGATTTTTGGAAATGTGCATTGCCACTTTTGGGAGCCTGTCTGTTCTGGGGAATCGGATTTACGTCGTATTCTTCTTTCATGGGTCATCTTGGAACCGATGCCGCCGCAGCAAACTCCGTGGCAGCTGTTGTGCGCGATATTATCTGCTGCTTTAGTGCCGGAATTTCAAGTGCGGCGGGTATTATGATTGGAAACGAGCTTGGTGCCGGAAATCTTGAAAAAGGAAAACGCTATGGGATTCATCTGTTAAAGATCTCATTTGCATGCGGTATTTTCGTATCTATTCTCATGTGTGTATCGGCACCAATGATTCTTCATTTTGTAAAGCTCACACCGCAGGCACAAAGCTATCTTAAGGGGATGCTTGCTGTTATCGCATTTTATATGATTGGACGTGCCGTTAATGACGTCACGATCAATGGTATTTTCGGTGCTGGAGGTGATACTTTATTTGATATGTATAGCCTTGCCGTGTGTATGTGGTGTCTTGCAATCCCTCTTGCCGCAGCCGGTACCTACTTCTTCCATTGGCCAGTTGTGCTTGTATATGCGTGTACCTGCATTGATGAAGTAGGAAAGCTTCCGTGGGTGATTTATCATTTCAGAAAATATAAGTGGGTTAGGGATCTTACCCATTAAAAACATTCGGGGTCAGATGAATCGTCTGGCTCCATTTTTTTTAATAAAGTGCGAATGGTTCAAAGCCTTTAAATAATAAGATGTTGGGGTCAAAAATCCTCTTACAAGCAAGCTTGCATCGGCTTTCTGACCTTTTGCCTCTGGTATCATAATAAACGCCAATTGACAACGATATTGTGCAGTGTTATGATAGGATCAAGGTTTAAAAGTAGTTTGATTTGTTTGAATTTGCACGTTAATTTGGAAAATAGAAAACAGATAAGGGGGGAGGAACACAGAAAATGTGCCTTGTTACCAATATTCAGAAGTACTCCATTCACGACGGGGATGGCATCCGCACAAGTGTATTTTTTAAGGGATGTCCGCTCAAATGTGCATGGTGTCATAATCCGGAAACGCAAAGTTTCCAAAAACAGATTTTAACGAATCGGGAAAAGTGCACAGGCTGTATGGCCTGTATGCAAGTCTGTCCAAACGGTGCAATCCACATGGAGGATGGCAAAGCCGCAACAAACTTTCAAAAATGCACCGGATGTGGTATCTGCGTGACGCATTGTTTGCAAAATATCCGTGAGGTCGCAGGAAAGGAATATACGGTTCGTGAACTGGTGAAGGAACTCAAAAAAGACGAAATGTTTTATGAAGAGTCCGGTGGCGGTGTTACACTTTCAGGCGGTGAAGTCATGTGCATGGATATGGACTACATCGAGGAGCTTGCAAGGCAGTTGTACCGTCAGGGCATTACCGTAACGATCGACACGAGCGGATTTGCTCCATATGAAAATTTTAAGCGAATTTTACCATATACGGATACCTTTCTTTACGACATTAAGGCAATGGACAGTACAGTACATAAAAAATGGATCGGGGCAGACAATACATTGATTTTGGACAATTTAAAAAAGCTAAGTGCAGACGGTGCAAGGATTTATATCCGTATTCCAACCATCGGGGGTGTAAATGCCGATGAAGCAAATATGAAGGCTATCATCGAGTGGCTTATTGATGAAAAAATCAAGGTTGCACAGGTCAACCTGCTGCCGTATCACAATACTGGAAGCAGCAAGTATGGTCGTTTGGAGTGTGAGTATCAGGGTGAGGCATTTGCTGCTTTGTCGGACGAAAAGATGAAACAGCTGGCCGATTTGTTTACAGCTGCCGGATTTTCAAAAGTCAAAATTGGCGGATAAAGAAACAAGAAGAAAAAAACAACTACGTAAAATAAACAGGAAAAGGAAAGGGTAAGATCATGGAAAGAAGAGGAATGAATGCGCGCGTGCAGGCACTGCGCGAGCAAAGCGTTACCACACAGCCGCATATCGACATGGAGCGGGCCAAGAGTGAGACAGCTACGTACAAAAAATATGAGGGACAGCTTTCCGTGCCAGAACTTCGTGCGCAGGTATTATACGATTATTTTGCTACCAAGACACTCTACATCGGAGATGGTGAGCTGATTGTCGGAGAAAAAGGTGATTCGCCGCACGGCGCACCGACTTTCCCGGAGCTGTGCTGCCATACGCTTGCGGACATGCATGTCATGAACGACCGCGAGCTGATCAGTTTCTCGGTAAAGACAGAAGATTATGAGTATCAGGAAAAAGAGATTATTCCATTCTGGGAGAAGCGTTCCACCCGCTCTAAGATTTTGGCAAACATGTCGGAGCAGTGGAAGGATTGCTACGGTGCCGGTATTTTTACAGAGTTCATGGAACAGCGCGGACCGGGTCATACCGTTGGCTCATTTAAATTATACGAGAAAGGCTTCTTGGATTACAAGGCCGATATTCAAAAATCCATCGATGAACTTGACTATTTTCATGATACCGAAGCCTTTGAGAAGAGAAATCAGCTGCGCGGTATGGCAAAGGCGTGTGATGCGATTATGCTTCTTGGAGCGCGCTACGCAGCCTATGCAAGAGAGCTTGCCGAAAAGGAAACAAACGAGACAAGAAAGGCAGAGCTTCTTCAGATCGCCGCAAACTGTGATGTGGTTCCGGCGCACAAGCCGCAGACATTCTGGCAGGCGATTCAGATGTATTGGTTTGTTCATCTTGGTGTAACGACGGAGCTGAATCCGTGGGATGCCTATTCACCGGGCCGCTTTGACCAGCACTTAAATCCATTTTACCAGAAGGATGTCGAAGATGGCATTCTGGATGATTTGAAAGCATTAGAGCTTCTTGAGTGCCTGTGGGTAAAGTTTAACAACCAGCCGGCACCGCCGAAGGTCGGTATTACATTAAAAGAGAGCAGCACCTACACTGATTTTGCAAACCTAAACACAGGCGGTATCACACCGGATGGACAAAATGGCGTCAACGATGTGTCCTATCTGATTCTGGACTGCATGGATGAGATGAAGCTTTTGCAGCCAAGTTCCAACGTGCAGATCAGCCGCAAGACACCGCAGAAGTTTTTGAAGAGAGCCTGTGAGATCGCCCGAAAGGGATGGGGTCAGCCGGCTTTCTACAATACAGAGGCGATTGTGCAGGAGTTGATGAATGCCGGAAAATCGCTTGCCGACGCGAGACGCGGCGGTACGAGCGGATGCGTTGAGACGGGGGCATTTGGAAACGAGGCTTATATTCTGACCGGATATTTCAATATCCCAAAGGTATTTGAGTTGACCTTAAACAACGGTTACGATAAAGTGAGTGGAAAGCAGCTTGGTTTAAAGCTTGGCTGTGCAGCTGATTTCAAGACATATGAGGAACTGTTTGACGCATTCAAGAAGCAGATGAAATACTTCATTGACATCAAAGTTCAGGGAAGCAACATCATCGAGAAAATTTTTGCAGACTGTATGCCGGCACCATTCCTGTCTATTCTTACGAATGATTGCATTGCAAGAGGTAAGGATTACAATGCAGGCGGCGCACGCTATAACACGAAATATCTGCAGGGCGTTGGAATCGGAACAATCACCGATTGTCTGGCAGCAGTGAAATATAATGTGTACGATCAGAAGACGTTCACGATGGATGAACTGATGGCAGCACTTGATGATAACTTTGTCGGTCATGAGCGCATTTTGAATCTGGTCAAGAATCACAGTCCGAAATATGGAAATGACGATGAATACGCAGATGAGATCATGAGAAGTGTATTCGAGTATTATCAGGGTGAAGTAACAGGGCGTCCAAACATGCTTGGCGGAACTTATCGCGTCAACATGCTTCCGACTACCTGCCATGTTTACTTTGGTGAGGTCATGATGGCGAGTGCAAACGGCCGTTTGGCGCACGTTCCTGTCTCCGAAGGTATCTCACCGGAGAAAGGTGCCGATGTAAACGGACCGACCGCGGTGATCAAGTCCTGCGCAAAGATGGATCATTTAATGACAGGAGGCACATTGCTGAATCAGAAGTTTACGCCAAGCGTCGTTGCTGGCGACGAGGGCTTAAATCAGATGGCAAATCTGATCCGTGCATATTTCAACATGGATGGTCATCATATTCAGTTCAATGTCATTGACCGTCAGACATTGATCAATGCGCAGAATCATCCGGAGGAGTATAAGGATCTGATCGTGCGCGTGGCAGGATATAGTGATCATTTCAGAAATTTGAGCAAAGCACTTCAGGACGAGATTATCAACCGTACCGAGCAGAGCTTTTACTAAGTGTAATGATACCAGGGTCAAAAGGTCAGAAAGCTTTTTGCCCCCAACATCATTGTAATTATTCAGAGCAAAGCAAAATTGAGGTGCGGCTTTGAATCGTTACAACCAATTATAAAAACAGGAGGAAAAAAACTATGAAGTTAGGATTTATCGGATGCGGCAACATGGCCAGCGCAATGATGGGAGGCATCATCAAAAATGAAATTTTCAAGGCAGAGGATGTATATGGCTCTGATGTGTTTGAGCCAAGCAGGGAGCGTGTAAAAAATCAGTATGGCATTCACGTAACTGCAAGTAATCTTGAGGTAGTGGACGCTGTTGATGTGCTGGTGCTTGCCGTAAAGCCGCAATATTATGAGACGGTCATCAGCGAGATTAGGGAGCATGTACGTGCAGAGCAGCTTGTCATCACCATCGCACCGGGAAAGACACTGGCATGGCTGGCAGAGAAGTTTGGCAAGGCTGTCAAGATCGTGCGTACCATGCCAAATACACCGGCGATGGTAGGTGAGGGTATGACGGGTGCGACGCCAAATGAGTTTGTGACAGCAGACGAGGCCGCTTATGTATGCAAAATTTTAGGTGGATTTGGCAAGGCAGAAGTCATCAGTGAAAAGCTGATGGATACTGTTGTTGCGGTAAGCGGAAGTTCTCCGGCATATGTATTTATGTTCATTGAGGCTATGGCAGATGCAGCTGTTGAGCAGGGAATGCCGAGAGCGCAGGCATATAAGTTTGCGGCGCAGGCAGTTATGGGAAGTGCAAAGATGGTGCTTGAGACCGGAAAACATCCGGGTGAGCTAAAGGATATGGTATGCTCACCGGCAGGAACCACGATCAAGGCTGTTCGTGTGCTTGAGAAGGAAGGCCTTAGAAGTGCCGTGATTGAGGCAATGGATGCATGTGCAGAAGTGGCAAAGAACATGTAATTCGCAAAAAATAATGATAAGGGAGAACAGAATGGAACTTTGGGACGTTTATGATTCCGATAAAAAGCGCACCGGACGCACTATGAAGCGAAACGACTGGCACTTAAAAGATGGTGAGTATCATCTGACCGTGCTCGGTGTGATTCATCGCCCGGATGGACGCTTTCTGATCACCAGAAGAGTCATGACAAAAGCATGGGCTCCGGGCTGGTGGGAGGTTTCAGGCGGTGCTGTGCAGGCAGGTGAGGATTCCGAAACGGCAGTGGCAAGAGAGATTCGCGAGGAGACAGGACTTGACGTGTCTGGCTGTCCGGCCGGATATCGCTTTACCTATCGCCGTGACAATCCGGGCGAGGGCGACAACTATTTTGTCGATGTGTATCGCTTTGAACTTGATTTTAACGAGAGCGATTTGAAGCTTCAGGAGGAAGAGACGATGGGGTATCGTCTGGCCACACTTGACGAGATCAAGGAACTTGATGCGCAGGGGATGTTCCTTCATTACAGCAGCATTCAAAAGGTGTTTGAGTAATCAAGTGGAATAATCGGGAAAAACAACGGTATTGGGGATTGACTTTCCCTTCCTGCGTATGGTATAGTAGTCAACGTTACGAATAAAAAACTGAAAATGATATTCCGTGAGGGAGTAGTTCGCGATTATCGTGATTTGTCAACAACCTCGGCATTTCGCCTGGCAAATCTTAAAGAATGAGACTCATGTATGTGCTTTTTTTGATGTGCATACATGAGTCTTTTTATTTCGTCTTGAGGCACTTAGGGCAAATGAATTATTCTTGATAGAACGGAATATAAAAAAGGAGGAAACGATGGAAAATTTCATCAATGGCGCACCGCTTATCATTGTAATCCTACTCCTTGCAGTAGGATTTACATTGCTCGTAAAGGGTGCAGACTTTTTCGTGGAAGGAAGTTCGAGCGTAGCAAAGAAATTGGCAGTGCCGTCCATTATTATCGGATTAACGATTGTCGCAATGGGAACATCCCTGCCGGAGACAGCAGTCAGTGTTACTGCATCTTTAGTAAATAACAATGAGCTTGCAATCAGCAATGTCGTAGGTTCCAATATCTTTAATTTGATGTTTGTTATCGGTGTCTGTTCGATTCTAGCCACAATTTATGTACAAAAAGAGACAGTAACGCGCGATATCCCACTTTCGATTATTTGCGCATTGCTTTTGCTGGTGCTTGGGATTCTGGCAATCGGTGATGCATCCGGTATGACAATTGGTCGTCTGGATGGAATTATTTTTATTATTGTTTTTGCCGGTTATATTGGAATGATGATCAAAAGCGCACTGAAGGCCAGAGCAGAGGGACGCGAAGCTGAAGCAAATGATGAGATTGATGTCGAGGAGTTAAAGGTAATGTCTTACCCGAAGAGCATCCTTTATATCATCGGAGGCGCAGCGGCGATTGCAATCGGTGGTGATTTAACGGTAGATACGGCAAGCCGGATTGCAATCGATCTTGGTATGAGCCAGACACTTGTTGGACTGACTATCGTTTCTATCGGAACATCCCTGCCGGAGCTTGTCACATCCGTTGTGGCAGCACGTAAAAACGAGATTGATATGGCAGTAGGAAACGCAGTTGGTTCCAATGTATTCAACATTTTAATGGTTCTTGGAATTGCATCTGCGATCAATCCGCTCAGTCTGATCCGTGAAAATATCATCGACATTTTGATTTTGATTGCATTTTCTGCTGTTGTATGGATTTTTGCAGCAACAAAGAAAAAAATCAGCAGAAAAGAAGGAATTGCAATGGTGGCGATGTATTTTATTTATGCGGTTTACATCGTGCTGCGATAAACATCATTTACAATCATATTTATACCACTTTACAAATTTTGAATTATAAAACCTTGCCTATTTTTGAGTAAAAAAATAGACAAGGTTTTTTGATGTATAATGAGTTTGCAGACAACACCACGAAGGAAAGTGACCTTGTACAACAAGCTCACTATACACGAAAAGCAAATTGATTTCCAGATTAGATCAATATTTTTCAATTTATAGCGTTTGTTTTTATAAAAAGCTTGTCAAGAGGTGAGGCCAAATATTAAGCTTCAGCCGGGTCTCTGTTTTCAATCAGATTGATGCGTCTTTTGTGACGCTCATCACCGGAAAATGGTGTATTTAAAAAGGTATCTGTAATCTTAACCGCAAGTCCCGGCCCTACGACACGTCCGCCCATGCAAAGGATATTTGCATCATTGTGAAGTCTGGTGGCTTCTGCACAGAAGCAGTCGGTACACAGTGCAGCACGGATGCCCGGAACCTTGTTTGCTGTGATGGAAATGCCGATGCCGGTTCCGCAGATTAAAATTCCCTTGTCGCATTCACCGCGTGTGATGGCATCTGTTACTTTGCGCGCATAAATCGGATAATCCACTGAGCTGTTATCATAGCAGCCAAAGTCTTTAAATGGCAGATTCTTTTCCTCAAGGTATTTGATGATTTCCTGTTTTAATTCGTAACCGCCGTGGTCGCATCCAAGTGCTATCATGATTGAGATCTCCTTTGTTTTTTGTGTTTGCTATTTTGTGTCATTTCTTGCTTATCGCTTGAAATATCAAGTTAGGTGAATGTTTGGTATCTTTACAGTTATGATGAATAACCAATCTAGTTTGCATTCTGCGCAGCCGCTTCATATGCTGCAATCTGCTTCATAAACGGCTCCGTCAGAGCCTCAAAACGGTCTCGGTAAACGACCTGAAGCAGATCATCAAGCTGTCTGAGTGCGCAGCTCATGCGTTTTGAGGAGAGCAGCCCGCAATCAAAAGCATCGGCCAACTCATCCAGATCGACTACTCGCGTGTTACCGCCACGCTTTATGATCACATCGGCTAACAGGTCTGTGAATACATAAGTGTCTGTTTCTGCCCGATATTCGGTTTCAATAATGTCGCAGTACCAATACATAAAATCATGGCTGTGTGAATAAAAGCGACTGATTTTGAAACCGCGATCCAGAAAATAGCAGGAATAGCCATATGCCAGATCAGACTTCGGATGAAGCGTCTTCCAAACGGTAATGATTTTTGTATCGTCGCGGTATAAGATTTCATCGTCGGTCAACAACACTGACTCAAGCGGTATCAGACGATTTCGGTAAAGCGTTGGCTTAGACATAGAACCCTCCTCGTGAAAAGTGACCCTGACCGGGCACTTTTTTCTTAGTATAGCAAAGTTGTCAGCGGATGGCAACAGGTGATTTTGATTGCCTGCAAGTTTCAGGTTACAGTGGTTATTGTTCACAGGGTTACGGAAGTGCTTCGACGATTGTTTTAATTAAGGGTATAAATATGCCGGAACAGGAAATACTTCCCAATAGGAGCAAAAAAGGAGGTAATTATGTACCGGATATTGACAGGAATCTGCTGTGCTATATGGTGCGCAGTCCTTGCATTTGAGACAGTGGGGCTGGGCAGAGGACAGAAAAAAGCAGAGGACAGCATCGAATTTGCCTCATACTTTACTGATGAATTTACAGAAGATGTGACGGCACAGATTCGTCTTGGCGGCTCCTGCCCTGCATTTTTATCAGAGGAAGAAATCATACAATACCTTGAGGGCGCAGCAGCAGTTTGTAAAATTTACAGCGGATATGGAATCACAAAGAAACAGGAGAGCTACGGCTGCGTGTGGGAGCTTGCAGGGGCAGACACGGAGGTTTCCTATAGTTTGAAGTACTTAAGCAGAGCAAATGACAGGACTGGCAAAGAGAGTGAACAAAACAAAAGCGATACGTATCATAACAATGACGAATCCGAAAGCAAAAATCGAATCAGCTGGAAATTTTCAGGAAACTGGTCGGAAAAAATACGGCAAATTTATGAGCAGAAAAGCAAATTAGAGGAATACAGTCAGACTGCATCGGCGGCATGTCTGGAACTTACAGGAAGCTGGCATCAGATATTGACAGATGAAGAGATCGATGCATCGGCAAAGAAATTGATGGCAGAGGCAGGCGCAGAGCTTGTAACCGTACAAAAGCAGGACAATTTAGAACTTTACTATGGATATGGGGAAAGCCTTGGAGAAGGAATACGGTTTCAAAATGAAAGGGCAAATGTAAATCTTCTGTATCGCGTAAACGGCGAGCAGACCAGATGCATCCTCGGCTTTCCGGCAGTACAGTGGGATGAATGACAATTAACGAAAATTCGTCAAAGAAAAATCAAAGGCTGACGGATAAGAAAATTTATGAATGAACACTTGGACGAAGTTGGGCATAAAATGATAGTAAATTCGCCAAAAAAGGTTTCGCTATGATATGGAGCAGTCACAGCCAGTACGGGCTGTACCATCAGTCTTCCCGTTTGCGACCGCAGAGTCCGCAGGATGCGATGATTGCCAGACGACTTGAAGAAGCGGCAGAGGAGCTTCAGGCACAATATTGGAAGAGCCTCTATCCGGAAAAAATAAAGAAGATACAGCAGGAAATCGAGCATACATGTGACTTGCTTGATTACGCGGGAAGCTTTATCTACGATGAATACCCGGATAGGATCAGTCTGGATCGGACAGGGCGTCAGATTTGTGAACGGCTTCGGGAATGTGAAGAATTTAAAGAGATACCGATGGAAGAACTTTTCGAGGCAAGCGGACACGCAGGGCCAAAGTTATCGTTCGGTCGCCCACCGGGATCACCCACCTCACCCCCGCCGCCGGGTCCGCCACCACCGTTTGACCCGCCTCCTGGACGTCCGGGTCCGCCGCCCAGACCGCCGAGACATCAGAGCTGGCTCGAAGATATGGTTAGCGTTCTTTTGTATCAGGAGATCGGGAGACGAAGGTGCAGACGGGGGAACTGCAGACGATATTGATGTGGAAACTGTTCGTTGAATGGGTATTAACTATCCAATGAATGCCTACTCAAAAAAAGACTTGTGATTTTATCTGTTTGCAAGTAAAATAAAGCCATAACAGCCTGACAACAGGTTAAGAGAAAGGTATGGTTTTGATTTGAAAAGGCTAATTCGAAGAGTTCTGCTGCTGCTTTTCATCTTTGCTGCCGCATTTGGCGGCTTTGCCGTATATCAGCAATATACGCAGACAACACAGCAGACAGACAGCTATGAGACAATGCAGACGGCTGCTCTTGCCACTGTTTGGTTACAATATCTTGAAAATAGCAGTAATACGCTGCACGGTTATACACAAAAGATGGAGGTTTCCACGATGAGGGGCTGTATTACGCCCCTATCGCAGGAACATAAGCTCTCGATTCAGATTGATCACGCAGATGATGTTGATGCAGATCAGATATCCTACGAAGTCAGAGGTCTTGACGGAACACGTCTTGTCGAGAATGGCAAGATAAGCGGCTGGGAAAAAAATGGCAGCACAATGAGTGCGCAGCTTCAGTTATCCAATCTGGTCGATGATGGAAATGAGTATAAGCTGATTCTGTGCGTCAGTCAGAAAGGTGTACCTGTGTATTATTATAGCAGAATCCTTTATCTGGCGGAGGGGCATACTGAGAGTCTGGTCGGCTTTGCATACGACTTTATGCAGGCAGCCATTGATGGAAACAATGATTTTATTGTAAATTACATACAGCCGAATGAGACGATGGGGACTGATGACTTTGGCTATGTTAATCAGCATTCCAGAAGCGGCATGATTACATGGAAGGGGCTTTCGGCGCAGACGGGCGCAGTCGAGACAACGCTCACCGAACTGACGGACAGTCAGGCGAGTATTACGCTGACCTACCCGATTACATTAAGCAACAATGGCGAGAGTAAGGAGTGCATGGTAAACGAGCAGTATGTAGTGCGTTTTCGCAATGATGTATTGTATCTGCTTGATTTTGAACGTCATGTAAAAGAGAACTTCTCTGTATCTGTGCCGGTATATGCCAAGAGTGCATTAAAACTGGGCATCACCGATGAGTCTGTATCCGGCATGTCATCTGATAATGAAAATATTCAGACCTATGTTTATGATGGTCAGCTCTTTGCAGTCAATGCAAAAGAAAACACGCTGAATCTGATTTATACGTATCGGGACGGAGCAGAGGATTCATCTGCGTCAGACGATTATAAACTGCAGCCAATCCGTGTGGAGGACAATGGCGATATTTACTTTATGGCATATGGCTACCACAGCAGAGGAAATCATGAGGGACAGGTTGGCGTCAGCTTCCTTCATTATAAAGGTGCAGAGAAGAGTGAGGAATCAGGCATTGACGAAATCTTCTACATCCCGGTCACATTTTCAGAAGAGATTCTGATGAAAAATATGGGAACACTCGCCTACATCAATAACGAATCCGATCTGATGTATCTGCTGTACCAGAATACCGTGTATTCCATTGATTTGAGCAGCGGAGAGAAGGCCGAACTGGCAGTTGCACCGAGTGCAGGAAGCTTTTACTCAAATGCATCAAGCAGTCTGATTGCATGGGAAGAGGGGGATGCCGGCTATCCAAATGTCATCCGAATCGCAGACCTTAGTACCGGAAATACCTATCGAGTGGTGGCTGAGGATGGTGAGTTTATGCAGATTCAGGGCTTTCTTGGCAATGATTTGGTATATGGTACGGCAAGAAAGAGTGATCTGCTCACGCAGGCAGGGCAGGTCGTGCAAAAGCCGATGTACAAACTGACGATTCTTGACTTTACAGATGATATGACACAGACCGGTGAGTATCAGATGGCCGACTATTATATAGAAGGAACACAGATTTTGGAAAATCAACTGGAGATCTACCGACTGACAAAGGATACGGCAACCGGTGTCTATACAGTGGCAGACAATGATCAGATGTTTTTCAATAATCGCAGTGACAAAAAGACAACCAGCCTGACAAAGAGCCAGATTGCAGACGAATTCCAGAAAGTGTGGTCCATCAGTCTGTCACTCGACACGGAGAAGGTACAGACAAACGGAACACTCAGCAAGATACGAGATGCGGCAGCGGCTTATCAGTTAAATTTGGATGATGGAAGTGAGGACGAGCTGTACTATGTCTATGCAAGAGGAAAACTGCAGCAGATAAGCAGTTCTCTTACAGATGCAATCGATACTGCCTATGACAAGATGGGCGTAGTTGTGGACGACCATGCAAAGTATGTCTGGACGAGAGGCACCAGAGCATTGAGCAAAAATCTGACTTTTGAGGAGCAGACTGCGCAGTCAGCAGATGACAGCTTACGGGCATGTCTGGAGATTCTTGTTGCATTCGAGGGAGGCAGTGCATCCAATGTAGAAGCACTTTTGTCAGATGATGTCGCGATTGATGAGGTGATTGCTCAGGCGATGGGTAGTCAGACAGACACAACGAATGCAGACGATTTGCAGCGTGATAATACACAGGATAAGAATACCGGCGGGCGTGTGGAGAACCTGCGCGGATGCAGCATAACTCAGGTTCTGTATTATATCAATGAGAATCATCTGGTGCTTGCCATCACCGGAGATAACAGTGCAGTGCTTCTTACCGGCTATGATACACAAAACGTAAGTATCTATGATCCGGTTAACGCGGAAGTTACCACGATGGCGATTGCCGATGCACAGAGCTATTTTGAGCAGTATGACTGTGCATTTATGGCATGGCTGCCGTGATGGAACGTTACTGTTCGTGCGACACCTACTTACAAAACCGTTCGTTTAGGTCTTGCACAAAACAGAAACACTCTGTATAATGAAAACGAGAATGCCGTAAAAATTGGGGTTCTGGCGCGAAAAATCGCAAAGAAAAACATGAAAACAATTGTTTTCCCTCGCACATTTGTGGATGAGGGCAGACAGGACTGAATGTCAGGAGGAATTGCAATGGAGAAGGAGTCGGTTATTGTACTTGACTTTGGTGGTCAGTATAATCAGCTGATTGCACGCCGCGTGCGCGAGTGCAACGTATACTGTGAGGTAAAGCCTTACACGATGAGCCTGGAAGAGATCAAAAAAGTAAATCCGAAGGGAATCATCTTTACTGGTGGTCCGAACAGCGTTTATGATGAAGCATCACCGCATTATGACAAAGCCATATTTGAACTGGGTATTCCGATTCTCGGTATCTGCTATGGTTCACAGCTGATGGCATGGACACTTGGTGGAACTGTAGAAACTGCACCAACGAGTGAGTACGGTCATACAGAGGTAGAGGTCGATACAGATGATGTGCTGTTTGAGGGTGTATCCAAGACAACCGTTTGCTGGATGAGCCATACCGATTACATTGCAAAGGTACCGGAAGGTTTTCGTGTGACTGCGCATACGCCTGTCTGCCCGGTAGCAGCAATGGCATGCCCGGAAAAGAAGCTTTATGCAACTCAGTTCCATCCGGAGGTTATGCATACCGCAGAGGGTATGAAGATGCTTTCCAACTTTGTTTACAAGGTGTGTGGATGCCATGGAGATTGGAAGATGTCCTCCTTTGTGGAGACGACGATCGCACAGCTTCGTGAGCGTATCGGTGACGGCAAGGTGCTGTGCGCACTGTCAGGCGGTGTTGATTCCTCCGTTGCAGCAGTTCTTCTTTCCAAGGCGATCGGCAAGCAGCTGACATGTGTATTTGTAGATCACGGTTTACTTCGTAAGAACGAAGGCGATGAGGTTGAGGCTGTATTTGGACCAGATGGCTCATACGAATTGAACTTTATTCGTGTCAATGCACAAAAGCGTTACTACGACAAGTTAAAGGGTGTTACTGAGCCGGAGGCCAAGAGAAAGATCATTGGTGAGGAGTTTATCCGTGTATTTGAGGAAGAGGCGAGAAAGATCGGTGCTGTCGATTATCTGGTACAGGGAACCATCTACCCGGATGTTATCGAGTCAGGTCTTGGCAAGTCTGCTGTCATCAAGTCTCACCATAACGTAGGAGGACTTCCGGACGTAGTTGATTTCAAGGAGATTGTAGAGCCGCTTCGTATGCTGTTTAAGGATGAGGTTCGTAAGGTTGGTTTAGAACTTGGCATTCCGGATTATCTGGTATACCGTCAGCCGTTCCCAGGACCGGGTCTTGGCATTCGTATCATCGGTGAAGTAACCGAGGAAAAGGTAAAGATCGTTCAGGAGGCAGATTATATTTATCGTGAAGAGATCGCAAAGGCAGGTCTGGACAAGGGTCTTGGACAGTATTTTGCAGCACTCACTAACATGAGAAGCGTTGGAGTTATGGGTGATTTCCGTACCTACGATTACGCAATCGCGCTTCGTGCCGTGAATACATCTGACTTCATGACTGCTGATGCAGCGCAGATCCCATGGGAGGTACTTGCAAAGGTAACAAACCGTATCGTCAATGAGGTAAAGGGTGTAAACCGCGTAATGTACGACTGCACAGGAAAGCCACCGGCAACAATTGAGTTTGAATAAGAAGTAGTGCTTAAAAAGTCCAGTGTTTATGCGGATTCCAAACAAATTTGTTTAATGCGTGGCAACGATTTGGCAACAGATTTTCCTTATTCAATGAATGAGATTACTTTATGAGCATAAGAAAACCTTACTGATTTTCAGAAATGACAACTGAAAATTGGTAAGGTTTTTTTGATGTCTATTTTTTCTTTTTACGCTTTGCTTCTTTCTTTTCTTCTTTTTCAGCCTTCTTGGCACAGTCATTTATAAAATCAAAAAGCTCCTGTGGGTAGACCTTAGCCCAGATTTGGTGGGTATCCAGTTCTGGATACTTGTAGCGCCATTCATCATATTCCTCTTTGGTAATTTCTCCGCTTTCCAGTTTCTTGGCTTCAGCGAGCCATGCACGGAGCATTTTATCCATAGTGGAATAGTCGGACTTATCAAGGCGTAAGACAACTTCTCCATCCACTTCCCCGATTTTCAGACCACGCATATCTTCCAACGCAAAGAAAGTGTGCATAAGACCAATATTTGTATCAATATCCGGCACGGTCAGAGCATGGGTGCTGACATCAAAGATACCAGCCATTTCCTTAACAAGGTCATGCATGGGTGTTCTTGCTTCTGATTCGTACTGTGCCATACGGACATCAGAAGTCTTGCCAAGAAAGCCGAGGACTTCTCCAAGCTGCTTTTGTGTCATGCCTTTTCGATTACGGAAAAAACGAATACGTTGCCCGATTGCCATTGTAATGCCTCCTTAAATAAATCTGTTTAGGTAAGTATAGCACGAGTCAATGAGGATAGCGGTAATTGTCAAGGTAGTTGTCAGCAAAAGTTGAAATTTTTTCTTCATTCAGG